>DAITMV010000167.1:0-6823 GCA_036834985.1 Burkholderiaceae bacterium | reverse complement strand
CCGCCGATACGATATCAGAACCTGCACCCAGGCCTGCCAGCAGTTTGAGGATCGACAGGTTGGAGTTGGCCTTGACGGCATAACAGACCATGGAGTCATGTCCAACCAGTGCCTCGGTATAGGACTCAAACGCACGGCGAATATGCCGAGCGGAGTACACATAGACGGGGGTGCCATGGGCCTTGGCAATGTCGGCCAGCGATACACCCTCTAAAAACAGATGCCCGTCGCGACGGGACAGGGATTCGGATACAAACTGGCTGTGGGTGTGAATAGTGCTCATTCGGGGGTCTGCCTGGAGTTGCTGGGGCGAACGCTTCGTCCGCTCTCGTTGGGTTGGGTGCCGTTCTCTGGCGGGCTGGGCTGGGCGACCGGTGGTTTGACTTCCGGCGGTTTGGGTAAATACAACGGGCCCCGTTGGCCGCAGGCGGCGACGCTGAACACGGCGCAGGCGCAGATGGCGACCCACAAACAATGGGCTGCCGGCCGACGGGTCATACGGCATGGGCTCGGACCGCTTATACTGGCGCCCTGGGGCTTTTTAAAGGTTTTCATTGGCAATGAACGATACAGAATTTTTACAGCAGGTGGATGATACGCTGCTGGCATTGGAGCAATCTATCGAATCACTGGCAGAGACACTCGATCTGGATGTAGACATCAGCCGGGCGGGGTATGTTCTGACCATTGATTTTGAAGACTTCGGAAAAGTGATTGTAAACGCTCAGGCTGCCGTCAAGGAGCTTTGGGTGGCGGCCAAGAGTGGTGGATTCCATTACCGTTGGGATCAGTCCACGTGGCGCAACACCCGTGATCAATCCGACTGGCAAACCTCGCTATCGACCATCCTCTCAGCCCAACTGGGCCAGCCGGTCGTATTGCCGGCCTAGCCCCCTGCCGCTAATTGTTGCCACTCGGTGCGCTTGCCGGGGCCGTTCCACCGTTGGCTGCATCGGGTACCGGGTCTTGCAGGCCCAGTGAATTGATGTTCGACCCGGGCTGGAACTCCACAAAATAGTAGTCGTCGTTGACCACGGCAATGCCGTCTGGCACCGAACGTGGGGTTTCGGGCAAGCGCTTGAGGGCGTAGGCCATGTAATCGATCCACATGGGTAAGGCCAGTCCGCCACCGGTCTCGCGATCGCCGAGTTTGCGGGGCTGATCGTAGCCCACCCAAGCAATACCCACCAGGGCGGGGTGGTACCCTGCAAACCAGGCATCGTGTGAATCATTGGTGGTGCCCGTTTTACCTGCTAGGTCGGTGCGTTTGAGGCTCATGGCGCGGGCGGCCGTGCCGGATTTGACGACCTCCTTGAGCAGACTGTCCATCATGAAGGCATTGCGTTCATCAATGGCGCGCACCTCTTCATTGCCTGCCTGCAATGGTTTGGCCTCGGCCAGTACCTTGCCGTCGTTGTCTGTGATTTTTGAAATCAGATACGGTGCGACCCGATAACCGCCGTTGGCAAATACGGCGTAAGCCCCCGCCATTTGCAAGGGCGTGACCGAGCCTGCACCCAAGGCCAGGGTGAGGTAGGCGGGATGTTTGTCCGCTTCAAATCCGAATCGTGTTGCCCATTCCTGCGCATATTTGGGCCCGATGGATTGGAGTACCCGAATCGAAATCATGTTTTTGGATTTGGCCAGGCCCTGACGCAAACGCATGGGGCCTTCGTATTTGCCGTCGTAGTTCTTGGGGTCCCACGCCTGTCCACCGGCGCCTGAATCGAAGTGGATGGGTGCGTCGTTGACCACGGTGCTGGGTGAAAAGCCCTTTTCCAGCGCGGCAGAATAAATAAATGGTTTAAAACTTGAGCCAGGTTGCCGCCAGGCTTGCGTGACGTGATTGAACTTGTTTTTACCGAAGTCAAACCCACCCACCATCGAACGGATGGCGCCATCTGCGCTGCTGACTGAAACAAACGCCGATTCCACCTCGGGCATCTGAATGATTTCAAACTTGTCGCCACCCGTCTTCATCACGCGGACAATTGCACCGCGTTTGAGCTTGCGGTTGGCCGGTGCATCGGCGGCCAACCACGGCAGAGCCATACGAATACTGTCACCGGTCATCGTGACCACTTCGTTTTTGCTGCGGGAAATCTTCAGTGATTTGGGTGTCGCTTCCAACACCACGGCCGATAGCAGCTCATCGGCGTCTGGGTGCTCGATCAGGGCGTCGTCGATCAATGCGTCCACCTCAGCGGTGTTGCCTTCAAGCTCCACAAAACCCTCCGGACCGCGGTAGGCCTGACGTTTTTCGAACGCCAGTATGCCGCGACGCACCGCCTGATACGCCGCCTGCTGATCACCTTTGAGCAGGGTGGTGTAGACATTGATGCCACGGGTGTATACGTCGTCCTTGAACTGTTCGGCTGCCATCACGCGCGCGGCCTCGGCCACATATTCAGCGTGGACCGAAAACTCGCTGGCACTGGCTTTGACGGCCAGCGTTTCCTTCAGTGCCGTGTCGTATTCTTTGTCCGTGATAAAGCCCAGGCTGTTCATGCGGCCCAGGATGTAATGCTGACGGGCATACGCCCGTTTGGGGTTGACCACCGGATTGTAGGCGGACGGTGCCTTGGGCAAGCCGGCCAGCATGGCAGCTTCGGCCGCAGTGATGTCGCGCAGTGGTTTACCAAAGTAGATTTGCGCGGCCGAGGCAAAGCCATAGGCACGTTGCCCCAGATAAATCTGGTTGATATACAACTCCAGAATTTGATCTTTGCTCAAATTGGCCTCGATCTTGAACGAGAGCAATACCTCGTAGAGCTTACGGGTCCAGGTTTTTTCAGAGGACAGAAAAAAGTTGCGTGCGACCTGCTGGGTGATGGTGCTGGCCCCCTGTTTTTTTCCGCCGGAGGTCAGGTTCGAAATCGCTGCGCGGAAGATCCCCATGATGTCGATGCCGCCGTGCTGGTAAAAGCGGTCGTCCTCGGCGGCCAGAATGGCTTGTTTCATCACGGTGGGAACATCCTTGATGCGCACCGGGTTGCGACGCTCTTCACCAAACTCGCCAATCAGCGCTCCGTCCTCGGTGAATACGCGCAGCGGTACTTTAGGCCGGTAATCAGTCAAGACATCCAGCGACGGCAGGTTGGGGTAGATCAAGGCCAGTGAAATACCGACCAGGGCACTGATGCCGATCGCAAAGGCGGTGGCCAGGCCCAGGAGCACCATCATGACACTGCCGCGTTGGCGCTTGATGTAAGACATGGTTGTTTTGGTGTTGTATCCCACGTTTGTCCCTGCCAATTGAATTGGATTGCGACATTGTACTGTGTTGCATCCACTCCATGGTTGACACCCGCTTAAGGGTTCACGCGATTGAGGGTTGTGACCCCGTCTTCAGACTCTCTAATCTGATGAGCATTGTCTGTACTGATAGAGCCTTATGAAACTGTCGTTCAAAGGTGGGCTGTCCACACTCAAACGGGGTGGGGCCCAACACATCGGAATCGATTTAAGTGGGCCGATCCCCGTGGTGCTGGTCTTGCGCCCTGGGCGTGATCTTGTCGCCAGCGTTGTCCATGCGGGTCTGTGTCCGGTGCCAGAGTCCGCCTACGCCATGGGTGATGTGACTGACGCGGCGCTGCTGGCTGGCTCTGTTCGTGACTACCTGAAGCACCATCACCTGACGGGTTCGCGGGTGGGGCTGGCGCTGGGGGCGAGTAAAGCCTATGTAGAAAAAATAGTCGTCGATAAAACGGACGATGCCATGCTGGCCCTGCAGGCCGAAGACCATCTGCAAGCGGCGCTCAATTGCGATGCCGGTGATTTTAATTTTGACTACCAACCAGCGCACGATAACGGGGCTGAACCTGATACCTGCGCATTGGCGGTGGCGGCTGTGCGTGTTGAGCTGATCGACAGTTTGACCGATGCATTTGCACGCTGCGATATCCCCTTGACCAGCATCGAGGTTGAACCCTTTGCCCAGGTGGATGGTGCCTTGCAACTGACCCGGCAAAAAGAGTCGGGCAACTTGTGTCTGGTGCAGTGCGACCCTGGCAAGGTCCGGCTAATCCGGGTCAGCCATGGCATGGTGATCAGCGATACCTCTGTGGGTATTTCGGGCTCGGCATGGATCGAGGCGGCGTGCTGGGCGCTTGAACAACTGTTGCTGGTGGTCGCTGTGCCGTCCGGGGTGTCGGCGGCTGACCCACTGCAGGTGCTGCTGACGGGCGAATGCGCCCAACGCGCAGACTGGATTGCGGCGGTTCAACGCAGTTTTAAGTCCCCTGTGCAATCGATGTATCAATACAAGCCCTCCCGGATTCCGGACGCCGTGTGGGGGCAGGTGAGCACAGCCTACGCCGTGGCTCGCGGAGGTATGTGGTGATTCGATTTAATTTATTGCCCTACCGTCAAGGGCGTGCCCAAGAACGGCGCCGACAGTTTTTTCTGATCCTGGCCGGGTCCATTGCCCTGTGTGCTGCGTTGTTGGGCGGTGTATCCGTGTGGTTGCAGATGCAGCAAAACCTGCAAGCGTTACGCAATGAACGGCTGGCGCAGGAGCAGGTTCGCCTGGCCGCCGAGTTGTCTGAGGTCGCCCAGCTGGAGGCCGAGGTGGCGCATCTGTCCCAGCGAATCAAACTCATCACCTCGCTGGATGTGGATCGCGCGTTGCTGAGCAATATTCTGGATCAGTTTCAGGGAACACAACCCCAGGAGGTGTCGCTGACCCAGTTCAATTTGAAGCAGTCGACGCTGGATTTTTCGGGCAAAACCTCGTCCAACGAAAAGCTGTCGAACTGGTTGTTGGGGCTATCCAGACAAGCCGCGCTGCAGGGCGTCACCTTGCGGATGGTCAAACAGGAGCTTGGGCCTGGTAACGCTACAGCCAGTGAACCCAAATTGTTCTCCATTGTGTCACGCGCGGACAAGAAGGGGCCTTCCCTGACAGCCGGCCAGGAGTCCTCAGGAGGGTCACGCTGATGGGATTGCGCTCACCAATTCATCTTGATTTGTTGCTATCCCAATGCAGGACGCTGGATCTCAAGCAAATGACGTCCTGGACGGGGGTTCCACGGCTGCTGGTCGTCCTGGTGTCCAACATCCTGATCGCCGTGGCTTGGTATGTTCTGTGGTTTGAGCCCGAGTGGGGCCACCTGGAGCAGGCTAAACAACAGGAGTCCCAGACCAAGGCCAATCTGGGGTCGCAGTTCAAAAAAGCCGCCTCTTTACCGCTGCTGCGCGAGCGCAGTTCGCAGGCCAAACAAATCCTTGCGCAGCTAGAACCCTTGCTGCCCGGCGACGAACAAATTCCGCAACTGCTCAGTCGTGTGAATCAAATGGGCTATCAACGGGACCTGAAGTTTGAATTGTTTCAGCCTGAAACCGCCGTGCCCAAGGGCGATTTTGATGTGATACCGGTCAAGGTGAGCATGAAAGGCAACTACATGGACATTGCCGGTTTTGTGCGCGATGTGGCCTCTCAGGACCGGTTGATGATGTTTGATGAGTTTCGCCTCTCCGTGTTGAACACCGGTGAGGTCGGGATGGAGGGTTGGCTGATGACCTTCCGCCAATCGCTCAAACTGCCATCGCCGGGAGTAAAACAATGAGGTCCAATCGGTGTGCTCGTGTGCTGGTCAGACAAAACGCATGGCTGGTGTGCATCAGCCTTGCTGCGTGCAATCTGTCACCGGTTGATTCGGTTGATACCCTGGATGACTGGGTAAAACAGCAACGTCTGTCAGCGGCTGCTTCGGTGTCCGTACCAGCCTTGCCTCAGTTGCCACCGCGCGATCCGGTGGTGGTCAGCGCGGTGCCGGCTGACCTGTTTGACAGCAAACGGGCCAGTCTGTCGGCCCGGCAGGTCTCCAAATTGTTTGATGCGTCCGCGTTATTGGGCAACCCCCTGCTGGGCGTCCCACTGGAGCAGATGACGTATGCCGGCCACATCATGCAAGGCAGGCATCGCGTGGCGCTCATCCGATTGGGACAACGTTTAGTCAAAGCCCGTGCGGGGGATCTGATCGGGACACAAGGCGGCCGCATCACCCGCATCGAGGATGCCGTGGTTCACATCGTTGAGTCGGCACGCAATGAAATCGGAAAACCCATCGTTCGTCAGTACACACTTGAGCTCAGTTCTGGAGAATCCAATGTCACAAAATCATAGGCCTTTGCGCGTTGGGCGCGCGCCCTCCAGGCTGGGTAAACACGCGGTCAAACTGCTGTTTGTCATCGGCATGGGCGCTGCGTTTTCAGGGGTATTGGCTGCTCCGCCGGCAGATGCCGGTGCCGCCATCAAGCGCGTCTCGGCAGAGTCCAATCAGCGCCAGTCCAATATCGTTCTGGATTTTTCAAAACCGCTGGGCAATGCCATTCGCTCGTTTTCGACCGTGGATCCACCGCGTTTGGTGATTGATTTGCCACCGATGCAAAACACCACAGGTCAGTCCAGTTTTGAGGCCTTGTCGCCTGACGTGCGATCGGTCTCGATCGTTCAGTCCGAGTCTAAAACCCGGGTGGTGATGAACCTTCGTCAACCCATGGAGGCCGATTTACAAACCAAAGGCAATCAACTGGTGGTGGGATTCAGAAACTACACCGCAGCGGGTAAGGCGATGGGGGGTGATCAGGAGTTGCTCAAAGCCTCCAGCCTGACGAGTCTTGATTTTCGCCGTGGCAAGGAGAGCGAAGGCCGCATCGTGCTGGATTTTTCAGGCACGGATATTCGTCCGGAAGTGCGTACCGAAAGTGGGCAACTGGTCCTCGAGTTGCAAGGCTCGGGCCTGGCGGATGCATTGCAAAAAACACTCGATCTGTCCGATTACGGAACGCCGGTCAAATCGATTTCCCCCCGCCGCGTTCC
>DAITMV010000166.1:0-6858 GCA_036834985.1 Burkholderiaceae bacterium | reverse complement strand
GTTGAGACATTGGCCCTTAGCCGCGACAGCGTCCAGGATGCCGCCCGCGGCGTGGGCGAAATCACACGGAGCGTGCGTGAACAAAGTGTGGCATCGAATTCAGTGGCTAAAAATATCGAGCAAATCGCCACCATGGTCGAGGAAAGCAACGCCTCGATTACTCAAACCAGCGATGCCAGCAACTCACTGCTATTGGTGGCTCAAGAACTTAAAACCGCTGTGTCCAAGTTCAAACTGGCCTGAGCAACAGGCAACTCACACGGCAAGAGGGGTCTGGATTTTCTCTAGCGCCTCTTGCACCACAGTCCAGTCATTGCGTTTTAAACGCGCAGGATCTGACAGCACTTGCCTAAACAGCCGTCCACCAGGCTGAGCGTGAAACAAGCCCAGCCATGACTTGACGATTGTACGCAAGGGAACGCCCTGCCCCAACACCTGCTCTACAAAAGGCTGCAGGGCACGCAAGGCGTCGGATCGGGAGTGATAAGCACGGGCAGGATCTGCGCCGTAAAAGCGCTGATCTACCTGACTAAGAATCCACGGATTATGAAATGCTTCGCGCCCCATCATGACACCGTCAACATACTGCAGATGGGTTTGAACGGCATCGAGCGTAGTCACACCGCCGTTCAGAATAATTTCCAAGGCCGGAAACAGCCTTTTTAATTCGTATACCACCTCATAACGCAAAGGGGGCACTTCGCGATTCTCCTTGGGCGACAGCCCTTTGAGAATGGCATTACGCGAATGCACAATAAAGGTGTTGCACCCGGCGTCCTGCAGGCGACCAACAAATTCATGCAATTGCGTGGTGCTTGTGTTGTCATCGAGCCCGATGCGGTGCTTGACCGTGACGTCGATGCTCACGGCATCTTTCATGGCTTTGACACAGTCGGCGACCAGCAATGGTTCGGCCATCAGACATGCGCCAAACGCACCGCGTTGAACTCGTTCGGAGGGACAGCCACAATTGAGATTGACTTCATCATAACCCGCCAGTTCAACCATTTTTGCGCAACGGGCCAGATCGTCCGGTTCACTGCCACCTAGTTGAAAGGCAACGGGATGCTCGGTGGGATCGTATTGCAAAAAGCGTTTGGCATCACCATGGATCAAGGCACCGGTGGTGACCATTTCGGTGTAAAGCCAGGTGTATTGGGAGAGTTCCCGGTGAAAACGACGACAGAACCGATCAGTCCAGTCCAGCATGGGCGCGACTGATACGGTTCTGGCGGGGCGATGCCCCGCCGTCGTGAGGCTGACAGGCTGATTAGCTGTCGCGACCGGCACGCTTGCGTTCATGTTCTTTCAAATAACGCTTGCGCAGGCGAATGCTCTTGGGTGTCACTTCAACCAGCTCGTCGTCGGCGATGAATTCAACCGCGTACTCCAGGGTAATTTGAACGGGCGGGACCAAACGAACCGCTTCGTCTGTGCCCGAAGCACGTACGTTGGTCAGCTGTTTGCCCTTGATCGGGTTAACCACCAGATCGTTATCACGACTGTGAATACCGATGATCATGCCTTCATACAAAGGCTCTCCCGGGCTCACAAACATACGACCACGGTCTTGCAGCTTCCACAAGGCGTATGCCACGGCATCGCCATCATCCTGGGAAATCAGCACACCGTTGCGACGCTCGGCCACACCTCCCTCGCGGAACGGGGCGTAGTCATCAAAAATGTGGCTCATCAAGCCGGTACCACGGGTCAGTGTGAGGAATTCAGACTGAAAACCGATCAGGCCACGCGCAGGAATGCGATATTCAAGACGTGTACGGCCTTTGCCATCGGGGGCCATGTCCAGCAAGTCACCCTTGCGACGGCCCAGCTCTTCCATCACGCCACCCTGATGGCTGTCTTCCACATCCACGGTCAGCAATTCGAACGGTTCGCACTTGACGCCATCGATTTCCTTAAAGACCACGCGAGGACGTGACACGGCCAATTCATAGCCCTCACGACGCATGTTTTCCACCAGGATGGTCAGGTGCAATTCACCGCGGCCGGACACCTCAAAAATGGTGTCGTCGCCGGTGTCTTTAACACGCAAGGCCACGTTGGCTTTGAGTTCACGATCCAGGCGGTCACGCAGTTGGCGACTGGTTACAAATTTGCCTTCACGGCCGGCCAGTGGAGAGGTGTTGACCATGAAGTTCATGGTCAGTGTCGGTTCGTCCACCTTGAGCAAAGGCAATGGATCAACATTATCGGGAGCACAGACTGTGCAGCCGATACCGAGTTCTTCGATACCGTTGATCAGGCAGATGTCACCGGCGATGGCTTCATCCACGATTACTCGCTCCAGACCACGGAATTTCAGAACCTGATTGATTTTGCCGCTGATGGGTTTACCTTCTGGACCAAACTGAACCGTCACGACCTGACCTGATTTGACGCGGCCACGCTGAATGCGCCCGACACCAATCTTGCCGACGTAGCTGGAGTAATCCAGTGAGGAGATTTGAAACTGCAGGGGACCATCTGGGTCATCATCACGCATCGGAACGTTTTTGAGGACCGAATCAAACAGCGGGCGCATATCGCCTTCGCGGATGTGTTCGTTGTCACCAGCATAGCCATTTAGGCCTGATGCATAGACTACGGGAAAATCCAGCTGTTCATCGCTGGCGCCGAGTTTGTCAAACAGATCAAACGTCTGATTGATCACCCAGTCGCAACGTGCGCCTGGACGGTCGATCTTGTTGATCACAACGATGGGCTTTAACCCCAGTGCCAGCGCCTTGCGGGTTACGAAACGGGTCTGCGGCATCGGGCCTTCTACGGCATCAACCAGCAGCAGCACGCCGTCAACCATGGACAAGACTCGCTCGACTTCACCACCAAAGTCAGCGTGTCCGGGTGTATCAACGATATTGATGTGGGTGCCTTCGTATTCAACAGCACAGTTTTTGGCCAGAATCGTGATGCCACGCTCTTTTTCCAGATCGTTGCTATCCATCACACGCTCGGCGATGTGCTGGTTGTCACGGAATGTGCCGGATTGGCGAAGGAGCTGGTCTACCAGCGTGGTTTTGCCATGGTCAACGTGTGCGATGATGGCGATGTTACGAAGTGCGCGTGTCATGATTCCAACTTAATGAGTCGTTCAGGAGCCAGCAAACTGTTGCCGTTTCCATCGTTATTTAAAAAACCTGTCCCTAGCAACTGATACGACTCGTTGCCAGACATGCCTGTTCCGGATGTGTGTTCTGAGGCATTAACTGCGTACACCCGGACTCGCCCTGAGGCGTTTTGCTCTCCGAGAGCCAGACGCTGCCCGTGCATAAAGCGGGCTGTCAGCTCAGGGCTCAACACAATACGCGGCAGGGTTTGCAACAATGTGTCGACCGGCCAGAGCGTGGCCAGTAATGTATCCCGACCCTGCGAAGCCAGCGCTTCGAGTTGATCGGGGGTGTATGAATTGCGCAAGTGCAGGTCGCCCACCACGGTGCGCTCCAGGCCCACCAGATACGCACCACATCCCAGGGCACGGCCAATATCTTGTGCCAACACCCGAATGTAGGTTCCCTTACTGCAGCGAACATCAAACTCAATGTCGCAGTGCGTTTGAGTGGTGCCATCCGCATCGTTCGTCCTGGTTCGAACCGCCAGCAGGGCGATGGACTCTATGACGATTTGCCGTGGCTTTATCTCAACGACTTCGCCCTTTCGGGCATATTCATACAACGGTTTGCCTTGATGCTTCAAGGCCGAATAAATGGGCGGTATCTGTGATTGCTCACCCAACATCGACTCAAGCACTGTATGTACCTGGGCCGGTGTTATCGCCAACACATCCTGCGATGTTGCACAGGGGGTCAACACCCCTTCGGCGTCACCGGTGCTACTTTCAAAACCCAGACGGGCTGTGGCCCGATACGTCTTGGACGCCTCCAGCAAATCGGCGGCAAACTTGGTCGCTTCACCAAACATCAGTGGCAACAGCCCACTGGCCAGAGGATCGAGTGTACCGGTGTGCCCTGTTTTTTCCGCACTGAACACCCGTTTAACGCGCTGCAATGCCTCGTTGCTGGACACACCCAACGGTTTATTCAATAACAGCACACCGTGAACGGGGTACTGTGGTCGTTTGACTCGAACCGCTTGCCTGTCTGAAACCTTCATGGTGTTATCTGCACGACCCGCCCGCAGCGATCGCTTGCCCGTCAGGCAAGTTAATCTTTAGCGCGCAGCCGGTTGGCCTCATCAATCAATTGGGACAATTCAGAACCACGTTCAACGGACTCATCGTGCTTGAACCGCAGTGTGGGGACCGTATGGATGGACAATCGCTTGAACAGGAGGTTACGCAAGTAACCAGCCGCCTCATTCAAGCCTTTTGTGCTCTCCAAAGGATCACCGTCCAACAGGGAAAAGTGTACGGTTGCGTAGGCGTAATCAGGAGTGATGTCCACGCCGGTGAGGGTCACAAACCCAATTCGCGGATCGCGCAGCTCACGGCTGATCAGCTCAGCGAGATCCCGCTGAATCTGATCGGCTACACGGATGCCGCGCGAAGGTGATTTGGGTTTATGACGCATGGCGTGGTGTCAATCCTTTACAGCGATACCCGAGCAACTTCTTTGACTTCAAACACCTCGAGCTGATCACCCTCGTGAATGTCGTCAAAGTTATGCAGTTGCAAACCGCACTCGAAGTTGGCCTTGACTTCTTTTACGTCGTCTTTGAAGCGCTTCAGAGAGCTGAGCTGACCGGTCCAGGTCACCACGTTATTACGCAGCAAGCGGATACCGGAGTTGCGACGAATAACGCCGTCGAGCACCATACAACCAGCAATCGAGCCCACCTTGGAGATGACAATCACCTGACGGATTTCCACCAGACCGATGATTTCTTCCTTCTTCTCCGGCGCCAGCATGCCTGTCATGGCCGACTTGATTTCATCGACCGCATCATAAATGATGTTGTAGTAGCGAATATCCACACCGTTGTTCTCAGCCAGCTTGCGGGCACCCAGATCGGCACGGGTGTTAAACCCGATAATCACCGCTTTGGAAGCCATGGCCAGGTTCACATCCGATTCGCTGATACCACCGACTTGTGCGTGAACGATTTGCACACGAACTTCGTCTGTCGAGAGCTTGGTCAGTGCGTGGGCCAATGCTTCCTGTGAACCCTGAACGTCGGCCTTGATGATCAGCGGCAGAGTTTTGATTTCGCCCTCAGCCATCTGTTCAAACATGTTCTCCAGCTTGGCGGCCTGCTGTTTGGACAGTTTCACATCACGGAACTTGCCCTGACGGAACAAGGCAATTTCACGGGCCTTGCGCTCATCGGCAATCACGATCATTTCTTCACCGGCAGGTGGCACATCCGACAAACCCTGAATTTCAACAGGGATGGATGGGCCAGCAGATTGAATCGGTTTGCCGTTTTCGTCCAGCATGGCACGAACACGGCCATACGACGAACCCGCCAGCACAACATCGCCGCGACTCAAGGTGCCGCTCTGAACCAGGATAGTTGCCACCGGACCACGACCTTTGTCCAGACGGGATTCAATGACCAAACCCTTGGCCGGCGCTTCAATCGGCGCTTTGAGCTCAAGCACTTCGGCTTGCAACAAGACGTTTTCGAGCAAATCATCGATACCCTGCCCGGTTTTCGCGGACACCGGAATCAACGGGCAATCACCGCCGTATTCTTCAGGCACGACTTCGTGAGAGACGAGCTCCTGCTTGACGCGATCAGGGTTGGCACCTTGCTTGTCGATTTTGTTCATCGCCACAACAATCGGCACACCGGCCGCCTTGGCGTGGTGAATCGCTTCGATGGTTTGCGGCATCACACCGTCGTCGGCAGCCACCACCAGAATCACAATATCGGTTGCTTTGGCACCACGGGCACGCATGGCAGTAAACGCCTCGTGACCCGGGGTATCGAGGAAGGTGATCATGCCGCGTTCAGTTTGAACGTGGTAAGCACCGATGTGTTGGGTAATACCGCCGGCTTCACCCGCCGCCACTTTGGCACGGCGAATGTAATCGAGCAGCGATGTCTTACCGTGGTCAACGTGACCCATGACCGTCACCACAGGGGCACGGGATGAGCTTTCGTACTCCACCACTTCGCCGGAGGACTCTTCGAGCAGGGCTTCCGGATCATCGAGCTTGGCAGCGAAGGCCTTGTGACCCAACTCCTCGACCACGATCATGGCGGTATCTTGATCCAGCACCTGGTTGATGGTCACCATTTGGCCCATCTTCATCAGGCTCTTGATCACTTCTGCGGCCTTGAGCGACATTTTGTGGGCCAGATCTGCCACGGTGATCGTCTCAGGAATATGCACTTCCTTGATCACAGGCTCTGTAGGAGCATTAAAGTTGCTCTGGTCCGAATGCTTGTTCTTGTGGCCACCTTTTGGACCACGCCAACCCGCATTGCCCAGACCACCGCTGGAATCGCCACGGGTTTTCAAACCACCCCGGCGTTTACCGGCTTCGTCTTTCCAGGCTTCACCGGTTTTGGCACCCTTTTTCTTAACGTCGTCGCGGGCTTTGGCCTCGGCAGACTCTGTGGATGCGGGTGCGGCTGGCGTAGCAGCCTTGACGGGTTTGTTGGTCGGCTTGTGCAAAGTACCGGTTGTGGGTGCCACAGACGGCGCTGCAGTCGGTGTCGGCGTGGGAGGCGGAGCCTTCACCACCTTGCGGGGCTGCTGCATTAATTTATTAATGGCCGCCACTTCGTCTTCAACACGCTTGCGGGCTGCAGCTTGCGCTTCGCTGGCTTTTGCAGCCTGCTCAGCGGCTTTTCGCGCGCTTTCGCCCGCTTCTTTAGCCTGTTTTTCGCGGGCAGAGACAACCTCTGCAGCGACCGTTTGCTCTTGTTTTTCAG
>DAITMV010000165.1:0-6886 GCA_036834985.1 Burkholderiaceae bacterium | reverse complement strand
GTACCGACTCATCCTGGTCAACCAGAGCGTTTTCGAGATTGCTTACTGCCATGCGAATGGTGCTCAAGGGGTTTTTAACCTCATGCAGCAACATGCCATAAAAGCTGCTCGACTCTTCATGGCGCTGGCGCGCCATCAGCAGCTCTTGCTCAGCTTCTCGCTTTTGCTCCTCGATGCGCTCGGACTCCTGGATTTTAAGCTGGGTATTCCGAACCAGAATCAACAAGAGCATCACCATGCTAAACAGGCTCAGGGGCATGGCGGGATACAAGGTCGAAAAGTTATTCGTCTGCGCCTGAAAAATAATGGGGACCAACCACCACAGGAAATAAACCAGCAACCCAAAGTAGGTGATTCGAAACGCCCAACTGAGCATGCGATCAGCATGCTTGGCCAAAAAGACAATACCGCAGCCGACCAGAACCAACACCATAATCATCAGGTTGTTCAGCTTCATGGCCACATCACCCTGCCCTTGAACAATAAGCCACAACAGGTAGGGAACAACAAATGGTGCGAGCATGTTGGGGATCAAATAGCGTCGCCCAACGCCAAACAAGCGAAGCACTCGATAATATAAAACAGCGGTCATTCCCAGATGCACGGCATTTAGGGCCAGGTTCAATTGATTGACCAAATTCGTGCTGTGGGGCCACACATACCGAGACACCAGACCCAGCTGAATCACCAGTACCGCCAAACCAGTCAAATTGTAGAGGCAGTCCATCGCCCATATGGAATCCTTGGTACTGACATACGCCATCAAGGACAACATGGCAATGATGATACCAACCCCGACAAAAGCACCCGCCACCAGGTGAATCAATGAGTCAAACGCCATGGCATGGTCATGCAAAATGACTTTTGCATACATAGGCGTTGTCGGCGTAATCACCCGTGCGTAGAGTGTTATAGGGCGATCACTGGCAGGTTGCACCCTCACGCTCGGGGCCAAGGTACTAACCTCGCGCTTGCTGTAGGCGTATTGGCTTCCAGTTACCACCTTGCGCCATTGACCCTGCTGGGTGGGTATCCAGGTCTCTATGTGATGTGTGTAGTTGGGTTGGTACACCGCCACCCAATCCGTATTGGCCGAGGGGGCCAACGTCAGCCGTAACCACAGGGGGGATAAGTCATTGCCGAGAAACAAGGGACCATCAAATGGAGTAAATGAACGTGCTTGAATGGAGTCAATATCCTCCGTACCCTTTTTATCCACGTAATAAGACCGCTCTCGCACCAGATCAGGGTAGTTAGCGGTCATCGGCAAACTGAATAGCCAGCTTAAGGCCATAATCAGCAAGCCGCCCACCAACAGCAGCGGCAATGTAAGGGGCTTGCGCCAAAAAATCATATCAAGTCAATCCAAAAGATTTGCCTGATGATAATCTGGAACAACTCAATAACCTTACAGAACATTACAGTCCAGTCATCATTTACCGGTTCAGCGTAATTGCGGTGGAGATGCCTGCCGAGCGACGATCTCCCGTAATGGCACCGTAATCTGATACACCGTATACCGTCGCAACCGATGACAGGTATTTCTCGTTAAACAGATTTCGTACCCACGCCTCAATCCGCCAATCAGAAGGTAAGCCCCGGGCCCCCAATCGCAGATCCACCACTTGATAGGCATTGATAAAGCTGTTGCGACTTTGCTCTACCGCGCCAAATGTAGCGCTTTTAAAATAGCCGTTCACTGCCGCATACCATTCAGTGCGACCGCTTCGCCTAAAACCCTTCTCCAGCCCCACATAGCCACTCCATCGCGGCGCGTTGTACAACTGTTTGCCCGACAGATTTTTATCGTTTTTACCCGTGTCTTCATTGGATGCATCGGTAAACTCGGTACTGATCGCCTGGCTATATGACAAACCTGTGGTCACCAACCACGCGGGTCGGGTTCGATAACTCATATTGAGCTCCAATCCCTGCAATCGGGCCTGCGGAATATTGATAATGTTCGATTGCCGGGGTACCGGTATCAAGCCCTCACCCTGATCAAACGATACGGCCTGAAAATCCCGTACATTGGTGCGATAAATCACCAGATCCGCCAACAAGCCGCGTCGAGGAATATCCCAGGACACCCCTGCCTCCACCCCCGCAACACGCTCTGGCTTGAACTGGACGGGAGTTGCCGCAGTCGTACCGGTTAAATTTAATCCTCCACTTTTAAAACCAGTACTTACTTTGGCATAGGTACTGACCGAGGGACTCAGTTGCCTGGACAGCCCCAGGCTGCCTGCCACACCCAAATCACTCCGATGGTCATTTCGCTGAAAGTTTCGCCCCACCAGATCGTCGACCAAGCCATTAAAGGTATAGCCGCTTAAGTCCTGCCCCAGCAAGGCGCCCAGAGGCGCCAGGTTATTCGAAGCAGCCAACGGGCTGGCGTTGGGATTGCCGCCTTCCCGACGACGGCTCACATCACTGCTGCGTTGGCTGCTCACCGTTCGCACACCAAACGAGAGCGTGGTGTCTGGTTTTAAAGCCAATTCATTGGAGACATAGGCGGATAAGACATCCGACCGTTGGGCGTGAGGTGTGATCACCTGCAGGCCATCAAACGTCTGGGGAGGCAGAAGGGTGTTGATCAACACACCACTGTTACTCTGATTTAACGCCGGAGAGCGTTGCCTTAATTGCCCGCCAAATGTCCACAAGGCGATTTGATCCTGCAAATGACCTACTTCGTAGCCATCCAGATTTTGATGGGTATAAAACAGACCAGCCACGGCCTTTAACCGATTAAATTGGGCTGATATCCGCAACTCCTGCACCAGTTGCCGGGTCGCAGTGCCGAAATCGGCTGACAACAAGCGCAAGGATGCATCATCGCCCAGCCGGGATTTGTATGAAAAATTATTCAGACTGGTGATGCTCTTGAGCAGATACCGGTCCGCCCAAGGGCGCTCAACAATCAGGGACACATACTGTTGATATTGGCGGGCTCGGCTAGGTTCATCGTTGGAGGTGATTCGGTCGTACGGATTGGTGCCCGGCCGGTCGTACTGCATATAGGCGTCCGACGCTGCGATGTTTCGACTGACGGGCCCTATCAGGGGATAATCACAGCATCGTTGGTCAAGCAAACCGTACTCGCCGATCAATCGCACTGAACCCCCCTGATCGGTTCGCCACATCAGCTGCCCACGTACCCCCAGTTTGTTTTGGTTGTTGAGTAAACTGCCGTCAAATTGGTTTTGCAGCGATCCATCCTTGACCTGATTAAAAAAACTGAGCCGTCCGGATAGCTTCCCCTCAATAAGAGGACCTGTCATCGCGGCCATCACGCTCTGATACCCCATGTTGCCCATGGCGTAGCTCAACTCGGTTGAACGCTGCGAGCCGGGCAATTTGGTGCGCACAAGAATATCGCCAGCGGTACTGCCAATCCCGTACGACTGCCCCTGCGGACCTTTGCGCACATCGATATAGTCGATGTCGTACAAACCGAAGGCAGCCACCGACTGCCTGGGCTGGTACACCTCATCGACGTATACTCCGACGCTGCTTCCCACGCCATCGTTGATCTGGTTGCTGCCCAGCCCTCGCACCGAAAAACCGGTCGTTCTGGGTGTGCTTCCAAACACGGACAGGCCCGGCACCCGCTTGTCCAGCGCGGCGGCGGTTTGAATGCCCAAATCAGCAATCTCTTTGTCGGATATCAATACAGAGGACGACGTCATGCGCTCCGCCCCGGCCAGGGTATCGGAGTTTGAGGTAATGGTCAGATCTTCGAGTCGACGGTCAGATTGTGACCACCCGTCAGAGGCCCCAAACACCAAAACCGTATTGATCAATAATTTAAGTGCGTGCGGTGTCTTTATCACAACCCATTCAATGCGTACGCTGTCGGCTCATCAAGACCCGAATGTAATCGAAGATGCCGCGTTTAGCCAGATCCCAGGTGCCAAGTCAGGCCGTCAAAATAAACAGCACTTTGTTTTTTAGAACCCGCCGTTTTTGTGCAGGAGTCACGGCGTTGTCCCACAAGGTGCGGTAAAACCCCTTTTCACGCAGATAGGCCATGGTCTGCCGGACCAGTTCTGGATCACGCAGCTTGTTCAGTTTATGAAATACCGACAGGCCACCGTCGACCAATTGCCATGCGATCAAACGTTTGAGGGACGTGGTGACGCGAGGATCGGTTTTTATCAGCGATGACAAATCAATCGCGTTATAAACCGAACTGCGCATGATGTGAATCAGTCGTTTATCGTGCAGGTCATCGGGAATCACTCGGCGATTGCGTCGATAAAAATAACCGGTGTGATTCAAACAGCTGACCCGTTCGGCCCATAGCAAGGCACGTGTGGTCCATGAAACATCCTCGTGAATGACACCAGGAGGAAACTTCAATCCATGGGCCCGAACAAATGCAGCCTTATACACATTCATCCACACCATGTGCAAGAGGGATTTTCGGGCGAGTCGATATTCCAGGAGTTCCCGGCCCTCAATGACACCATCGGGTGGGTTGTCGTCATAGACAGGATATCCCGGTTGTCCACTTTCGAAATGATACAGCGCGTTGGCACACGCCATGTCCAGATCATGCGCCTGACACAATTGAACCAGTCGTTGATAATAATCAGGCTCAAACCAGTCATCAGAATCCACAAAGGCGATGTATTGGCCCGTTGCCAGCGCCAAGCCTGCGTTTCTGGCTTGCGACAACCCCTGATTATCCTGATGAAGAATAATCCATTGCGGGCGCTCTACCTGCCATTGTTCAAGAATGGAACGGCAGCCATCCGTTGACCCGTCGTTCACAATGATCACCTGCGTGTTGCTTTGAGTCTGATGTGCAATGCTATGCAAACACGCTTGAAGATAGGGCGCTACGTTATAAACGGGAATAATCAAACTCAATTGATACGGTTGTTCTAAACCCGGCATCGATAAATCTCAGAATAAAGTATTTATTGGTCTTTTACATGACCTCGCCTGAGAAATAGAGCGACGTCTGCGTTCCAAAGATGCCATATTCAGGCAACTTTAGCGTTGCAAATGTCGCGATAAATTTGTTAATTTTTGTTACTACATTTAAAACCGTTTTGCCGAAGATGGTTCTTCAGATCAGCGGATAAACCGACGGACTCATCTTGACGGTCTGAAAACCCGCACACTGGGAGGTGAACCAGATCTCGCCTCGCTCCTTGACAATTCTGGGCATCGACGACGTCCAGTCGGCTGCATAGCAATTTCCTGTTCCGTTAAACGTTGACCCGCCCTTCTGACCCGCTTTCATGGCTGGGTTGTAATAGCCAACTTCTTTGACCTGATGCGGGTTGCGGATATCAAACAAGCGCAATCCGGAGTTAAAGAAACCGCACGCCAGCAACGTGGCATTGCTGGCATCGTCAACTGAGCAGTAATGGCTGTCATATCCAAAAATTGCAATCCCTGTGGTGTCCATGGTGGCCTGTACACAATTGACCGGTTGGTTGACCTCCAGAATCAGCTTTGACACCAGGACGGGAGCCGCTTCGTTGCTGACATCGTAAATACGCGGAATGCCATATGCCAGTTTGCCCGTGGCGCAATTGATCGACTTGGTCCCAAAGCCAGCCAAGCCGCTGGATCCATTTTCGTCCACCGCAATAACATATCGTTTGCCGGCCACGGTGACTGGAATCGTGTGTTGGGCAATCGATCCATCATCCCATAATACCTTGGCGATCAGCTTGGGCGTAGGGTCTGCAGCCCGTTGGGTGATCGGCGTGAAATCATAAATCCCGAAACCGTTGGAAATCTTGCCGCTTGAATCTGGTGTAGTGGCCGATAACGTGACGTAACCCCGCGTGCCATCCTCGCTAATCGACAAACCATGTACCCCAATGGGCGGTTTGAACTTGGTCAGAAATTTCGGGGCACGCGGATTGGAGACATCAATCGCATAGTACACGGCGTTGGTCAAATCCCCACCGAAGTAAGTCATCCCATCAGGCGCCCAATTGCCCTCGTGGCCAACCAAGGTCGTATCCGACAAATTGCCGCTATAAAGCAGCTCGGGTTTGGTACAGTCTTTGGAGATGTCGTACACATCAAATTGTGGACCACCTTGATTTGAGCTGGTGCCATTCACAGCAGCCAGCAAACCCCGCTTTTCATTGACCTTCAACGACTCCCAGGGGTCCAGCATGGAGACCGACTGCAAATGCCCAACCACAACGGGCTTGGCAGAGTTCGTCACGTCGACGATCACCGTGCCGGGCGTTTTTAGCGTAGGGCGTGGAAGACTGCCCGGCGTTAACGCAGTGGCTGCATACGCCTGACCATAGTAGGCGCAGTTTTTATAGGAGGCATGCTGCCAACTGGCCCCCTCCCCTTCACTTTGACCGACCAGCGTCAAATTGCAGTTGTTGCCCTTATAGCCCTGCACCCGGTCGGTTAACGGTACTTGGCCCTGGAGTGCTTTTTCAGAATTGTCAGAGGTTCCACACGTGGCCTTGGCAATCATCGTCTGCACAACATCGTTGGCCCCCGATGCGTTGGTATTGTTAGCCGTGGTGTTCGTGCTGGGGGTCGTTGAGGCGTTGTCCTGACTGCTGCTAAAACAAGCGCTCAAACTTGCGCTCAATACCGCGGCCGTCACCCATGCCAACTGCATGGGCTTGCGTTGTTGTGCCATCCTGTGTCTCCATCGAGCTATGTAGTTGTCCGTTCTTGGTCGACGGCTTTTATTTTGTTATGTGGTGTTTTTGTGTTACCTGAGGAAGACCCGTTTTGGATGACAGAATGAATGGCGGGCGGCGTATACACCCTGGCATTGCAGCTCGATTTGCAAAGTCTAAAAAGTTATGTATAATCTCGTTTCTGTGCTGCGGCTGTAGCTCAGCTGGATAGAGTACTTGGCTACGAACCAAGGGGTCGTGGG
>DAITMV010000164.1:0-6910 GCA_036834985.1 Burkholderiaceae bacterium | reverse complement strand
GAATTTGGTGTCGCTCAGGCCATGGCGAATATCGTCCAGGCACGCACTCAGTTGATTGCGGCAGTGGGTGATATGTCTGTTACTCGTCCTTGATATCCCGATGAAAAATATATTCAGAAAGTTTTCCCTTAGCCTGGTCACCTTGCTAATCGGCATTTTGATTGGCACCTTGGCCAAAACCTATTTCATCAAAAAGCCCGACGAGGTGGTTCGGCAAAAAACCAAACGCCCCGCCAGTGTTGTTACTGGCGCCGCCGGCAGCGTACTGATGTCAGATATCGATACCAGTTTGGTCAAGATCAAAGTGCTGGCAGCCGAACCGGTTCAGGAAGTATTAAAAATCAACGGTAAGCTGACGTTTGATCAAACGGCCACCTTGATTGTGTCGTCTCGCGTGGCTGGGCGGGTTGAAAAAATGCTGGTGTTTGAGGGTGCGCGCGTCCAAAAGGGTCAAACCGTGGCCTACTTGTACAGCCCGGACTGGATCTCCGCCCAGTCTGAATTTTTACTGGCCAGTCAAACAGCAAAAACACTGGCACAAACCAATAACCCCGGTTTGATCAACGATGCCCAGATCACGGCGCAGGCCGCCAGAAACAAGCTTTTGGTATTGGGAGCCTCCGAGGAGGAAATCGCAACGGTGCAAAGGCAGCAAAAAGTGCTGCCGTCGATGTCGATCCGCACCCATATTTCAGGCGTTGTGAGCAAGCGGTTTTTAGACCCGGGCGCGTTCCTTAACATGGGCGACAATCTCTTAACTGTCACCAACACTGAATCGTTGTGGTTTATTGGTAATTTGTATGAGAAGGATTACAAAAAGATTCGGGTGGGCCAAACCGTTAGCCTCACAGCCGCTGCGCTCCCTGACGATCATTTTGAAGGAACTGTCGACTACATAGGGGCTTCGATTGACCCTGCAACGCATACCCTGCCCATCCGATGCACCATCAAGAATCCGCGTGCTTTGCTCAAACCCGAGATGTTTGTACGCGCCGATGTGACAACCCAAATTGATTCAGCCTTGTTTCTTCCCAAGTCTGCATTTTTTATTGAAGACGGCAAAACTTACGCCATTGTTCTGGATGGCAAACGATTCCAGAAGGTACGCATCACAACAGGCTTTGAAAGCGGCAATGGGGTTGTTGTGACACAGGGTTTGACGACCGGTCAAAGCGTAGTGGTGGACGGTGCCACCTTGATTAATGCGGCACTGGCCAGATAACCGGTAGTTTATTCATGGAATCAAAGTTCATCAAAGAGGTTCTCAAGCGAAGAACCATCGTACTGGCCTTGAGTCTGGGGCTGCTGATGTTGGGTATTTGGTCATTTGCCAAATTGCCGATCGAGCCATATCCGAACGTCTCGCCCCTCAATATTCAGGTGATTACGCAGTGGCCTGGCCGAAGCACGCTGGAGGTGGAACGGCAGTTGACGATTCCTATCGAGACCGCCGTGGCTGGGGTACCTGGCATCAAGTTTTTCCGCTCGGTCTCGTTGTTTGGCTTGTCGGTGGTGACCCTGCAATTTCAAGATGGCATTAAATCCTTTGAAGCCCGTACCAACGTCAACCAGTACCTGAACGCAGCCAATTTGCCGCAGGGCGTGCAGCCTGCGCTGAGCCCGGATGCGGATGCGCTGGGAGAAGTGCTGCGCTATCGGCTTGAGGGGCAAAATGTCGACCTGATTACGCTTAAGGCCTATCAGGACTTTGATGTCTACAAACGTTTAAAGACTGTGCCCGGCGTGGCAGATATCACTGGCTTTGGCGGCAAGGTTAAGCAGTATCAGGTAAGGCCCGATCCCCGCAAAATGCTCAGCTTCGGCGTCACGCTGCCCCAACTGGTCAGCGCCTTGAGCAATGCCAACTCCAACGTCGGAGGAGACGTACTGCCCACCGGTGAACAGCGTTATGTGGTTCGCGGTGTAGGCCTGCTGCGTACCGTTGAGGACATAGAGAACGTGGTATTGGCCAGCAATAACGGCGTACCGGTTCGAGTTAAAGAAGTTGCCACCGTCGAACTTGGTTTTGCCCCCCGACTGGGACAGGTTCAGTTCAACGAGCAGGAAGAAGCCGTTGAAGGCATTGTGCTGATGAAACGCGGCGAAAACGCCACAGAGATGTTAAATCGGGTTCGCGATCGAATTGCCCAAATCAATTTGAGCGGTGTGCTGCCTGACAGCATCAAAATCGTACCCTTTTATGATCGCCAACACCTGCTGGACTTGACGATTCACACCGTCAAACACGCCCTCTTTTTGGGAATTTCTCTGGTTCTGATTGTGTTGTATGTCTTTTTGGGCAATATCAGAGCGGCCCTTGCGGTGGCTTGTATCATCCCACTGGCCTTGTGTTTTTCGTTTACCGGCATGTATTTTTTCAAGGTCCCTGCCAACTTGATTTCACTGGGTGCCATCGATTTTGGATTGATCGTGGATGCGGCGGTGATTGTGGTCGAGCACATCATGAGCAAGCTAGAGGAAGGCAAAGACGGGTTGTGGCCGTCGATTGTCAAAGCCACCTCGGAAGTTCAGCGGGCCATGATATTTTCGACCAGTATTATCATCACGGCGTATGCACCTCTGTTTTTTATGGGGGGGGTGGAAGGCAAGATTTTCCATCCGATGGCCATGACGATGGGCCTGGCCTTGCTGGCCTCGATTATTTTGTCCCTCACGTTTATTCCAGCCTTAAGTTCTGGCCTGTTCAAGGCGCAGCAAAATGCCCATTCCCCCAAGGTGGTCGAATGGCTGTTGAAAAAATACAAACCCATGCTGGTGTGGGTTTTAAACAGACCCAAGACAGTAATTATTGGTTTGTCGGTAGCGCTGATGTTGTCGCTGGTGGGCGCCTTGAACCTGGGCACCAGCTTTTTGCCCACACTGGAAGAAAACAATTTGTGGGTGCGAGTTACCCTGCCCAACACGGTGGATTTAACCTACTCCTCCAAGTTGGCGACGCATATCCGTACCCACTTTTTGGCAAGGCCAGAAATCAAAACGCTGGTGACGCAAATTGGTCGGCCTGATGATGGTACCGACTCCACCGGCGTATTTAACGCGGAGTTTGCAGTTCTTTTTAAGGACCCGACAACGTGGCCAGCGGGCGTGACCCGGGAGGCGATTGTGCAGGACTTCGAACAGTTCTTAAAACGCATCCCGGGGATCGAATACAACTTTTCGCAGTACATTCAGGACAACGTCGCAGAGGCCATTTCGGGCGTCAAGGGTGAAAACTCTGTCAAAATTTTTGGAGACGATCTGGACGCCCTGGAGCAAAAGGCGAACGAAGTACGTGGCGTGTTAAATCAGGTCCAAGGCATCACCGAGGTTGGTATTTTCAAGGAATTGGGGCAGCCGACTTTAAGTGTTTCTATTGATCGGGAGGCTGCCGCCCGATTCAACGTCAATTCAGCCGATATCAATGCCGTGATCAGCAATGCCATCGGTGGATCCGCCATCACGTCGATAATCGAGGGAGAGCGCAATTTTGACCTGATTGCACGACTGACCAAAGACAGCAGGGATACGGTGGAGGATATCTCCAATTTGCTGATCGATGCCGCAGATGGATCCCGCATACCGTTGTCAGAAGTGGCCAAGATCGAAATTAAAAACGGTCCATTCTTTATTTATCGTGAATCAGCCAACCGCTACATCGCTGTGAAATTTTCTGTGAGAAACAGGGATCTGGGCTCGGCCGTGGCCGAGGCGCAAGAGAAGGTCGATGCGCAACTTGACCTGCCCCGCGGGTATCGCATTTCCTGGGATGGGCAGTTCAATCAAATGAAAGAAGCGCAGCAAAAGCTGATGGTGATTGTCCCCATCACGCTGGCTGCCATTTTCATGCTGCTGTACTCAACCTTTGGTAACAGCAAAGATGCATTTTTGGTGTTGTTAAACGTACCCTTTGCTGCCATTGGAGGTATCGCGGCCTTGCTGCTGACCGGGGAAGACCTGTCCATTTCTGCCGCCATCGGCTTTTTGTCGCTGTTTGGCATCGCGATTCAGGACGGGGTTATCTTGATTTCCTACATCACACGGATGCGACAGGAATCAAAAATTGAACTGCGTGATGCAGTGATCGCCGGGGCGGGCATGCGTATGCGACCCGTGCTGATGACGGCCTTGCTGGCGGGTCTGGGCCTGTTACCGGCGGCGTTGTCACATGCGATTGGCTCACAGGCACAGCGGCCCTTGGCCCTGGTGATTGTCGGCGGTATGGTGACCACTACCGTATTAACACTGCTGGTGCTACCGGTGGTTTATCTGGTGGCCAATCAAAGTCGAAGCAAACACTAACCACGTGAGTGGTCATGAACGCCTCAAAATAAAGTAGACATTGTCAACCATTGCAGTTAATCTGGTTGACACCGTCTACTTAAAGGAGGTTTTCATGACTTACACGCTATGGACCGCACGGGCTTGCGCCCTGTTACTGTCAACCGTGTCCTGCGCTTTTGCCGCCGGAGTGACAGTCAACGTCAACGGATTGTCCAAACCCTATGGCGAGCTGGGGTGTTCACTGTTCAAAAATCCTGAGGGGTTTCCCATGGACGGTCAGTTGGCACAGACGGTCTGGATCAGCGTCAGCAAACCCAGTCTGAACTGCGAATTTAAAAATCTGACAGCCGGCACCTATGCCATTTCCATCGTGCATGATCAAAATAAGAACCGAAAAGTAGACACCAACCTGTTTGGGATTCCTCAAGAGCAATGGGGCGTCTCCAACAACGTCAGGCCCTTGATGCGTGCGCCGAAATTCTCCGAAGCAAACTTTGTAATCGCCGGCGATGCCGATGAATTGAACTTGACGATTGAGGCTTCCAAATGACACAAGCACCAGGGTATCTTGCGACAAACTTTGGTGACTGGGCTGTGATCACAGGCGCATCCGATGGCATCGGCAAATCGATGGCAATACAACTGGCCCGCCAGGGACTCAACCTGATTTTGGTGTCGCGCCGGGAACCTGCTCTGCTGCAATTGCAAACCGAGTTAAAAACCATGCATCCGATCGAGTGTGAAATTTACCCGGCGGACTTGTCAGATTTGATGGCGGTTGAGCGGCTGGTTCAATTCTGCACAGGGTTTGACATCGGTCTGGTCGTGGCAGCGGCCGGCTTTGGCACCTCTGGACCGTTTTTGGAGTCGGATCTATCCAAAGAAACCGAACTGATTGACTTAAACTGCTCGGCGGTTGCGGTAATGGCCTGGCATTTTGGGCAGCGATTTAAGGCACGTGGGCGCGGCGGTTTGGTGCTGTTTAGCTCGGTCTTGGCCTTTAATGGCGTACCCTGGTCCACCACCTACGCAGCCAGCAAAGCGTTTATACAATCGTTTGGAGAAGGTTTGCGCAAGGAATGGGAGCCACATGGCCTGACGGTACTGATCTGCGCGCCGGGTCCGACCAATACCGGCTTTGCCAAGCGGGCCAAACTGGACCTGGGCCCGACCGATAACGCCATGGTGGTGGCGCAACACGCGGTGAACGCCGTTGGAAAACGGTCATTTATACGCCCCGGTTATTTGTCAAAACTGCTGGGCTGGTCACTGGCCTGGTCACCCCGATCCCTGCGCATCCTGATACTGGGCACCATCATGGAGGGGATGGTCAAAAAATACAGATAGAATGGGGTGGTTTAAGAACTGCCAAGGCCCGTGGCCTGCACCGTAAAGAATTCACATGCCCCAGCATACACACTCCTGGTCGGGTGATTTAAAAGAAGACTGTATCGACGCCGCACGCGAGTTCATTGCAACTCGCGGTGTCGAACAACTGAGCTTGCGGGATGTTGCCCGACAATTGGGTGTCTCTCATCAGGCCCCCTACAAACACTACCCCAGTAAAGACCACTTGTTGGCCGAAGTCATGCGGCGCTGCTTTGAGGAGTTTGCGCAGTTCCTCGATGCGCGCGAACAGTCCAGCGATCCCCTCGAAGATCTGCATCGTCTGGGCCTACAATACCAGGTGTTTGCAGAACGTCACCCAGTGGAATATCGATTGATGTTTGGCACCCCGTGGCCACAGCACGCCGAGCAGACAAATCTGGTCAAGGATGCCACCCATGCGTTTGACGTGCTGCGTACAGTGCTCACACGCCTGTATGGCACAAGTGACGATCGCAAAAAACTGATCGACTCACAGGCCATGTTTATCTGGGTCAATATGCACGGGCTGGCGTCCATTCGCGGGTCCATCGTCACGCGTCACCTCGGCCTGGCCGATGACGTGAGCCATCAACTGACGGAACATGTCATGACCATGATCAGCGTCGCCATGGCCAATGCGGGTGAGCTGGCTCCCTGAACCCTGCCCATACAACCTACCATACAACCTGCCTTCGCAAACCGGCTGATCAGCGTTCTATAAGCGCACCGACCGGTATGCCGGGTGCAAGCTCTCGCGGATGGCCCGCACTGGGTGCAACCGCCATGCCGTGCGAAATCACCGGATCGATTTGATCACGAAACCGGGGTTGTGGAACCGCCAATGGATTTTCCTGGGCAAAGCTGACCATTTGCATGCCCAACACATTGGGCGTGTTGGGGGCGAGTTTGTCTTGCCACCAAAACTCGAACAAGGCGCGTGCCGGTGTCAGGTCAACCACACCGTAACCGTGCTCAACCCATTCCATGAATCGTCCATTTCGATTGGCCGCAATCACGGCTGTTTCAAGTGCGCGGCTGGCTGCAACTTGAGCTGCAAACGGCGAACCCGGTGCAGAATGGGCCACCAACTCATCGGCCCCTCCCCGCCCCATCGATGTCGGTGCAAACTCAACACCCGCCGATTGGCTGCGCAGATTAAGCATCGGCAGATTACCAGTCGCTACTTGCAAAATGCCGGCGGTCGGATTGCTGTTCGATGTACCAGGTCGGCTGGCCAGTACCGGTATGGATTGCGGATAGA
>DAITMV010000163.1:0-7064 GCA_036834985.1 Burkholderiaceae bacterium | reverse complement strand
CATGTCGAACTGCCGCGTCGGCGCGCTCGGCGGGTTGAGGCCGAGATAGCGGAACCCCTGGTCGGTCAGCATACGCCCGCGCGGCGTGCGTTGCAGAAAGCCCTGCTGGATCAGATAGGGTTCAAGCACATCTTCAATGGTGTCTCGTTCCTCACCGATGGCCGCTGCCAGGTTGTCGACCCCGACGGGCCCGCCGTCAAATTTTTCGATCACGGACAACAGCAGGCGCCGGTCCATTGGGTCGAGCCCCAATTTATCGACATCGAGCATGGTCAATGCTGCATCAGCCACCTCGGTGGTGATAATGCCATCGGCTTTGACCTGCGCATAGTCACGCACGCGTCGCAGCAGACGGTTGGCAATCCGGGGCGTGCCACGCGACCGGTTGGCAATTTCAAGGGCACCGCCGGCCTCGATAGGCATGTTGAGCAAGCCCGCCGAGCGGGTGACAATTCTGGACAGTTCTTCAGGCGTGTAAAACTCCAGCCGTGCCACGATGCCAAAACGGTCGCGTAATGGGTTGGTCAGCATGCCGGCACGGGTGGTTGCGCCAACCAGCGTAAACGGCTGCAAGTCGAGTTTGACCGAGCGGGCCGCTGGCCCTTCGCCGATCATGATGTCGATTTGATAGTCTTCCAGCGCAGGGTAAAGAATTTCCTCAACCACCGGTGACAAGCGGTGTATTTCGTCAATAAACAGCACGTCGTTGCGTTCGAGGTTGGTCAACAGGGCGGCCAGATCGCCAGGGCGTTCGAGTACGGGGCCAGAGGTTTGTCGCAGGTTCACGCCCATCTCCCGGGCCACAATGTGCGCCAGGGTGGTTTTACCCAAACCGGGGGGGCCAAAGAGCAGAACGTGATCCAGTGCTTCCTTGCGGCCACGGGCCGCTGCGATAAAAATGTCCAGTTGATCGCGGATTTTCTGTTGGCCTACATACTCATTCAGTTGCTTGGGGCGCAACGCCCGCTCGAAGGCTTCTTCGTTGGGCGATGAGGCTTGAGGGGAGATCAAACGGTCGGGCTCAATCACGGATATCAGCCTTTCATGAGCGATTTAAGGGCAAGACGCAGCCCATCGGTGACACTGGTACCGGCCGGCAGGGCTTTGCTGGCGGCGTGGGCTTCCTTGTCTGAATAACCCAGTGCAACCAGTGCCTGGGTGATTTCAGAGGCGGTGTCGTTGACTGCCACGCTGCCCGGTGCGCAGGGCAGGGCGTCGGCCAGTCGGCCTTTGAGTTCGAGCAACATGCGCTCGGCAGTTTTTTTTCCAATACCCGGTACTTTGGTCAGGCGGCCGGGTTCCTGAAGCGCAACGGCCTGTTTAAGCTCTTCGACCTGCAGGCCCGAAAGCACGGCCAGTGCGGTGCGTGCACCGATACCGGAAATCTTGATCAGCTCACGGAAGGTTTCGCGTTCGCTTTGATGCAAAAAGCCGTAGAGCGTATGGGCGTCTTCACGGATGATTTGCTGGGTGAGCAACTGCACGCGTTCGTTTAAGCCGGGCAGGGCAAAGAAGGTGCTCATGGGCACTTGCAGCTCGTAGCCGACGCCTTGTACGTCGACCACGATCCACGGGGCATTTTTTTCGATCAACAGGCCGCTTAGACGTCCGATCATAACCACTGCCAACAAACATGAAAAAGGGATTGTCGCAGATTTTGCGGACAATCCCTTATTGGTGCTACAGAACGGTGAACTCTGCGGCCGCGCTTATTCCTGCTTGGAGGTGCATTCAGCGTCGGTGGGGTTGACTTCACAGCGTTTGGTGCGCAACAGGGTCATCATGGTTTTGTCGTAAATGCCCTCATTACGCATGGCAATACGTGCGTCGCGCATGGCGACAATGTACTCTGCATGCGCGGTATCGCCCAGTTTCATCCAGGTGTTGCTGGGGATGTCGGCCTCGGCTTCATTGGCTGAAGAGATGGCCAGTTCAATCTTGGTGGCGGTCAGCGCGCGAAGACGCGTAACAGCCTTGGGTGAAAACGCGGATTTGCGCACGATGATCTGGTACGTCAGCATGCCCAGCGGCAGGTCGATCACGGCGCCTTTATCAGCGATGCCGCGATACAGCTCCAGACGCTTGTAGGCAATCGCAGGCGACACCACCACATCGACCGAGCCATTGTTAAACTGCTGCACAAACTTGGTGATGTCGCTAGAGACAGGTGTGGCACCTGCGCGGGCAATCAGGATGGACTGTGCCTTGTCGTAATCGAGCGCCGCAACGCGCTTGCCAGCCGCTTTACCCAAGCTGTTGATGGAGCGGTCGTTCACATAAAAGTAAAGCTCGCCCACTGGGATGATGCCGGCGACTGCAAATTTGTCGTTCTCAAGGAAGGGTGCAAACTTTTTGTCCTGCAGTGCCTTGAGGGTGTGACGGGCCACCTCGTAGTTCGGGATGCCGCCAATGGCTTCGATCGAGCTGGCAAAGTTGTTAAAAGGACGGGTTCTCAAACCTGTTGCCACAACGCCGTCGCACTTGCCGGCGATGAATTCTTCGGTGGCTACTTTTTCGTTGGTAAAGGCTTGCAACTTGAAGTTGGTGCCGTCCAGTTCGCTGAGCAATTTCAGTTCGCGGGCCACACCAAACACGGGGCCTTTTTGACCCAGAAAGTCGAATACACAAACAACTGGGGTTTTGTCGGCTGCGTGAGCCGGTGCAGCGGTCAAGCCTGTTAAGCCAGCAACAATGGCCAGTGCAGCGGTCAGGCCTTTGAGTGGGGATACGAGTGTCATACGGTCTCCATTGGTATTTTTCTATGCGACCTCATGGTAACTTAGCTGCCACCGCTCTGCTATAGAAAAACCCTCTATTTGCGCTCTTGATTGTGAGTCTGAGCCGCCTCCAAGGTCTGTTTGAGCAGGCTTTCGAACTCGGACATCAATTGGGGCCTGACGCGCTGCAAGGCTTGCTCGAATAAATCGGGTAGTTGCGCACGCAGCAGGGTATAACGCCAGTCGTCGGAGCGGCTGGCGTGTTGATCGATTGAGTCAAGACCTGCCTGGATGACATCGGTCAGCACCGGCAGGGCATCGTGTGGTTTATTCATGGCGTCTGTCTGTGTGGGTGCTGTGATGATGCACTCATGTTTTTGCAGTGTCGTGAATCTGCAGCGGATAGCCTCGATCACGGTAAAACTTGTACCGATCGCGGCCTTGGGCTTTGTCGTCGTCGTGTGTACCCACCAGCTCGATCAGTCGTTCAAACCGTGAAAAAAAGGGGGGCCAGTTGGCGTCCAGATTGATCAGCACCTCGTGATGCTCAACGCCCTGTCCATCCTGCGTCAGGATAATGGGTGTGTCTTTGGCCAAAGGATGGTTGGCAAAGGTGTGTGGCAAAAAATCGAGCGCTGAAAAATCCCACAGGGCTTTGTCCAGCTGCGCCAGCAGGTCAGGCGTGCTGCTGTAGCACACCACCTGCTTGCCGGCGTTGTAAGCCTTGCGCACCACCTTGCAAGCGTAGTGAAGCTTGTCGGTGGTGTTGATGTGAAAATCAATCTGTGTCACTGCGCACGGGCTTTCAGAAACTCTACCAGCAAGGGTACGGGGCGACCACTCGAGCCTTTGGCCGCGCCGGACTTCCAGGCGGTACCCGCGATATCCAGATGAGCCCAGCGGTACGCTTTGGTGAATTTGGCCAAGAAGCACGCTGCTGTGACGCTGCCTGCCATGCGTCCGCCGATATTGGCGATGTCCGCAAAGTTCGATTTGAGTTGTTCGTGGTATTCCTCATCCAGCGGCATGCGCCAGGCCGGGTCGGCGGAGGTGTGGCCGGCATGTATCAATTCAGCGGCCAGTTCATCATCGGCGGTGAACAGGCCGGAGTTGACGTTGCCCAAGGCAATGACACAGGCGCCGGTCAGGGTGGCAATGTCGACCACCGCGGCGGGTTTGAAGCGTTCGGTGTAGGTGAGCGCGTCGCACAAAATCAGCCGCCCTTCAGCATCTGTATTCAGAATTTCGATGGTTTGGCCCGACATGGATTTGACAATGTCGCCTGGCTTGGAGGCATTCCCGGCGGGCATGTTTTCACAGGTGGGAACCACGCCGATCACGTTCAGCTTGAGCTTCATCTCGGCAATCGCCTTGATGGTGCCCAGCACGGAGGCTGCGCCGCACATGTCGAATTTCATTTCGTCCATCTCGGCGCCCGGCTTGAGCGATATCCCCCCGGTGTCGAACGTGATGCCTTTGCCCACCAGCACCGTGGGCGCCTGTTTGGCGGGGCCGCCGTTGTACTTCATGACAATCAGCTTGGGTGGCTGTACCGAGCCTTTGGCCACAGACAGCAGTGAGCCCATGCCCAAGGCTTCCATTTGTTTGCCCTCGAGAATCTCGATGCCCAGCTTGTAGTCTTTACCCAATTGTTTGGCGGTGTGCGCTAGGTAGGTTGGGGTGCAGATATTGCCTGGGAGGTTGCCCAGGTCTTTGGCCAGGTTGATGCCCAATCCCGTGGAGCGCCCGGTGTCCACACCGGCTTGCACCGGTTTGTTGTCAAGCCCTTCGGTTACAAACGTCACCTTGGCAGGGCCAGTGGGCTCGCCGTTGTCGACGCTGCTTTTGCATTGATCAAACCGGTAGCCTGCTTCGATCAGGGCTTGGGCGCTCTGCGCGCTGGTCCAGCTGGCATCCCGGTCTTTAACGGCTACTTCATGCAGGGCCCACACGCAGTCATCGGCAGGCAGCTGGAACACGGCGCGTGCTGCCGCCTGAGCCGCCGCAATATACACCTTGCCACTTAATTCATCCGCTTTGCCCAAGCCTGCGACGACCAGCCGAACAGTATCCAAACCGGCGACATGGCGCAAAATGGTTGTACTGCCTTTTTTGCCGGTGATGTCTTTGTGCGCGATGGCCTGGGTGATCACGCCACCTGAGCGGGTGTCTACAAGCGCAGCGCTGGATGACAGGCTGCCGTCTGCATAAACACCCACTACCACGGATCCACTGGAGAGTTTATCCAAGCCAACGGGTTTTACGCTGAAGGCTGGCACTTTGGGGCCACGCTCAGCCGTTTTGACGGAACGCGATGCGGATGCCTTGCTGCTGGCGTTGCGTGCAGTTTTGACAGGGGCGGCGGGAGCGGTCTTACGGGTGGTACTTGCTGCGGAAATTCTTGGCATGGTTCGTCGATATCCAAAAGGCGTGAGACAATATCAAATTATGGTCAACAGATGGCACCTGAGTCAAAGCGCGATTGCATAAAGCGTCGATCAGGATGAAATAAAGGGCAAGACTACGGATGTTGTTCAGGCAGTCGATACGTCAGGAACTCAATCAAATGGCCAGCGCAAGCTTTGTGACCTTGCTGACCATCGTGATTACCACGGCACTGATTCGGGTGCTCGGGCAGGCTGCTGCCGGCAAAATTGATGATTCGGGCGTGGTATCCCTGATCTTGTTTACCTCCATGAACTATTTGGGCGTCATTCTGGTGCTGACGACCTTCATTGCTGTGTTGATGGTGGTGTCCCGCTCCTTCCGCGACCGTGAAATGTCAGTATGGTGGGCCTCCGGCTTATCACTGAACGCGTGGATACACCCGGTGTTGCGGTTTTCTATTCCGATGATGCTGATTGCAATGTCATTTTCAGTCATGGTGTCGCCTTGGGCCAAGCGTCAAAGCGACGACATCAAACAGCGTTTTGAGAAGCAAAGCGAAGTGACCAAGGTCTCGGCAGGTCAGTTTCGTGAAACAGCCAGCGGTTCGCGTGTGTTTTTCATAGAAAAGGAAAGCGCTGACAAAGCCCGGGTAGAAAACGTTTTTGTAGCCTCCCGCGATGGTGAGCGTCTGTCGATCGTGGTGTCTAAAGGTGGGCATGTTGAAACGTTTCCGAACAAGGAGCGTTTTTTGGTGTTGAGTGAAGGGCGGCGTTTTGATTTGACCAAACATACGCAGGACTTCAGCGCACTGGCATTTGAGCGGTATGGTATTCGCCTGGAGCCAGGTTTTTACCTGCCGCCTGACACCACCACGCAAACGGCCGATGTAAGCACGCTCTTCTTCGAAGGCTCGGCCACCAGCCGGGGCGAGTTGCTGTGGCGATTCAGCCTGCCGCTGTCCGGCATCTTGCTCAGTTTGCTGGCCATCCCCTTGTCGTTTGTAAACCCGCGGGGCGGGCGATCTTTAAACCTGGTGATCGCCCTGTTGATTTACCTGTTCTACAGTAATTGTTTGTCAATTGCGCAGGCTTGGGTGTCGCAGGGCCGCGCAGGCTTTTGGCCGGCTTTTGTGCTGCCCCATGCGGTCGCGTTGCTGATGGTCTATGTGATGATGTACCGCCGCAACCGGCTTGCCTTTGGAGCGCGGCAGACCATAGCACGCTGGTTCAAACGGGAGCGCACTTAAATGAGTCGGCTGATCACCCGTTATTTACGCAAGGAAATTTACACCGCAGTCAGTTTTGTCCTGCTGGCGTTTTTAGGTTTATTTGCGTTTTTCGACTTGATTGCCGAGGTCAGTGAGTTTGGCAAGCCCTCGACCCGAATTGCCGGGGTGGTGTGGTCCATCATGTTAGGGATGCCTTCGCGAGTATACGAGTTGGCACCGATCGCCGCGCTGATCGGCAGCATTTATGCGCTGGCGCAACTGGCTGCCAATTCCGAGTTTACGGTGATGCGCGCTTCGGGGTTTTCAACCAAAGCGGCATTGACGGTTATTTTGCGCATAGGCGTGGGCATCGTGTTGCTGACCATTTTTTTTGGTGAGGTGGTGGCGCCCGGCGCAGAGCGTTTGTCGGTTCAAGTGCGGGCCAAGGCCTTGGGCACCGGCTTGGACAGCAATTTTAAATCAGGTCAGTGGCTGCGGGACACCTACAAACAGCCAGGCGCCGAGCCTGAGATTCGCTTTGTCAATTTTGGAGAGTTAACGTCGGACGGCCTGTTGCAAGGGTTGGAGGTGTATCAGCTCGACGAGCAGGGGCGGCTGCGAAGTGTTCTGCTGGCCAAGCAGGCGCGGTATGAGGATGACGGCCGCTGGAGCTTGAAGGACGTCACCGAGCAGTTGTACCCGGACGATATCGTGCGCGGGGGGGCTGGGCCTCGGGTGCTGAATCAGGTGGT
>DAITMV010000162.1:0-7087 GCA_036834985.1 Burkholderiaceae bacterium | reverse complement strand
GCCGTGCTCCACCCGCTGATTGTGTCTTGGCTGCCCGTGCCGCCCTGACCCTTACCGCCGCCACCACCACCGCCACCGCCGCTGGACCCGTTACCGCCGTTCGTGTTGGCTCCTGCGCCACCTGCACCGCCCGTACCGCCGCCGCCACTCACGCCGCCTGTACCGCCAGCCGGCGTTCCACCTACACCGGCACCACCAGCCGTGCCGTTGTTGGACCCGCCACCACCACCGCCAGCACCATCAGTGCTTTGAGAGCCCGCACCGCCGTTTTTGCCAGCACCCCTGGGGCCTGCTGACCCGCCGCCGCCACCGGCACCAAAAGCCGATGAAGTACCGCCTGTGCCACCCGCAGACCCGCTACCGCCTGATCCACCCGTCCCACCAGCACCGCCAGCACCATTGACCGCGCTGGAGCCGACTGTGCCACCTGTCGCAGATGCAGCCGTGGTCGAATTGTTGTTCTGCTTGATCGTAGTGGCGCCACCGCTGGTGCCTGTAGCACCACCTCGGCTTGTGCCTCCCGTTCCACCTGCACCCACGGTGTAGCTGATGGTATTGCCACCCGTGTATGTCTGATTGGACAGAACACGGTATTCACCACCTCCGCCACCACCGGCACCACCGCCACCACCACCTCCGATGAACTCCATCGTGTTCGTGGTCGAGTTCCAATCAGACGGGACGGTCCAATTGTTCGTGCCTGTGGTGGTTAACAGGGAGACGGTGGCGAACTCATACGTGAGATCGGCATCAATGTCCGTGGACCATGCTGGCGTGGGCAGCCGCCACAAATCCCGCTCGTAACGCAGATTGCCAGTGGCCATGGACCAAAGGAACGCATCTGCATCCGATCGGTCATCGAACCACCCGCACCAGACCACATGCCCATCGTTGGTTCTGGCTCTGAGGCGGAATCGCGTGATGTTTTCTGGCCCGGACAACCGCATACGCCGGGACGGCTGGCGCCATTCCGATGCCTTGACGGGCAGGAGAACCTTGGTTCGGATCTGGTTTTTATCGGGGAGGATGATCATTGCAGGGCATAGATCGAGTAGGTCGAAATGGAATTGATGCGGCGAACGCTGATGAGAAACTTGCTCGTGTTGGTCGTTGTCAATGCTGATCCTGTAGAACTACCGACGGTGAACCCTGAGAATGTAATGGCTCCGGCGCTAGCACCATTTGTGACCAGAATATCCACGGCACAATCCGAACTTGGCGCCGCAAGTGTGTGCGCACCGTTGTTCGTGTAATACTGATAGTTGTTGTTGCTTGGCGTGACCGTGAACGTGCCGCTCGACACCGTGGACCCGTTATAGGGCGTGACCGTGAACCCTTTGGCGAGGGTTGCCGTGTTGTTGTCCGTCACCACGTTCGCACTGGTGCCCGGAAACGTCATTGTCGTACTGTCGGTGCCCGCCAATGTCAGCGTATTGGAGACTGTCAGCGCTTTGCCGACAGCAATAGCGGGAAGATCCTCGGCCGCCGCCGTGATAAATACCTGAGCATTGCCGGACAGATTGATGGCAGCGTTGGAGTTGGTGGACTTCAGAACCGTTCTGGTGAGCGTCGTTCCCGACGCCGTGTAGACACCGCGCCCAATCTCAGATGCGTTTGTGTCGGCAATGGCATACGTGACCGTATCACCATCCGCGACACCCGCTGCCGCGAATGACAGGAATGTCACGCCACCCGATGTCGCCGCAGACCCAAGCGTGATGGTGCCCGTGCCAGTCGTGGCCGTGGTCATGCGCGCAAGATTTGCAAGAATTTTGGCCATGGCGCCCTATTGTATGATGTACCCGCGATTACGCGAATGCGGGGCTGGGAGATAGGAACGCAGAATGGTGACGGCACTCACACAAGATGCGGATATGGTGTGCGTAATGGACTTGAGGACGCTGACTGTTCCGGTGCACGTCACGGAAACGGTGTGCGCGATGGATCGCGGAATGGTCACGGCACCGTTGCAGGCCGCAGATACAATCTTCGCCGTTGATCGCCTGAGTGTCACAGCGCCAGCGCACGTTGCACTGATGGTCACGAGAAACGCCCGTTGAGCTGTGACAGTCACAGCAGACGCGCACGCGACAGCGACTGTGTGCGCAACGGACTTGATCGCACTCACTGCGCCAGCACACGCCACGGCCACAGTATAGGATACAGACTTTCTGACAGTGACAGCGCCCGTCGATGTGGCGCTGACGGTTTGACTGTTTGTTCGGTTTGTCATCCCTTGGCCAAGGGCGGCTTGGCCAAGGGCGGTAAAGCCCATCATGAGCGGATGCCTTTAGGTGAAGGCGACCTTGACGGTGAAGGCAATGGCGTCACCCGAGGACAAGTTGATGACGCTGAAGTCACCATATATATCCATCAACCCGCCCGTTGGTGGGGAGCCGGAGCCCGCCGCATCAAACACGCCAACCTCGGTAATGGCTCGTGTACCGGCAGCCGTGATTGTGCCTGTCACCTGATAAGTATCATTCGTCTGTGTCGTGGTTGTCTGAGTCGCGGTTCCGGTGGTTCGAGCCTCTGTGGTACTGGTGGTGGTGACTGTGGTGGCGGATGCCGCAGCGCCGCTACCTGTGCCCCACTGAAGATACTTCGGCAACGACGTGTAGGCGACCCACGCCGCTGTGAGGTTTGCCAATCCGCTATTCTGGACGCGCGCCGTCATATCACTTTCCCTTCATGAAGCTGGCCACACGCCACGCCAAGCGCCGCAGTGGATTGCGATGGTAATAGCAGATGGTTCCAAGGTTATCCCTCGTCCCATCCGCACGGATAATCACAGCTTCAATAGAAGCCTGCTTTACGTCTGCCCCAACAATGAGACTGCTCATCAGATCCCCCGCGCTATCATGCGACCGTTCGTGTGCACTTAAGAGAAATCGTCATCCGAGTGAACGTGCTGCAACTGTTAACGACAAAGCAGAGAATGTCAGTCGAAGAGAATCCGGTCGTTCCCCACGCGCTTAGGTTGGTCAATTGATACTTCGTGCCGCTTGAAATTGTCGGGTAATTGCCACCCACGATGCTATTGGATGCGGATGGCGTTGTGATGCCACCATCGAAAGCCGAATAGCTGCACAGCCACAGATCAATCGTGATTGATCCGGTCGTGTTGCCCAACAGAGCCACGCTTGTGAACTGGCCAGCGAACGGAAGCTGAAGATAGCCCTTATTGCCGGTGTTGATGACCACGCCGCCATCATCCAGCACGTATTCCACTGAAGCGGGGAGGTTGTTTGCGAATTGGTTGGCAATAGCCTGCGTGGTCGCGCGCTTGGTTACTGAGGAAGATCCAGTGCCTTGCACAAGGGGAAGATAGTCCGTTGCGTTCACCCCAACGGCGACTGGCAACTGCAGAATGTCAGTGTTGGCCATGGGTCAGCTCAAGTTGATAGAGAGATCAAGGGCGTCGAACTGCACTTCCGTACCAATAGCGATGGTCTGCCCGACAACGGAGAGCGTTCCGCTGGCCAGCAACGAACCGCTGATGGATGCGCTGTAGATGGCGGCATAAGAGATGTTCACTTGCGCCAGCGACTCCGCAGCGATCAGTATGACATCAGGATTTACTGCCACACTGGAACCGTTCACCGTCAGACTTGCTGCAATGTTGGTGCGGGCAGACGAGCCAGTGATAGCGGAAAGAACGGAGACGCCACCGGACTGCGGGTTTCCGTTAAACAGATCGAGATAAGCGACAGAAACGGAGCCACCTGGATAGTTCATGGTTGACGCCAGATGAGCCGTGTTGGCGTTGCTGGATGGGTTCGGTATGCTTGGCGTTAGAGAGTCGCCGGATTGCGTGTCGATGATGTCGCCGTCTTGGGTGGTCAGCCAGTTGGTTTCATCAACGGCATACGGTTCAGGTCGCGCATTGTAGAGCGGCGGCGGGTCCGGGGAGAGTATGACGGGAGACAGTTGCGGGTTTGGAATGTCCAAGCACGACGGCCTGCCACACACAAGAATCCGCGTGTTGATCGGTATGGGCGTGCCCCGGTAATCGTGCTGCCAGACCATGCGGTTGAGATTAAACTGGAACCCACAGCGCGAGCACGTTGCCCACGCGGACGGATTTTCCGCATCGGTTTCAGCGTATCGTGGATGCCATCTGTAGGCCATAGGCTATCTCCAGTACCCCATGGACGACGGCATAATCATCAGTGGTACGCGCTCTTGATCTTCGGTCGCGGCAATCGCCCAAGACCGCTCGGCCTTAGCCCACATATCGGCAACGGCGCCGGGGCCTTTGGACTTCACAAAAGCATCGGGGTAAATGTCAGCAAGGCGCGCTGCAAGGTTGGCCACCCACGTGTCGAGCCACCGATAGGGAAGATCAAGCGTGGCCCCACTGGTCAGTGATGCGTCTTGGATCTGGTGCAAGATGCGCAGGTTTAGCGTATACGTGGCATTGCCATCAGGTACCGGCCACAACGAAATTTGAGGCGTGATCTGACGATTGTACCAGTATGAAGTGGGGACAGACTCTTGCGTCTTGTTGGGAAGCGCCGCGTATTCGAATGTTGATATGGGCCAAATGATGGTGTCTGTGGTAACGCCACCGGATGTCGTGCTCAGGTACGCGGCTTGAATTGCCACCATTCTGGCCGGGAGAGTGTAAGTCGCCGTGCTTTCCGTCAAAGTGACAGAATACAATTCGTCAGACCACAGATTCGGTTGCCTGTTCGAGAATTCTACTTGAAGCAGGTTAGATTCATTGAATGCATCGTCGAGGTGCTGAGCGGTGATCTCCGAGCGCCTGATATTGATGCGCCCAAACGCAACGAGCATGAGGCTCGAAGCGGCGGGTCCGAAGGCATATGTTCCAGTGGCAGCCAAGCGTCACCTTAAGATCCGAGATATGCCTGACGGAATGTGGCAGTCACCGACCCTGTGCCCGTGCTTGAGTTCAGGAGAACCCGAGCAAAGATCGGCGCCACTGCAAACGTGCTACTCTTGCTGGCCGTAGCGCTCACCACGGCACTGTCTGTGCTGTCAATCCAAGTCACGGCCGACCTCGCCCACTGGTAGGTATTCGGGGGCAGTTGGTTCGTGGTGCGATTAGGATCTTCCATGGTCGTCTGGATAGAATAATTCGCGGTTCCAGACACGGTGGCTTGGATCGCGACTTGAGCGGCGGCGGCAAAGTCATCAAACCGGACCCACGGAGATCCTGCCACGCCGTTCGTGCCGACAGTAAGCGTAGACGCCACAGCGCCAGATGTCGTGATGCTGGTGATGGTCAGATAGTCGAGAACCGACACAGCGGTCGACGTGTTGGCGCCCGTAATGGTCTCTGAAATTGGACTACCAGCCCAATCGGTTCCTGCCAGCGCAAAGGTGATGCCGGAGTCATTGCCAGCGCTCGTGAACAGAACTTGGCGTGCCACGTCAAGCGTTGCGACGCTGTACGATCCGACTGTGAGTGCACCTGCCGTGCCTGCATCCACAGTGATGGATGTGATTGTGCAATATTGCTTGGAGCTGGAGACGGTCGATGTGTTGGCGCCAGTGATGGTTTCTGTGACCGCCAGCGGACCATTCAACGTGAAGACGGTGCCAACCACCACAAAGGATCGGCCGGAATCGTTGGCCGCTGACGTGATGTAAATGTACTGGGGCGTTGTGAGGCCGCCAAGGTAAGCAATACCGCCTGTCACCGCTGTGCCGTTGAGGGTAAGGGCGCCCGCGCCGCCTGGCGTCTGGGAAAGGCAGACATTGTTTGCTGTCGCATTGCCAGATGCGCCGTTGAGCACCAACTTGCGTGCTCCGGCAGCTTTCTGGCTAGCGCAAATCTTGGTGGCCGATCCCGAAGCAAGCGGGCCGACTGTCACTGTGATGGGTAGGCCCATGGTTTATGCTGCCCTCAACAATGCTGATTGATCGTCACAAAGACACAAGGCAGAGAATTGGTATCCTGCCTTTATGCCGTCGACATTCTTGGTGTAGACAAAGTCTTGGTACTCAAAGACGGCCCATGACCCATCAGAAAGCTGTTCGATATGCTTGTTGTGTGCGTAAGCCCACGGCGTTGTCTGTCGCTCGAATCCATCATCCAGGCACACGGTTAACCTGTCGATGTCGTAGGCTTTGTTTTGATCAAACTCCGCATTGCGCTCATCTGCTAATTGTTCCCCACCAACACCAACGGCCGTTAAAGCCCGTCGTGTGGCGCGGCGTCCAATTTCGGGAGCATTGTCAAGCCACTCAGGGCACCTGTCGCGAAGCTCTCGCGTCACCATAAAATTTGCGCTGACCGGCTCTGCCCACGAGGCAAGGCTCAGATTTTTAAAGATCTCTGGATACTCATGCTTATGGATAACATCGCCGTGCTTGATGCAAATAATGCCGGTCTCGGTGCCATCGGCTATGGCTTCGCGCACAGGGAATGCCATCAAAGCACCGCCCATGACGATAAAACGCAGCATGTCTCGGCGCGAATGTTCCATTGCCATGGTAGACCTTTGATTTGATTGCCTGGGTGGGTGATAGAGCATCTCTCCCATCTCCCACCCAAGGCAAACGCTGAACGTGTTCAGTTCAGTCGTCTTTGTCCATGGATTTGGACTTTGCCTTGCGGCTTGGTCGATCCATTCGAGATTTGGCAGGAACGCCATCGGCACCAATGCCGTCCATTCCAACTTTTCCAGTCGTGCCGGATTTGGCTTCCTTCATGATCGACGGGTTGGAGCCATAGGCGGGGGCTTTGATCCCGCCTATATCCCGCATCTTTGGTGCACCACCCGCGGCGTAGGAACCTTTCATGATCAGGCTCCGTTATTCGAGGCGGTGTTCTGGCTTACCCCGTACTGTCCCGTTACCGTACCGATGTTGGCGGTCGGAATCGAGATGAACACTTGGAGTCTCTTGGTGCCGTCAGATGCCGATTGCAGGGCGTACGTGCCCCGCACATCGCCAGTCGTGGTGGTGGCGGGATCTGTCGTCACGGCAGCGGTAAAGCCAGTGGATGCCGTGATGACCGTGTTGTTGTAGACGATGCGCGCGAATGCGAACCGATCCACACGCAGGGGCAAGCCAATCACATCGCCCGTGCCAATCGTCACCGTCGTGGCAACTG
>DAITMV010000161.1:5552-7122 GCA_036834985.1 Burkholderiaceae bacterium | reverse complement strand
CTATAACAATGCGTTTGAACAGGTCAAACTGGAACTGGACGATAACTCGCTGGTGTGTATTTTCCCCGAAGGTAAAATCAGCCACGATGGCGAAATGAACGAATTCAAAGCGGGTATTGTGCGCATCATTGACCAATCGCCCGATGTGGCTGTTATCCCGATGGCGCTTTCGGGTTTGTGGGGCTCCGGCTTTTCACGCAAGGAAAAAAGCCTGTGGAACCGCATGATCAACACCCGCGACGTGTTGCGCACCATACGCGTTCACATCGGTGCACCCATCACGGATGAACGCCGCCGCCAACCCGCCGTGCTTCGCGAAATTGTACTGAATTTGCGGGGCAACTGGCTGTAACACGCCCACCACGGTCACCGTGAACTTTTCGAGGGGGCGGGTCACACAAACAGACCTCCCTCCTCTGAGCAGCCGTGTTGGTTCGCACCACAGGCTCCATGTTTATGCCCACGATCCCAGCGCTTGGCTCACAACACTCAAGCGGAGTTTTGGCCACAAGCGTCGCCGACTCCCACGTCCCTTCGCCTGTATTGCCCTTAGCCCGGATTCACTTTAATACGGACAAAAACGCACCCCAGCGCGTGTATTGGACGGCAGGCTCGCCGTTTGCCGAGTCACAGGCCTGCAGCAGCGAGGTGAGAGTCGGGCAATTGAACTTGTCAAGGCAGCGTGCCGGGGCGCAGACGCCCACCGCGTCTGAACAGGCCGCCTGCGCCCCATCAGCGCAAACAACATCGGCAGGAACCGTGTCGGCGTCAGAACAAAAAGCTGACACCATCATTCTTGAATCGATTAAATCCGGGCAAGGAATTTTCCAGTTTGTATCGCCGGCGGCGCATCACGGCCAGATAAGCAGGGACTTCCCGATTGCCAGTTACATCAAGGCCCGATTGGGTGCCGGCCAACCTCCCCAACCGATCGAACTGGGCGACTACGTCATCACCGCCCTGCAGGACACAACGCCAGAACATGCGGCAGATCAGGTTAAAACATTTGTTCTACAGTGCAGATCCAACAGCGACACCCATCAAAGCCGCTACATCCAGATCACACAGGTCGGTTTGAGTTATCTCAATCAGTGTTTTGATGCAAATGAGTTGTCCATGGTCCAAGCGCTCTATGAACGTCACCAGGCCAGATCCGCCCTGACCCGTCACACGCTGGCAGATCAAGACGGTACGCCCGTTCAGCAACACCCTGCCGTAATCAGCTTTGGAGGCATCGGGAGAAACGCCACGCTGATTACCCTCACAGAATCGCTTAAACAGTTGCGGCGTCAACACGCCGCCGGGCATATGATTGAACCTGGCATCATCGAACAAACCGTTCACCACGTCATTGCCCATTGCCGACAATCCGTCGGGAACAATCAATTCATGCAGAATGCAGCGCAAATCCAATCGATGATTGAGTGCCTTAAACAGCAGATATCGACTGAATGGTCTTCTGAGAGGCATACCCGGCCCGTGCACCCGATGGCGCCGCCCTCACCGGAAATTACGCCCAACGTAGAGCCCTTCCCTTCTGACGCAGCCGCGACTGGACCGACGTCCACAG
>DAITMV010000161.1:0-5542 GCA_036834985.1 Burkholderiaceae bacterium | reverse complement strand
CCAGAGTCTATTGAGATTAAAGGCCTATCTCCACAACAGCGGCTCAGGGTATTGGATCGGGCGCTAAGACAGCTCGGCACTCCCGCTGCTACCGACCCGCAACTGACACATTTTCAGCGCTACCTGCAGTGGGCCGACGCCGTTTTTGAGCGCGCGCAGGCTGATGGATGGGATTTGACGAACCAGGACAACGTGCTAAGACTGTCAGCAGCGTTACACTCAACGGTGCTCAGACATGATGAATATTATGCACATCTGACTCAGAACAGTCGACAGTTCGAAAGCGATCTGAATGTTTTACGATCTGCGCGCGGAAAGCCGCCCACTCACATTCCATTGGGTTTTAGCAGCCCGGTTTTGTTCATGCAGGCACTATGGAGTCTCCGCTTGCTACGTCAGGGCAATCTGTCTGACCACCAGACACGCAAGGCTTACCGACAACTGGATGCTGCGCTGGGCCGGATCAGTGGGCTGCTGATCCGGCAACGAATGACAGCACACGAGTCAGATTCCACAAGGATGAGTCACTACCATCACGTCAATGCCTTGGTCGCATCATTCAAGACCGACAAAAAGCAAAGTCTCATGTCTCAATTTAAGGGGCTTTTTACAGCGCCCCCTCCCTCACCATCCGTCATGTCGCAAGACATGGCTGAACAATTGGCCAACCTGGCCCTGAACGCACTTATACCTTGACGCTGAACGGCGTGAATAAGGTATCACGGTCAAAGTAATCTTCGTTTTCAACCCGCTTGAGAGTGGCCACAATCCAGTAGGTCAGCGGTGTGGCCACCACCTCCCAACCGGTCTTGAGTACGTATTGGGTCAGGGTCACGGTGATGAGCTGATCGGTCGTCATGACTCCCCAAAAAGCGATGGTGTAGAACAAGCTTGAGTCGATCAACTCACCCACCAGCGTCGAACCAATCGTTCGGGTCCACAGCATGCGTCCCTGGGTCAGCAGCTTCATTTTGGCCAGAACAAAGCTGTTGGCAAAACTGCCGCTCCAAAATGCGATCAGGGAGGCCAATACAATCCGCCAGGTATTGCCAAATACGCTCTCAATAGCCGGCTGGCGATCGATCCAAAAGGGAGCTGCTGGCAACTTAACCACTACAAATGCCATCAAACTGGCGAAGGCCAAGGCCCCAAAGCCAGCCCATACCGCGCGACGATCACGCCCGTAGCCATAGACCTCGGTCAGAATGTCGCCAAAGAGGTAAGAGATTGGAAAAAACAACACCCCTGCGCCAAACGTCACGGTCCCAATCCAGGGCACATTCAATTGGGCAATTTTGGCTGGGCCTATCAGGTTCGAGCACAGCAGCACTGCGACAAACGCAGCGAGAATGAAATCGTAGTATTTGTAGTGGCGCATGCAAAATACTTCAAAAAAATCGATGGTTCAGTGTACTCGATGTTCAACAAACGCAAGCAGGCACAACACCATTCACCTGCAAATTATGCAGAACGAAACCTCATGTTGCTGGCTCATCAAGCGATTGAGATGATGAGCGTGGGGGAAAGTTGCCCGTCACCCATATATTGCACATCATGAAAACCATACGTTTACTTGCACCTGTCGCGCTTTTATGCGCGGTTTTGATCAGTTTGACTGGTTGTGGCGGCTCTGGGGACAGTTCGCCGGGTTCAACAACGGCTCAACCCTCAAACAGCAATACCGCCAATGGTCAAACAAACAACGCGGGGACTGGTCCGACTACACCCGTGGAGGCCACACAGGTGTTTGCATTTAAGTCTGCATATGCCAACTATGTGAACAACACGGCAGGCATCGCATTAAAGGTCACAGAAACAAGAGGGGCCACTACGTCCACAGGAACACAAACCCTGACCGTGGCACTCAAAGCACCGACCTTTGACGAAAAGCCCGGTTTTAGTAGGGTTATCAACAGCCGCACTGTGCTGCAGTCGAGCAACAGCACACGTACGATCAACCAGATCTACGTTGAGTACTACTACATCAACTACATACCCTCTGGACTGATTACTGCGCGGGCTTACTCACCGGTCAGCGACGCCGTACTTCCAGACACCATCAAAAGCGGTGATCGTTTTACGTTTTATAAACGTATGGACTACGCAGACAACACCCGTCAAAACCTGATCTCGATCACCGAGGCAGTGCTCACCGCCAAACAACTGGACAGCAGCCACCTGACCTTAGAGGTCGTAGAAACCGAAAAATCCAAAGAGGGCGGTGAGACACTGGCTTCAACCACCACGCTGTATGTACTCGATGACAAAGGCGTGTTGACCTTATCAACGATCATCACCGTAGACGAAACGGGCACCAGACGCGTGGCAAGTGTCATGTAAAAGGGTGGCAAACAACGCTAAGCAACCCGTTTGTTGTTTGTAATCTCAAAGCGGATAAACACGGGCAGGCCATCGTTTCTTGGGGACTCACGAGGAATCACCTCATCATCGTTATGCTCCTGCCATTGACCATCGCCCCCCTGAACACTCATCCAATAATGCCCTCCCGTGAGTGAGCCGCCGCTGTGACAAATGATCACTGAAGGGGTCAATGTAACCTCGCGATACTCGTTGGGGTTGATCGTTGAAACTGTCAAGTTAAAGGGGAGTTGGTAGTTAATATCTTGAATCTGAATCAAATGCTCGGACGCCTTCGAAGCATTGTTTCTATTCCCTCTGGTCGCAACATGCTCTTGTCGATAATAAGGGCGTATGCTTAAGTCCAGACTCATAGATGAATCTGTTAAATCCAAACAGGATAGCCACTCCTCCGTGTGACCTCTGGACTGAACCTGTTCAAATCCAAGTAAACCTTGAAATAATTTGCTGTACGTAATGGGATCTGGACTCACAGGTCTTAATTCCACACCGATATGTGTTGAACTTTGCATTGAAACAACCTTCGAAAGATCCTTATCCACCTGATCAGGGCGAACTTTGTGAAGCTGTACCCCGCCGGCATTCAGAATTTCTTTTAATTGAAACACAGCACTCAATTTGCCTAAAAACTCCAGTGAGTCGTGCTGCTGGCCTACGATCTGAAAAGCAGGTACTCGTGTTTTTGAATGCGCATGAACTTCCGTTTGGCTAAACATGGAAGTAGCCTGAAGCGTCCTAAACAGCCTCTCCAATACGGCTTGAGTACTCAGCTTAGCCAAATGCACTGCCTCAGATTGAGATTGACCGATCAGCCTTGCAACAAGGCTACGGAAAATGAGGGCAGGCTCTCTGTATTCCTCGGCTAGACTGGCTAGAGTGGCCTCATTGCTCAAGTGTTTCACAATTTTTTCACCGGCCATGGCAGCTAGGGCCTTGATGGCACTATTGGCATAACAGGTGCTGCCCAGATTAGGCAATCCGATAGGCTGCAAGGTGCTTTTGCTCGCCACAAGGTCGGCTGGTGTCTGCAGACTCGATGGCAAGTGCGGCGTTGGCATGCTCTGCCGAAGATACTTGATCAACTCATCCTTTTGCCGTCCACCTTTGGTTCGTAAAAAAAATGGTGATGTCTCCCTGGCTTTATGAATGATGTTGTTGACCAGCAGATCAATGTAATCCATTGAGTAGATCCCCTCTTGCAACCGCTTTTCAGCCTCAAGCAAGGTAATCAGTGCGGCGTTTCTGCCAATCCCATGAAAGCTGATGATATGGGGCTGTGCACCCGAGGGCGAAACAGATGCATCGGCGGATGGAATCAACGATTCACTCGCTAAACGCTCAATGAGTTGACTGTGGTTGGTCACAATACGCCGTACTTGGCCAAGCGCTTGAGCGTCAAAACAGTTGTCCTTATAACTCATGCCCACTTGAGTGACAGGAAATAAAAACCGTGTACCGTCAGGCTTTTCTAAGGTAACCCGCCATTGTTTATAGGCGCTTGGGTCATCCGAGGGGAGTTCCTCCATCGCGCGCAGCGTGAAGGTCTCACCCGCCAGGCAAAATGAGTCATTGATCAGGCAACCGGTTAAAAACCGGGCGATCGGAAAATCAACCGAGGGCTGATGGTGATGCGCGGCTGGGGATACAAATTGAAAGATCCCCTGCCCATGCTTTATCGCACACGACAGCGTTTGGCTTAAAAACGTTTCTTGATCTGGGGTTAAGGACTGCGACTCAAGATGTCCCAAATCGCGTTGTTCCGTACCCCCCAGTGGCGATGCACTGGTGGTGTAGATTCTGGGGGCGATAGCGTTTTTTGTTGTCAGGTCGGAGATGTTAAAGCGCAGTGTTGTGGTGCTGCGGTCGGGTTTAAAACCTCCGATACCTCCGTCGTCATGCTCGGGAATCGCTGGCAACTGAGACCGATGAGTTGGGGGTCTGGGACTGGGAGCAGATCTTATAGCGCCTGGCATGACATATCCTTTGAAGCGACCTTGCAAAGAACATGACGGTCCGTCATTTGAACAGCTGCACAGGTCAAATAAAAGGTCAGTCGCCAATCAGTCGGCGATAGTTCAATCTATCGTTTGTATAGATCCGCTGAGGTAGCCAGATCGTCGAGGCCAAAAAAAACCCCGCAGCAGCGGGGTTTTTCAAAGGCAAGCGGGTATACGTTTCAAACCAACATGGGCCTGGACGCCAACACGGCCACAAACTCAGCCATCAGCGTGGCAACACGGTCGAGCCCATGAGGAACTGGTCCACCTCGCGAGCGGCCTGGCGACCTTCACGAATAGCCCACACCACCAGAGACTGCCCACGGCGCATATCACCCGCTGCAAACACCTTGGGTACATTGGTGGCGTAGCAGCCTTCTCCGTCCGTGGAGGCCTTGGCGTTGCCGCGGCTGTCTTTATCGACTCCGAAGGCATCCAGAATGGTTTGCGCGGGGCTAACAAAGCCCATGGCAAACAACACGAGGTCGGCCGCGACTTCAAACTCTGACCCTGCCACTTCCTGCATTTTCATCTGGCCGGTGGCTTCGTCTTTGACCCACTCAACCTTGGCGCACAAAGCGGCTTTGACGTTGCCCTTGCCATCATCTACAAATTTTTTGGTGGTCACCGCCCAGTCGCGATCCACACCTTCCTCATGCGAGGAGGAGGTGCGCATTTTCATGGGCCAGTATGGCCATACCAAGGGCTTGTTTTCGCTTTCAGGCGGCTGGGGCATCAACTCGATTTGAGTCACTTGCTTGGCACCGTGACGGTTGGAGGTACCCACGCAATCGGAGCCTGTATCGCCACCGCCGATGACCAGTACGTTTTTGCTGCTGGCCATGATCTGGCCTTTGACCTTGTCGCCAGCGTTCACCTTGTTTTGCAGCGGCAAAAACTCCATTGCATAGTGCACGCCTTTGAGTTCACGGCCTGGCACTGGCAAATCACGGGGTACTTCAGCGCCACCGGTCAAAATCACCGCATCAAACTCGGCAAGCAATTCTTTGGGGGCCACAATTTGACCTGCAAAGTTGGTGATGCCTTTTTCCTTGAGCTTTTCGCCCACCAATACGCCGGTGCGAAACTCAATGCCTTCCTGAGACATTTGCTCTACACGGCGGTCGATGTGTGATTTTTCCATCTTGAAGTCGGGAATGCCGTAA
>DAITMV010000160.1:0-7137 GCA_036834985.1 Burkholderiaceae bacterium | reverse complement strand
ACCCGAGAGAAATCCAGCGACTCACCGCAGACGGTCAACGCATTCGGAAGACAGAGTTTATTTTCGAGGTAGGTGTTACGCAAATACCAGCAGAACATTGGTCCTGGCAGATTGGTGCTGTCCGCATTCCAGTACAGCAGGTCAAACGCGGGAGGCTTTTCGCCTTTGAGATAGTTGTTGACCACGTAATTCCAGACGAGATCATTTGGCCGAAGGCTGGAGAACGCCCCCGCCAAGTCTTTGCCCGGCATCACGCCACCATGGCCAATCGTCTGCTCTCGAGCCTGTACCTGTGCTTCATCGACAAACACACTCAACATGCCCGTATCAGAAAAGTCGAGCAATGTGGCCAGCAACGTCAGGCTTTCAACCCAGCGCTGTTTGCGGGCTGCCAGCACCGCCAAACCGGTTGTCAACAAGGTGCCGCCCACACAAAAACCCAGCACGTTGATCGTTTCTTGTTTGGAGATGTCACGTGTGGTCTGAATCGCAGTGATAACGCCGTCCTCAATGTATTCATCCCAGGTGACCTGCCCCTGCTCTTCGGTCACATTGCGCCAGGAAACAAGGAACAAGGTATGGCCCTGCCCCACCACATAGGAGACCAGCGAGTTATCAGGCTGCAAATCAAGAATGTAGTACTTGTTGATGGCCGGAGGCACAAACAGCATGGGACGCGCGCCCACCACCTCAGTGCTTGGTTTGTACTGGATGAGCTGGAACAACTCGTTTTCAAACACCACCGTGCCTTCGGTGGTCGCGACATTTTTGCCGATTTCAAAGGCCGCTTCATCAGTTTGCGAAATGCGTCCCTTCTGAAAGTCTGCAATCATGTTCTCGATGGAGACGCGCAAGCTCTCGCCCTTGCTGTCGAGCAGCTTTTTCTGCGCTTCCGGATTGGTCGCAAAAAAGTTGGAGGGCGACATCGCATCAACAAACTGACCGACGGCATACTTGAGCTTGACCTTTGTTTTTGGATCGGCTGGAACCGATTCGATCAGCTGCTTTGTGTATTTGGCATTGATGGAATACAGGGCGGCATTAAGCTCGAAAAAGCCGTGATCGTGCCATTCCTTGGCGGAGAAACGTTTGTCCCCTTCAATGACCTTATCCATCAAATCTGTGGAATGCGGGGTGGCTGCGGCACCAGACATCCCGAATGCGCCCATCAACCCGGACATCAAAGCGGTTGTCTCCTGAAGGTAAGAGGACTGCAGTTCGTTGAGTTTGTTCAGATCAATCGAGCTGAACGCCGATTGCATAACTTGCCCCATTGAATTTAAAAAGGGCGGGATGGCGCCCATGGCGGCTGAGTTCAACCCTGGCAAGTGGGTGCTTAACTGGGTTGCCAACTCCTTGGGCAACAGCTCGTGCAGGTGCTCAAAACCTGGTAATGGTGTGTTCACAGTCTCATCCTTTGTCGCGACCTTTATAGGCCATCGTGGTGTGCCGTCTGACTCATCATGATTCATGCCAGAACGCCTGTCATTGTGCAATGCAACATATTATGCAGTCAAGGAAATTTGCATCAAAAATGCCCGCAGAGCCTTGCGTGGTGCGGGTCTGGCGTTATAAAGTGACGAACGATCGTGCTATTAGGCCTACCCCGGATGTATATCGTTGCCATTGCCTGGCTCTACGTTGCCCTGATGATGGCCATTACTGAAGCCACCGTTTTTGCGGGCATCACCACCTTTTTGCTCTATGGCTTGTTGCCATGTGGATTGGTCATGTACCTGCTTGGCGCACCTGCGCGAGGACGTGCCATCAAGGCGCGAGAGAAACTGGCTTTTGAACAGGAACGTGCAGCACAACACACGCTGGATAAATCGTCAGCGTCTGAGCCAGATCAGTGAGGCCATGCGGCCCGTCACGGGTGAGCGACGGTAAGAAAACCATCGGGAATCGGTGTAGGTGTCATACGCCTGATCAACGCCACCACCGTTAAAATAAATCACACCTTGTTGTCTGAGTGCGACCATCGCTAAGCCATATAAATCGCCCAGCCACTTGCCGTAGGCGTGGGGTTTGAAGTGGTTGGCAAACTCAGCATCACGCTGCACAAATGCATCACGCACCTCTTGCCCTACTTCAAACGAAGCAGGCCCGATCGCGGGCCCTAGATAGGTATGGATGGCCTGCGCCCGGGTGTGCGCCTGGGTCTGCACCGCTTCGCAACAGTGTTGCAACACACCGCCAAGCAATCCCCGCCAACCCGCATGCGCGGCCCCTACCGCCTTTGCCTGATCGTCGACCAACAGCACCGGCAAGCAGTCCGCTGTCATGATCGCACAGGCCTGGCCAGGAATGGAGGTGACACAGGCGTCGGCGCTTACTGGCGGCATACCGCTGCGATCTGCCGAAATAGTGACGCAATCGGTGCCGTGAATCTGGGTAAGCCAGTTGGCCTGGATATGTAATGATTTTTCCAGCCAATAACGTCGCTCAATCACCGCGGCCGGGTCATCATCCACATGCAACGCCAGGTTAAAGTCGTAGGGCGAGCCGGTGGCTGGACCGCGCTCAGAAATCCAGGAGCCGACCCGCTTTTGAACATCCAGGGGCAAGGTGTTCCAAACAGGTTCAAACCCGGGTATCGGCGCCAGAGCATGCATCACTCGTCGTCCGATTCGTCAAACTCATCGTCGATGTAATAAACCTCCTGCAATTCGAAGGGCTCTTCCTCATCTTCAGGCGGCAACGCGGAAGGCCATATCTCGGCCAGGCGAGCCATGTACTCAGCCAGATCCGTTGGCAATCCCATCTGAGCCATGAATGTCAGCATGTCATGCGGTGGCGGAACCTCAAAAGCCAGGGTCGCGGCCTTTTTCCAGTTGGCCACCGATGGGTCGGCAAACGATAGCTGCGTCGCGTGCAACGCCTGCCTTATAAACGGCACCTCAGGCGTTTTAGCCTGCCGGTACACCGGGTCGCCGAGCAGTCCAAAACCAGCGTGCAAGGCATGAACTCGAATCTGATGGGTTCGGCCGGTCTCCAGTTTGCAGGCCATCAAGGTCACCGGAATACGATCAACCGTGCCGTGTGCCAGCGGGAAAAAATGCGTTACTGATTGTTTGCCACTCCCCACCACCGCCATTTTGACGCGAGAGCGGGGGTCACGACCAATTTTGGCATCCACAGTCACCTGCCGCGACACCCTGCCCCACACCACCGCCAGATAAAGCCGGCGAACGGTTCGCGCCTGCAACTGTGCCACCAGACGTTCCTGCGCACGAATATGTTTGCCCACCACCATCAAACCGCTGGTTTCCTTGTCCAGCCGATGTACGATGCCCGCTCGCGGCAACTGTGACAATGAGGGCCAGCGATACAACAACCCATTGAGCAAGGTGCCCGACCAGTTGCCGGCCGCTGGATGTACCACCATACCCGCTGGTTTGTTGATGACAATGCAGTCGTTGTTTTCGAACACCACGTCCAGCTCCACAGGCTCTGGCAACATGGCCTGCATATGGGGAGGGGCCTCTGGCTTGACCAGCATCAGTTGCCCGGCCTGCACCTTGCCGCTGGCCTTGGTGGCTGCGACACCGTTGATCATGACGCGACCACCCTCCAGCCAAACCTGCAAACGGGCTCGGGTAAAAGCTGGAAACAACTGCACCAATACCCGGTCCAACCGCTGTCCGGCCATCTCCAAGGGCACGGTAGCGCTTTGTTCCTGCATGTAGGCGCTCACCTGATCGACGCTTGGAATGTCGTGGCTGATGTCGGTATTTTCATTGACAGGTTTTTTAGCGCTGTCCGGGTCTATATAATCTCGCACTTAATCTTGTATCGTTGTTGAATGTTTTCGAAAGATGGCCATGGAATTGACACAAAGCCGATCCGCAACCCGAAGTATCTCACCTTTGCAGTCCGCCGGTCTGCTCCGCGTGTTCTTGGGCTTATTATTGAGTGCCTCCGTGCTGGTCATGAGCGGCTGCGGCAATGCACCAGCCAAACCAGATGAGACCGCGGGCTGGTCGGCCTCCAAGTTGTATGACGAAGCGCGGGACGAACAGAATTCCGGTAATTTCCCACGCGCCATTCAGTTGCTGGAAAAGCTCGAGGCCCGCTACCCATTCGGCCGCTATGCGCAACAAGCCCAAATGGAAATTGCGTATCTCTACTACAAGGACAACGATCAGGCGCAGGCGCTGGCCGCTGCCGAGCGCTTTATCAAGCTGCATCCAAACCATCCGAACATCGACTACATCTTTTACCTCAAGGGCCTGATCAACTTTAATGATGATCTGGGCCTGATTGCCGGCATTTCAGGGCAGGACCTGAGTGAACGCGACCCCAAAGCAGCACGCGATGCCTTCGAAGCATTCCGGGAGCTGGTGACACGCTTTCCAGACAGTAAATACGCCCCGGACGCCACCTCCCGCATGAAGTATTTGGTCAATGCCGTGGCCAGCAACGAGGTGCACGTGGCCAATTACTACTTCCGGCGTGGTGCCTATGTGGCTGCACTGAACCGCGCACAGGGTGTGGTCAAACAATACCAGCAGGCACCGGCTACGGAAGAAGCCTTGTTCATCATGATGCGTTCCTATCAAGCCCTGGGCATGAAAGACCTTCAAGCCGATACCGAGCGGATTGTCAAGACGAACTTCCCAGACAGCAAGTTCTGGAAGGGCGCCACCAAGATTGAACAGCCCTGGTGGCGGGTGTGGGCCAAGTAAGGCGCGCGAAACCCGTTATTTCATCTCAAGCAACTTGTCCACCGCTACCGCAATCTCCTGGGTGCGCTTAAACGGTGGCAAGCTTTGCCATAAGGTACGGCCGTAGGGTTTTTCGATCAAACGGCGGTCACCAATGACCAATACACCGCGGTCCGACTCATCGCGAATTAGGCGTCCGGCCCCTTGCTTGAGGCTGATCGCAGCCTCAGGTACATGGATGTCCATAAACGGGTTGCCGCCCTTGTCACGTACCCAGTCACTGCGGGCAGAGACGATCGGGTCATCAGGCGGAGAGAACGGCAGCTTGTCGATGATCACCAGCCGCAGTTGATCTCCTTTGACGTCCACACCTTCCCAGAAACTGGCAGAACCGACCAGCACCGGCTTGGCGGTTGACCGAAAGCTGTCCATCATCTCGGCTTTACCGGCCTGGCCTTGAATTAACAGTGTCCAGTCCAGCTCGTGCTTTTGGATGGCTACTTGAAGCCACGCCCCCACTTTTTGAACCGCCCGCAAGGTGGTACACAAAAAGAACACACCACCATCGGCGGCCTGCAATAAAGGCCACACCACCTCACACAGCTTTTCGGGGAAGGCCGGGTCAGTGGTGCTGGGCGCATGTTGCGGCACACAGAGCAAGGCTTGCTCTTCGTAATTAAATGGGCTGGGCCATACATGGGCCTTGGCGTCCTCTAAACCTAATGTATCCATAAAATGCTGCAGCTTGTTACGAATACTCAGCGTTGCGGAGGTAAATACCCACGCCCGTTTGGGCCCTTCCCGGCACTTTTGAAAGGTACTGGCGATATCCATCGGGGATGCATGCAGTTGAATGCTGCCGTGGGCCAAGGTGGCCCATTTGACAAACTCTTCGGTGGTTTGTAGCGCCTGGGTACCTAACCACTGGTTCCACTGAATGCATGTGTCGGCCATGCGGTTGGAGAATTTTTGCCACTCCTCTGACCGGTCGGCCACCGTAGCCAGCACATCAAGTACCGATTCAGCTTTGACAGCCACGTCGCTGAGGGCCTCAGCCAGCTCTTTATCAGCCAACACGCGGGCAGCAGGCCACCGTTGAGCCTCGTTAAAGGAGGCCAGGCGCGCACGCAGCATTTTTAAGGCGGTGTCCAGCGGACGCAGCGCGGCATCCCAGTCTGCCGCATCGCGGGCAGTGGCGCGTCCCGCCACCAAAATGTCTCGAACCAGATCCTGCCAGTGATGCGCTGTGACGGTTTGCCCAAAAAACAGGGTCGCAATATCCGATAGCTGATGTGCCTCATCAAAAATAATCGTATTGGCCGTGGGTAACAGCTCGGCAACACCCTCCTCACGCAGCGCGGTATCGGCCAAAAACAGGTGGTGATTAACCACCACGACATCGGCATCCAGTGCCTGTTTACGCGCCTTGACTACAAAACAATCCTGATAATGCTCACAATCGCTCCCCAGACAGCTCTCGCGGGTAGAGGTGACCCAACTCCAGACGGCGGCAGACTCAGGCACCGCACGACAATCTGCCTTGTCACCGGTGTGAGTCTCCATCGCAAACCATTTGATTTTTTGCAGATGCTCCACATCTTTAGGCGTGGGTAACCGACCGTCGTCAAGCGTACGCTGCAAAAAGTGATGGCAAAGGTAGTTGGCTCGTCCCTTGAGCAAGGCAATGGTGATCGGCTTTCCCAAAGCCGCCCGCACCAACGGGATGTCCTTGTCAAACAACTGATCCTGAAGGGTTTTGCTGGCTGTCGACACCAACACCTTGCCGCCGGACAGCAAGGCCGGGACTAAATAGGCGAAGGTTTTACCCGTCCCCGTTCCCGCTTCGGCCACCAATGTGTCTGATTGCTCAATCGCGTTAGCCACGGCACAGGCCATTTCCAGCTGGGCAGGACGGGCTTTAAAACCGTCAAGCTGTTGAGCCAATAGGCCGTTGTCGGCGAATACGCCCTGCACTTCATACTGCAACATGTAAAACTACCTAGGCGGGGATATCGGGTTCGAGCTGAATCTGCAAGAGTGTGATGGCATCCTTGATTTGCAGCTTGCGCTTTTTCAAACGCCGGATCTGCAATTCATCATGCCCCGTTTGCTCAGTCAACGCTGAAATAATTTGATCCAAATCACGATGCTCTACCTGGAGCTCGACGATTCGGCGCTTTATCGCATCAAAATCTTGTGGGGCAGTCATGCCAACTTAAGCTTTATTGAAATGTTGATCTAAGTGTAATGGTCGCGGGAATTGTTCAGTTACGCAACTGTCATTTACCCATGCTGTCTTGCTTCTGCTTCTCGACAAACGCATCACGTTGCACCTTGAGCTCTTGCAGGCGTTTGTTATTGGCCTCGCGGCGGGCCTTGGCCTGCTCCTGCTTGTCGTTAAAGGCTTTCAAATTCTGGCTTTGCTCACTGGCCGTAGGCCCAGATGGCGCCGACGGCACTGCAGGCAAGG
>DAITMV010000159.1:0-7145 GCA_036834985.1 Burkholderiaceae bacterium | reverse complement strand
CAGGTGGTGCAGGGTCTGGCAGCGGTGGTGGTTCAAGCGCCGGTCCGACAGGAACTCCATTGGATATGGTGTTGACTCCCTTGATGAGCGCCGCAGGTGGTGCAGGCTCTGGCAGCGGCGGCGGCTCAAGCGCCGGTCCGACAGGCACTCCGCTGGATGCAGTATTAGGCCCAGTGGCCTCAGCGGCAGGTGGTGCAGGCTCTGGCAGCGGCGGCGGTTCAAGCGCTGGCCCAACAGGCACTCCGCTGGACGCAGTGCTGGGCCCTGTGGCTTCAGCGGCAGGTGGTGCGGGCTCTGGTAGTGGCGGCGGTTCAAGCGCTGGCCCAACAGGCACTCCGCTGGACGCAGTGCTGGCCCCTGTGGCCGGTGCAACCGGGACAGCAGGGTCAGAACATTCCTCGGGCCCAACTGGTACTCCGCTTGATGCGATTGTGACGCCGTTGACCCAGACGCTCAGTGGTTCAGGAACTCCGTCCTTGAGTCACACCGGTACGCCGCTGGATTCCCTCCTGGCGCCTGTGGCATCTGCCAGCCCAATCAGCACGGCAAGCCATAGTGATACATCATTGGCCGGCCTGCATTTGCCAGGGCGCCTCGTCTGAGCTTGGCAACACCGTTAATTGATGCCAATGGGCGCCCATCGTATGGGCGCCTTTTGCATGTGCCCTCCGATATCAATTGGCGTGACTTTGACTGGCGTACCCCCATGGGCAAGAAGCGTCCTCGGTGGGCCAAGTTTTTTGGGTACAAACACTTCGATTTTTTTGGAATTCAGACACCGCTCATGGTGTTTGGATGTGGATTGGTACGCCTCGGTTTCATGAACATGGCGTTTGCTTACGTGTTTGATAAAACAGAAGGCAAATTGTCTGAGTGGTCATCCCGGCAATTGTTTGATCGGCATCTGTTTCTTGACAGCAAGCCGTTGGGCCATTCGCGATTTACCAAAGGCTCCCTTCGCATCGACACGATTCGGTCCGCTAGCGAACATGTGATGGAGTTTGATCTGGGGGGGGCATTGCCCCGTCGCGGACGTATCGCCATTCACACCGCAGGGAACGATATCCTTGCACTGGCCACCCCAGTGGCGAACGTTGGTTTTACCTATGCACAAAAAACGGCGGGTATGCCGGTGCAGGGTGAGGTGATCTGGGATGGGCAACAGTATGACATTTCCCCTGAGTCTGCCGGTTGTTACCATGACTGGACTGCAGGGTTTTTACGCCGCGAGACTTTCTGGAATTGGGCCTGCGCGGCGGGGGTATTGGAGGACGGACGAACCTGTTGTCTAAACCTGGCGGCCGGTGTCAATGAAACCGGTTGTGCTGAAAATGGCATCTGGTTGGCGGGGCGGTTTTATCCGCTGGGTTTGTCAGCGTTTGACTATGACCGCGATCGTCCGGACTCGACCGCATGGCGCATTGTGACCGACGACAATGCGGTGGATGTGACCTTCACTCCGCGCGGCGCAAAAACCGAACATGTCAATGCCGGGTTGTTGGCAAGCCAGTTTACCCAGTGTTTTGGAGCTTTTAACGGCCGGGTCAAAACGGCTTGCGGGCAAACCATCCAGTTACGTGAGATGGGTGGATGGTGTGAAGATCATTACGCCAAATGGTAATGACTTATTAAATAGCGCCAGTCTATCCATTGGACATTCAAGTTGTAACAAGCCAGAATACAATCGATGCTCTTTTGATGATGGCGCCGATCCGTGTTCATTCCTCCCTTATTCGCCTTGCATGGCCGCCTGAGTTGGTGCGCCGCGTACAGAGTTGCCCAGTGGTTGGCAGTGGTTCTATTGGCGGCCACGTATCCGATACCATCCCATTCGGCCGGGGCCGACATGAACAAACCGCCTGTCTTGATTGGTATTGACGGTGAATTTGGCCTGATTGGCAGTACGTCTGCCCAAGCAATTTTGCAAGGTGTTCAAGTCGCGATAGATGAAATCAATCAGTCGGGCGGCGTGTTGCGGGGCCGACCCCTGCAGGTGATTACCAAAGACAACTCCTCGATACCGGCCCGGGGTATTCGCAACCTGAAAGAGTTTGCGCAAATGACTGATTTGGTCGCCGTATTGGGCGGTCGTTTCAGCCCGGTGTTGATTGAAGAGTTAAAAACCATTGCCGAGAACAAGGTCCCCCTCTTGGCACCATGGTCAAGCGCCGATCCGATCGTAGACAACGGCATGACCCCCAATTACGTATTCAGGTTGTCACTGCGGGACAGTTTGGCAATCCCGGCCATGTTGGCCGAGGCCAAGCATCGAGGCATCAAACGGGTTGGGCTGTTACTGACCAACACCGGTTGGGGGCGAAGCAACAAAGCGGCGGCCGATGGCTATTTTCAGAAAAACAGCACACCTGAGTTGGCCAGCACCGTATGGTTTAACTGGAAGGACGATGTCCTGAAGGATAAATACGAGTCCCTGGTTCGCTCTGGTTCGCAGGCGATTATCCTGGTCGGCAATGATGATGAGGCGGCATTGCTGGTCAAAGAAATTGCCTCTCTCCCGCAAGACAAGCGGGTGCCCATCTTCAGTCACTGGGGAATCACGGGTGGCAAATTCTTTGAAGCTGCAAAAAACGACCTGCACGTGGTGGACCTTAGTGTGATTCAAACCTTCAGTTTTTCACGTGCCGACCCCCAGATGCTGCAACAAGTGATGGCTACGGTGAATGCGCGATATGGCCCGACCAAACCTCAGCAAATAGCCTCAGTAGTCGGGTTTGCACATGCCTATGATTTGACGCATATCCTAGCCAAAGCAATTAACCTGGCTGGGTCCACCGATCGAAGAAAAATCCGCGACAGTCTGGAAGCCGTCCGTCAAGTCAAAGGGCTGGTACGTTTTTATCCCCAGCCGTTTACATCCTCCCGTCATGAGGCCCTGACTGCCAATGAACTGTTTATGGCCAGGTACGGCGACGATGGCGTACTTGTTCCGGTGAGTCATTAAGCCGTGTTTCTTCGTCGCATCAGCCCCTCGCTGTCACATCGAATTTCGATTTTTACCGCTACGCTGGCAGGCTTAGCGGTGTTTGTCATTGGCGTGAGCTCATGGCTGGCCACCGAATATCAGCAGTTACAGGCTTACCGGGCACTTGAACGCAAGGACTTGGAGCTGGGTGCCACTCAATTAGGTAGCCGCCTGCGCGCCATCGCCGACCGCATGACCAGTGTTGCCGACAGCAGCCTGCTGGCCACCGCCTTGATGGACAGTGCCGGCAAGGAACTGTACCTGCTACCTTTTTTGCAGGGAGTCCGGTACGTTGATGGCATCCCGGTCAGCGTACTTTTTGTCGACTTTGAAGGCAAGGAAATTGCCAGCAATGGTCAAGGGCGTTTTACCGATGACGATTTTGCATGGCTCAAGCGTTGTATCGTTGCCAGCCAGGAAAAGTCAGCGATACTAAACGATGACGGCCAGGCCTACCTCGTTGGCCTCGAGCTGTTGACCTACACCCGCACCCAGGAAGCTCAAGGTGCGCTTATGTATAAGGTTAAAGTCAAAGACCTGGCCGCCGAGCTCAAAGCCTCTATTCATTTTGAACCGCTCTCTGCCGAGCAGGCCCGCAACAAAAAGCTGCTGATCGCCCCCGTAACGGCGCCCAATATGTTGGCCGGGCTGCCGGTATCGATTTCCCGCCCCGTTGAACCGCCGTCCTTTGACAATCACTCATGGGAAGTGCCGCTTATTTATCTCGTCGCTTCACTTTTTTCAGTGTTGTTTGTGCTGATTGGAAGCCGAAAAATGGGTGAGGTACTGACCCGGGATCTACGTGCCGTCGCTGATTTTTCAGCGGATGTGGTGCGTGAAGGGTTTAGCTCCAAGCGACTGGAGATCACCGGTACATTGGAAATTCGACGCTTGACCAGCTCGATGAATGTGATGCTTGATCGCCTTCACCAACAGCACTTGCAGCTCAAGCAGGACAGCGAGCGACGTTTCCGCAAACTGTTTGAGGAAATGCACAGCGGTTTTGCCTTGTTTGAGTTGTCGTATCCCCCCGCAAGCGCGCAACCGCAGATCCGGGTGATTGAATTGAATCGGGCCTTTGAGGCCATCACCGGCATCTCCGCCCAGCAGGCCTTGGGTAAACGGATTGAGGACGTCGGGCGAGAGGTTGACCCTGAGTTGCTCGCCATGATCACCCGCGTTGCACAAACCGGGGAGTCGATGGAAGCAGAGCGCCACGACAACGAGCTGGCGCGATACACCGAGCTGCGGGTATTTTCTGCGGGGGTTGGGCAGATTGGAGCACTGATTCTGGATGTGACCGCCCGAAAAAACGCGGAGATCCAGTTGGTGGAGGCGCTGAAGGTGGCCAAATCGGCCAGCCAGGCTAAAAGCTCGTTTTTGGCGACCGTCAGTCACGAAATCCGGACACCCATGAACGGTGTAATTGGCATGAGCGAATTGCTGCTGGATTCTGACTTGTCGGACGAACAACGTGAGTATGCGCAAATCATTAAATCCAGTGCGGAATCCCTGCTCACCGTGATTAATGATGTGCTCGACTTCTCGAAAATCGAGGCCGGTAAAATCCAGCTCGAGAACAAGCCTTTCAAATTACGTGACACGGTGGCTGCGGTGATGTCAGTACTGGATATCTCGGCTCGTGACAAACAACTGGCCATGAACATCCAGATCGACGAGTCGGTCCCTACGGTGATGAACGGTGATGAAATGCGGATACGACAGGTGTTGCTCAATTTGTTGGGCAATGCCATTAAATTTACAGCGCACGGGGGCGTTACGATCAAGGCTGGGGTGGTGCAAGCGGGTGAATCACAACGTTTACGGGTTGAAGTGGTTGATACGGGTATTGGTATTGCTCAGGATAAGTTAAGCGATCTTTTTGTACCCTTTACCCAGGCAGAAAGTTTTGTAACGCGACGATTTGGCGGTACGGGCTTGGGGTTGTCAATCTGCAAGCGGTTTATCGAGTTGATGGGGGGGCAAATTGGCGTTACAAGCCAACTGGAGCAGGGCAGTAACTTTTGGTTTGAAATCCCGATGTAGAGCATGCCTTGGGCGCAGCTAAAGATAAGTAACAATTGAATCTAATAACAGTCATTCCTTTGTAATACTTGAAAGGCTTGAAAACGATGTTTTTAAGCCAAAACAATTACATCGGAGACTTTCATGCAGCGCCGCACATCTACCCGCCCGAGCTTATCTAGCCGAGGTTTTCTAAGCCCCTGGCTCCCGCTGTTGCCCGTCTTGCCACTGGTGGCCGTGCTGAGCGCTTGTGGGGGCGGCAGCGCTGGTGAGTCCGCTCCGGGCACCATTACTTCCTCACAAAACACCTCCACTTCAGAACAGTCGAGCGGCGGCAGCCCGTCCGACAGCGGCACCGCCACGCCCACTCCGCCTGTCCCAGTGGTGGTAGCAGAGGCGATGTATCTGAAAGACCGCAATGCGGTAGAGGTCAAAACACCCTATCAATTCAATGTCACCATTAACTCATCCGACGGCACACCGATTGTTGCAACGGTCTTTGTGCCAAAGATGGTCTCCGGCGAGGCGACACCTCTTTTGCTGCACTCGCACGGCTTTGGCGGCAGCCGCGTGACATCGCTCGATTTTGACGAAGCAACACAAACCGATGAAATTGGCATCGATGTGATGCAACTGGCGTATAACCAGAAAAATCCGGTGGCAGGGCGCACCGGCTGGTATGTGATTTCTTATGACCAACGCGGGCATGGCGATTCGGGTGGCAAGGTCGCCATCATGGACCCGTCCAAGGAAGGCGAAGACTTCAAAGCCGTCATGAACTGGGCAGAAAATAATCTGGCCCATTTGGGATACCTGACCAAAAACAGCAAGATGAACCCGGTGGTGGGCACCATTGGCCGCAGCTATGGTGGTGCGTTTCAGCTCATGGGGGCGGGTATTGATGACCGAATTGATGCGATGGTGCCTGGTGGTACTTGGAACGATTTACGCTACAGTCTGTATCCGGGTGGGGTGCCTAAAACCTCCTATCTGGATGGTTTGGTGGCGGCCGGCGCACAAAGCAACCGGGGTCGCTATGAAAACTTCATCCTGCAGGGGTTGGCTGAGGCCAACACCACGGGTGAGGTGTCACCTGGCGTGGTTGCCCAACTGGGTTCTCATGGCGCGGTGACCTACTGCGGTAACAGCGATGGCATTGCCTCGCCGGTGCCTGTGACGCTCAAGAGCATCCCTTCATTTTTTGTTCAAGGCGCCAAAGACGTCCTGTTTAACCTGAACGAAGGCATCGCCAACTTTGAGTGTTACCGTGCAGTCAACCCGGACAGCAAATTGTTGATGGTCAAGTTTGGTCACTCGCTGAGCTCGTTGAAGTTTCAGGCAGACCCTGCGACTGAAATTGATGCCAAGTACGCATTTAATGAGTCCAAAATTTGGCTCAAAACCAGTGCCGCTGCATGCCCTGCCGGGCAGTATCAAGAGGCCTCTGGCCGTTGTGTGGTTAACCTCAAAGATCTCATGTTCCAGTTTTTGGTGCAGCATTTGATGGGCCAGTCCAAGTCGATCGACCCAAGTTATCTGGGTAAGTCACCCAGCCCCTTCCCAGAGATTACGACGGTGCTGGAGGATGGTTCACGCCAGCCAACGGCGATAGCCTTGCCGACCCAAACCGATATTGGCCGTCCCAAAGTGCCAGGTGTGGGCGCTTTCTCGGCAGCGACGCCCGTGCAGATGATTTATTCGGGTTTAACGGGGTTTCCTGACGGAATTTCTACCACTCCGCTGGGGGCAACACCGTTGTCGATGCTCAAATCCAGCCCGATCACCGACGGTAGCCAGCCCGTTTGTTACGTGGGCACACCGAAGGCCTTGGTCAACGTAGTTACGCCGGCTGCCGGCGAAGTGCCCCTGCCTCCGATTGTGTATGTTGGTTTGACGCTTCAAAAAGCCGACGGATCGTTGGTGTTGCTGCATGATCAGGTGACGCCTGTCAAAGGCTACGGGCAAAAGCTGGTCAGCTTGCCCGGTATTTCAGTCAAACTGGCCAAAGGCGAAAAGCTGGGCTTTGTGGCTCAAGGCTACAGTCCGTTTTTCCCAGCCAACTTCAGCCGGGTACCGACGCCTGTCAATGTGAGTGCTCAAGTGGCCTTGCCAGTACCGACAACGGATGGGGCGGGGG
>DAITMV010000158.1:0-7233 GCA_036834985.1 Burkholderiaceae bacterium | reverse complement strand
GTCGGGTAAATCCACTTTGCTCAAGTAGTTGGCGGTTTTGTATAGACCCACACTAGGGCGGGTGTATCTATCCGGGGTAGATTTGCAGTTGCTTGACCCGGCGCAGGCCCGCGAGGCCATTGCGTACCTGCCTCAGGATGTTCGGCTGTTTAACGGCACGTTAAAAGACAATCTATCCCTCGGTTTATACCCACCGTCCGATGCGCAGCTCTTGCAGGTCATACGGCTTACAGGCTTGGACCATTGGGTGGCGGCGCATCCGCGCGGGTTGTCGATTCAAATCACGGAAGGGGGCAGAGGCTTGTCGGGCGGTCAGCGCCAGATGGTAGGGCTGGCACGCACGCTGTTGCAACCGTCCAAACTGATGCTGCTCGACGAACCGACCGCCTCGCTGGACCCAACTGCAGAAATGAGGCTGATCAATCACATGTTGCGTTGGATTAGCCTGGAACAAACGCTGGTTGTTGTGACGCATAAACCTGCCCTCTTGCAACTGGTTGATCGCATCATCGTGATGGATCGCGGCAAGGTGGTGATGGACGGCGAGAAAAATGCCGTGCTGCAGCGCTTGAACCATCCACCCTCAACAGACCCGACGGCTGAAAAAATAGCATGAGTTTTGACGACACCTTACCGCCCGTCCCCGCCGAGTTGACGCACTCCGGTACACATGTCATCAATCAAGCCAACACGGCCCAGGGGGCGCCCTTTGGGTCAGCTGATAGTCAGCAGGGGCGCGGCTACTACAACCTGGTTGATGTCCTCGAAGACGCTGAGGCCGACGAAAAAGCGGCCCGGCGTTCAGGTGTTATCGTTTGGATTGCTGTGATTGTGCTGGTGTTTCTGGTGTGGAGTTCCCTGGCTACCCTGGAGCAAGTGACCCGGGGGCCAGGGCAGGTCATCACCCGCAGCAAAACCCACACCTTGCAGGCGCCCGACGGTGGTGTGATGGGTGAATTAAACGTCAAAGAAGGAGACCTGGTGACGCGCGGGCAGGTGTTGGCCCGTCTTGACCATGCTCGTGCCCAGGCCAGCCTGCTTGAAATGCAGGCTCGTTATGTATCCGTGAGGGCCGTCGTGGCCCGCCTGCGCGCCGAGGTCCGCGGCGGCAGCCTGCAGTTTCCCAAGGAGGTTGACAACTTTCCCGAGGTGGCGGCATCCCAGCGGCTGCTGTTTGCCAAGCGGCAGGCGGCTTTACACGACGAGCTCAGCTCACTGGACGAGTCGCTGGAGTTGGCGCGCAAGGAATACCTCATGCATAAAACGCTGCTGACCACGGGTGATACCAGTCAGGCTGAAGTGCTGCGTTTGCAGCGGCAAATGCACGAGATATCCGCCGGCATCCATAACCGCAAAAACAAGTACATTCAGGAGGCGCAGGCGGAGTTGGCCAAGTCCGAGGAGGAACTCGCCGCGCTGCAAGCCTCGGTCAAACAACGGGAAACGAGCCTAGCATATACGGTACTCACCGCTCCGGTGAGTGGTACCGTCAAAAACATTAAATTCACCACACCGGGCGCCGTGTTGCGGGCCGGTGAGGAGTTGCTGACGATTGTGCCGCTGGATGATCAACTGATCGTTGAAGCCAAAATAAAACCGGCAGACATCGCGTACGTGAAGGTGGGCATGCCCGCCAATGTCAAACTCGATGCGTATGATTTTACGGTGTACGGTGCCCTCAAGGGTGAGGTGGTGTATGTCAGCGCGGATACCATCATCGAGGACGGCAAACCTGCTGAGGGCAACGCGTTTTATCGGGTCCATGTCAGAACCCAAGCGCGCACGCTCGCGGGGAAAAACGGTCAGCAATTGCCGCTGTTGCCGGGGATGACCGGCACGGTTGAAGTCAAAAGCGGATCGAATACCGTGCTCAAATACCTGCTCAAACCCCTGGTAAAAACCTTTGATACGGCGCTGACCGAGCACTAATCGGCTAGTGTTGAATATCGATGTGGTATACCGGATCCGGGTCTTTGGGCTCAAATATCGAGAGGTAGGACGGGTAATAGGTGCAAACGGTGACTGAGAACACCAAAAACACCAGCGACATCTGAATCATGTTGACTACGGTCCCGGGCAGGCCAAGCAGCACACTAAGCAGACCCAATATCGCGCTGATGCCCATGGCAAACATCATCCACCCCATACCATAGACAATAAACGCGCGACGATTGCGCCACACCGAAAAAAAACTGTAAAACAGCGCTTTTCCGGGCGTGTAGTGATGCCATGCCACCAGCATGGGCGCGAACCAGAACATCATCATGATGGGAATACCGCCGATCCCAAGCCATAAAAGCGTCATGACCATGGGTTTGGCCGATTCAGGGTTGCCGGTCTGGGTTGGGTTGATCACCTCGCTCATGCTGAACAAGCCCAGGGCGGCGGGCAGGAGGCTTAACAGCCCAATCAGTACCAGATACACCAGGCCCAGTTTGATCAGCGGGCGGGCGTACATGCGATTGTCATCCCGGTAACCGGTGAACAGTACCATCGGTGTTACTGGCAATCCCCGGCTAACCAAGCGGCACGCGGTGGCCAGGCCCAGAGACAAGCCAGGAGTAGCCAGCGCCAGAATGCCTGAGCCCACGTAGGGTATAAGCGTGGTCGTTAGGGCAGCCAGCATCAAGTAACTCACTACGACAACGGCTATGGTGACCGGTTGAGTCCGGTAAATTCTCCAGCCGGCGATAAGCCAGTTCCATCCATCGCGACCTTTTAAGGGCTCAGCCTGCATTGTGGCTATCCAGTTCTTTAAGGGGGCTGCGTTACAGTGCGGGCACGTTGCCCTGTTGGCGCAATCGCAAAATCCGCTCAAAGTGAGTCGGGTCTTTGGGGGTGAGCATCTGGGCCTCGCGTGGCATGTAGTAGTCATACAGACGCGACATCCAGAACCGCAAGGCCGCCGCACGCAGCATCATGGGCCAGGCCAAGTGTTCGTCGGCCGTCAGAGGTCGGTGTTGCTGATACCCCCGAATCATTGCCTGGGCGTGGTCGGGTTGGATGGCGCCAGTCTGTTGATCAATACACCAATCGTTGATGCACACGGCCAGGTCAAACAGCCAGGTGTCTACCCCAGCGAAATAAAAGTCGATCACTCCCCCCAGGGTATCCCCCGTGAACAGGGCATTGTCACAGAACAGATCGGCGTGTACAGGGCCTGACGGTAACGTTTGACACATGGGATTGGCAGCAAATGCCGTTTGGGCAGTGATTTCGTCGTGCAATACACGGCCCAGGTCCGCGGGCAAAAATGGGCTGACGGCATCCTGAGTACTTTGCCACCAGCTCAAACCACGCTGATTGGGCAAGTGAATGGGAAAGTTGCGGGCGGTCAGGTGCGCCTTGGCACAAAAGACGCCGATTGCTTCGCACTGGGCGGGGTTGGGTGTCATCGCGCTTTTGCCGGGCAAGCAATTGACCAGACTCGCCGGCTTGCCATTCAAAACCGAAAACAGCTCGCCACTGTCGCTTGGAACGGGGCCGGGCACGGGTAAACCACGGTCGGCCAGGTGTTTCATCAAACCCAGATAAAACGGCAGTTGCTCAGCGGTGAGCTTTTCGAATAAGGTCAGCACATAGCGGCCCGTGCGGGTGGTCACGAAGTAATTGGTGTTCTCGATGCCAGAGGCAATGCCTTCCAGACTGACCAGTTGCCCTACGTGTCGCCGGGCCAGCCAGGGGGCCAATGAGTCCTCATCAACCGGGGTAAAAACGGCCATGCCTCAGAACTCCATGATGACCCATTGTGGTACGGACAGATGCGGGCTGTAGTTCTCACCCACCTCGAAATGTCCGGTACCGGCTTTATCAACCAGCACATAGGGTTTGCCGCCCTTGGGGGTGACGCGCATCATGTACAGTTTGCCGCGGATGCGGAATTCTTCAACCTGCTGGCCGTCCACCTGTTTGATGGTCACGGTGGGTTCCAGATCTTCGGACAGACCTTTTTGGACCGGTGGGGGTGGAACCACACCTTTTTGGTTGGCTCCAGCCGTCTGGGCCAGTGCGCACGGGTTGGCGATTGCCAGGCACAAGGCGGCAAGCGCGGGTAATACATGCGTGCTGTGTAGCTTCATAACGTCCATCTTTCAGAGTTAGCGCCCGAATTTTACTTCGATTGGCTGGCTCACGCTTTACAAATCGAGCAATTTCTCGCGTTCTTCCGGTGACGGAGCAAAGCCACGACGTTCATAGAAGTTGAAAATCGCCTCGACGACTTCATCCGGTGTCTCTACAACCGTCATCAAATCAATATCCTCGGGGCTGATCATGCCCATGCCCAGCAATTGTTCTCGGATCCAGGTCAGCAAGCCGCTCCAGAAGTCATGCCCTACAAGCACCAGCGGCATTTTGCGACCCTTGGCGGTCTGAATCAGCGTCAGCGCCTCGAAGAGTTCATCCAGCGTACCAAAGCCGCCCGGCATCACCACATAGGCGCTGGCGTATTTGGCAAACGCCACTTTACGGGCAAAAAAGTGTCGAAATTTCAACGAGATGTTCTGATAGGAGTTGCCCGATTGCTCGTGTGGCAGCTCAATGTTCAACCCGACGCTGGGCGATTTACCTTCAAAGGCACCTTTGTTGGCCGCTTCCATGATGCCTGGGCCGCCGCCGCTGATGACTGCAAATCCCGAGTCAGACAGTAATTTGGCGATTTTCTCGGTGAGGATGTAAAACTCGTGATCGCGTGAGGTGCGGGCGCTGCCAAAAATCGACACCGACGGGCGTATTTCGGACAGCCGTTCCGTCGCCTCGATGAACTCTGACATAATTCCGAGAACATGCCACGATTCGCGGGCTTTTAGAGAAGTCGACCGCCCCTCAAACGGGAGGGCGCGTAGGCTGGGAATATTTTTAGACTGCATCATATGAAACGATTACTCCTGGTCGACGGGTCGAGTTATTTATATCGTGCCTTTCATGCCATGCCGGACTTGCGCAATCGCGCCGGTGAACCCACGGGCGCCATTTACGGCATGATCAATATGCTGAAACGTTTGCGGGCCGACTATAGCAAACCTGGCATCGTGCTCGATTGCATGGCCTGCGTGTTTGATGCCCCTGGCAAAACATTCCGTGATGACATGTATGAACAATATAAAGCCAATCGGGCCTCCATGCCTGAAGATTTGGCGCAGCAAATACCGGTTATTCACGACGTGGTACGCGCCTTGGGCTGGCCATTGCTGATGATCGGCGGCATTGAGGCTGACGACGTTATCGGTACTTTGGCCGTGCAAGCCGTGGCGCATGGGTTTGATGAGGTGGTGATTTCAACCGGTGATAAAGACCTGGCGCAGTTGGTTAACCCGAATGTTCGTCTCGTGAACACCATGTCGGGTGAGGTGCTGGACCAATCCGGTGTGCAGAACAAATTTGGCGTGCCCCCGGAGCGGATTGTCGATTACCTCACCTTGATTGGCGACACCGTAGACAATGTCCCGGGTGTTGAAAAAGTGGGCCCCAAAACCGCCGTCAAGTGGCTTACACAGTACGGTACGCTGGATCATATCGTCGCCAATGCCGACGCCATCATGGGCGTGGTGGGACAGAACCTGCGCAACGCGCTCGATTGGCTACCCAAGGCACGCGAGTTGCTGACGGTCAAGCTCGATTGTGATTTGTCTGCGCATGTAGGCCATGTACCGGACGATTTAAAAGCCTTGCCTGAGGACATCGACGCCCTGCGCGAGTTGTATCGCCGCTGCGAGTTTAAAACCTGGTTCCAGGCCTTGGGCGGCGCCACTGTCGAACAGTCTCCTCCGCCAAGTGGTACCCCTGCGCCGCAAGCCGATGGACAAGGCAATTTATTTGGCTCGGATCAACCGGTGATTGCACCCGCCGCGCGTACCGCATCCTCCCATGCCTTGCCGACGGATCATTCCCTCTTTGAGGCGGCTCCCAGCACGGCAGACACCATTCGCACCGTGTGCGTGAACACCTGGGCTGCTTTTGAGGAGATGATCCGCGCCATCGAGCGTGCAAGCCTGGTTGCCTTTGATACGGAAACCACGTCCCTGGACGCGATGCAGGCACAGCTTGTTGGGCTGGCTTTTGCATGTGAGGCGGGCGTTGGCTATTACGTGCCCTTGAGCCACCGGGGAGCGGATCTGCCCGAGCAGTTACCGTTAGCCGAAGTGCTCACCCGATTAAAACCCTGGTTTGAGAATCCACAGGCCATTAAATTGGCGCAACACGCCAAGTACGATCAGCATGTGCTGGCCAATTACGGTATTCACATCGCTGGTTTGAAGCACGACACCATGCTGCAAAGCTACGTGCTGGAGGCCCACAAGCCCCACGGTATGGATGCCATGGCCTTGCGCTGGCTCAATTACAAAGCCATCAGTTATGAAGAAGTGGCGGGCAAAGGGGCACATCAGATTGGCTTTGACGAAGTGCCGGTGGATGTGGCGACGCGTTATTCCGCCGAAGATGCCGAGGTGACATGGCGCTTGCATCAGATGCTGTTCCCGCAACTGCAAGGGCCTTTGTTGTCGGTGTATGAAGACATCGAAATGCCGGTCTCCTCGGTGCTGTGCTCCATCGAGCGCAACGGCGTACTGCTCGATGGTGACCTGCTGCGCCAGCAAAGCAATGACTTGGGCAAGCGATTACTCGACATCGAGCAAAAGGCCTACGAGCTGGCCGGGCAGCCGTTCAACCTGAATTCGCCCAAGCAGATCGGTGAACTGTTGTTCGACAAACTTCAACTGCCGGTGGTCAAAAAAACCGCCAGCGGCGCCCCGTCGACCGATGAAGAAGTGCTGTCCAAACTGGCCGAAGATTACCCGCTGCCCGCGTGTCTGCTAGAGCACCGCAGCCTGGCCAAATTAAAGTCAACCTACACCGACAAGCTGCCCAAGATGGTCAATCCCAAGACCGGGCGGGTGCACACCAGCTTTGGCCAAGCCGTGGCGGTGACGGGGCGCCTCTCAAGCAATGATCCTAATTTGCAGAACATCCCGATTCGTACCGCCGAGGGGCGTCGTGTGCGCGAGGCGTTTATCCCCGCTCCCGGGTGTGTGATGATGTCAGCGGATTATTCACAGATCGAACTGCGCATCATGGCGCATATCTCGGGTGATGAAGCACTGTGTGGCGCGTTTGCCCGGGGTGACGATGTTCACAAGGCCACAGCCGCTGAAATTTTTGGGGTCCCCCAGGACGAGGTGAGCAGCGACCAGCGCCGCACGGCCAAAGTGATCAACTTTGGTCTGATTTACGGGA
>DAITMV010000157.1:0-7265 GCA_036834985.1 Burkholderiaceae bacterium | reverse complement strand
CAATATTATCAATGTCTTGAGTGTCTATGCTCATTATTTACTTTTAATTTATGGGAGTTGTATGCCTAGCTGCCGAAGCGCGCGAGCCAGTTCGATCAAGGGCAGGCCTATTAGTGCAGTTGGGTCCGTTGATTCGATTTTATTGAGTAAGGTGATGCCAAGGCCCTCGCTTTTGGCACTGCCGGCGCAATCATAAGGTGTTTCGGCCAGCAGGTACGATTCAATTTCATCGGCACTCAACGTTCGAAAGGTGACGTAGGTGGGTACGTCAAATTCAATCATCTGATGGTCGCACTGCTTGTCTTGTTGCCTGTCGGACGGCTTGATGACGCAAACGGCACTGTGAAAACAAATGGTCTGTCCGCTCATGGCAGTGAGTTGCTCTTTGGCGTTAGCATGAGTTCCTGGTTTGCTGATCGCTTGCCCATTCACGACAGCGACTTGATCCGAACCGATAATGATGGCCGCCAGATGCTGCTGGTTCCGTGACACCGTCGCTTGCACCGCTTGTGCTTTTTGACGCGCCAGGCGGGTGCAGGTTTGTAGTGGAGTCTCGCCGGCGTAGGGAGCCTCATCGATGTCCGGCGCGTGGCAAATAAAGGGCAGTCGTAGCCGCTCTAACAATTCTCGACGGTATTTTGAGCTTGATGCCAGTATCAGCCGTTCGGAGTTGCTGGGAGATGGGTTTATTGGCGTTAATGGTTGAGTCATTCAGTTTCGGTGCCGGTTTTGGGTCATAAAAGCGTGGCCGCTACTGCGTTTGCGGCCGTTTTGTTTTGACAGATCAATATATTGTGCGTATTATCTCGCGTTTTGGCTTTTTAGCTAGGTGCGTTGTTGGTCGCCAAAAATAATCTCCCTGGAGCGCCGTTAAGAACCTGGTCTTCTGATCAATTATTGAACGTAGATGCTTGGGAGTTTTGCCGGCATGCGGGTGTGGCTCATGGAGGCCCGACCGCTGGCAACGCGGGGTCTTTGGTCAAGGGTATCGTTTTTGAACGGCTTTTGACTGAATTGACGTCTAGTCCAACTGATTTAAGTTGGTCCATTGAAGGGCGCACCGACCGGGAAGGTCGCTGTGACCTGCGGTTTTCAGGTGTTTTTACGGCCCAACGCGAGTGCCAACGTTGCGGTCAAAAAGTTTCAGAGCACCTAGCCTTTGAGCGTACACTGCGGCTGTGTAAAAGTGAAAAAGAAGCTGATTCGGCTGATGATGGGTCAGACGAGTCCATAGATTTTGTGGCTGCTCCGGGTAAAGTTAATGTCCTGGAGTGGTTGGAAGACGAAATGCTGTTGTCGTTGCCGATGTTCGTAACCCACAACGACTGCACAGAAAGTCCTGCATTAAAAGAATATCAAGCAAGGTTGGTTCATTCATCATCCGTTGATGAGCAAGCCAGCCCTGATGATCAATTGAGGCCAAGTAATCCGTTCGCGGTGCTGGCCAGTTTAAAAAAACCGCGCGAATAGCGCTAACCGTTCGGAGCTATCATGGCCGTTCAACAGAACAAAAAATCACCTTCCAAGCGTGGCATGCACCGCGCACACCAGTTTCTGGTGGCACCTGCTTTGTCTACTGACAGCAACACTGGCGAGGTTCACCTGCGCCACCACATCAGCCCAAACGGCATGTATCGTGGTCGCAAGGTAGTCAAAACCAAAAACGACGAGTAAATTCGCAATAGCGTTGCGGTCTGTATGATCGCAACCCTTATCTGCTGTTTTTGCTAATAACCCGGCCGCCATCAAGAGCCGGGGTTCTCTGGGGACAAACCGAGCGATGGTGCGAATTGCAGTCGATTGCATGGGAGGAGATCACGGTTTGTCCGTGACCATACCCGCATGTCTGTCTTTTCTCGAGCGACAGTCTGATGTTGAGATTGTCCTTGTTGGAAAACAGGGTGAAATTGAGCAGGCTTTAACTAAAAAGAAAGCACTTGAGCATCCGCGGTTGACCATTCGCCATGCCAGTGAGGTTGTCACAATGGACGACCCACCGGCACAGGCCCTGAGAACAAAGAAAGATTCTTCTATTCGGGTCGCAGCCACCCTTGTTAAAGAGGGGGCAGCTCAGGCATGCGTCAGCGCTGGAAACACCGGCGCCCTGATGGCCATCTCCCGCTATGTGCTCAAAACCATGGATGGCATCGATCGGCCTGCCATTGCTTCGGTGCTTCCCAATCAAAAAGACGGTGCTACCACGATGTTGGACCTTGGTGCCAATGTCGATTGCGGACCGGAACATCTACTTCAATTTGCAATCATGGGGTCTGCCTTGGTGACGGCTGTAGAAGGCATTGAGCGTCCCACGGTCGGTTTGCTTAATATCGGCGAAGAAGCGATCAAGGGTAATGATGTCGTCAAGCAGGCGGGCGAGCTATTGCGTGCAAGTGCTCTGAATTTTTACGGCAACGTCGAAGGCAATGACATTTTTAAGGGCACTTCTGACGTCGTGGTATGCGATGGCTTTGTGGGTAATGTAGCGCTTAAAACGTCAGAAGGTCTGGCCCAGATGCTGGGCGGATTTATCAAAGACGAATTCACCAAAAACATTTTCACCAAAATTTTGGCGGTTGTGGCGTCACCTGTTCTGCTCAAGTTCAAAAAGCGGGTGGATCATCGTCGTTACAATGGCGCGGCCTTACTGGGTCTGAAGGGTATTGTAATCAAAAGCCATGGATCTGCTGATGCATACGGGTTCAGTTTTGCCCTTAAGCGAGCCTACGATGCTGCCAATGCAGGGCTGATTGATCGTATTTCTGCAACACTGACTCAGTACCAAACTACATTAAGTTCCGAGTCCGAACCGGCTCGCATTGCTCCTGCAGATCAGTCGATATCGATTTCGCCTTCGGCCCCGAGTGTGCAACAATCTGCGGCGTTGTGAGTTACTTAGCCGACTGAATGCCCATTTTTTCAAAAATCATAAGCACGGGTTCAGCATTGCCTGAGCAGTGCGTATCCAATCACCGTCTTGTAGAGCGTCTTGCTGCCTTGGATGTTCAAACCAGCGATGAATGGATTGTCTCTCGCACCGGCATTCGCCAGCGCTATTTGTCCAATGACTTTGAAACCACGGGTCATTTAGGTACCAAAGCTGCACAGGCTGCGCTCGAGGCAGTTGGGGTGGCGGCCAGTCAGGTCGATCTGATCATCCTGGCTACTTCAACCTCCGATCAGATTTTCCCCTCCACGGCGTGTTCGATTCAAAAAAACCTGGGTAATGTGGGGGCGGCAGCTTTTGATATTCAAGCAGTGTGCAGTGGTTTTGTGTATGCGCTTACAGTGGCTGATGCAATGATCAAAGCAGGTCAGGCGCGTTATGCCCTTGTGATTGGTGCAGAGGTTTTTTCCCGCATTATGGATTGGAGTGACCGTACCACCTGTGTTCTATTTGGTGATGGGGCTGGTGCCGTGTTGCTGGGTCAATCTGATACGCCGGGAATTTTGGCATCCAAACTACATGCCGATGGCTCGCAAGGCAAAATTTTATGCACTGCTGGCCGCATTTCCGAAGGTACTGTCAGTGGTGATCCGTTTCTTCGTATGGATGGTCAAGCGGTTTTTAAACAGGCGGTCAGCGTGCTTGGCGACAATGCACTTGAGGTGCTAGGGGCGGCTGGCATGAAATCCGAACAGTTGGACTGGTTGGTGCCTCATCAAGCAAATATCCGTATTTTGCAGTCAGTCTCTCGTAAATTGTCGCTATCTTTTGATAAAGTTGTAGTCACGGTCGATCAGCACGGGAACACATCAGCCGCTTCCGTACCGCTCGCTTTGGATCTGGCGGTAAAAGATGGCAGAATTCGCGCCGGACAGCATGTTTTGTTGCAGGGAGTCGGTGGTGGCTTTACCTGGGGCAGCGTGCTGATGCGCATGTAAATATAAAGAGATGAGCGCCCACGAAGGCGTTCACATTCCTCCTCAGAGAGATTATGAAAAAAATCGGTTTTCTGTTCCCTGGTCAGGGGTCACAATCGGTAGGCATGCTGGATAACCTTCTGGCTGATGTCCGTACGGCAGCTACCGTGTCAGGTGTGTTGTCACGTGCAGATGCCGCGCTGGGTCAGCCCTTGTCGGCGATGATCGCAACAGGCCCTGCAGACTCACTGAACCTGACTGTGAATACCCAGCCTGCCATGTTGACCGCCGATATCGCAGTGTTTGAGGCATGGAAGCAACTCGGCGGAGCGCTGCCCTCTATTGTGGCGGGTCATTCTTTGGGTGAATACGCGGCACTGGTTGTGGCTGGTGTTTTGAGTCTTGATGATGCTGTGCGACTGGTTCGCCTGCGTGCCCAAGCCATGCAGGATGCGGTGCCTGTTGGGCAGGGTGGCATGGCAGCGATACTGGGGTTGTCCGACGATGCGGTATTGACCGTCTGTCAGCAAGCCTGCGACGGCGTGTCAGTCGTTCAGGCCGTCAATTTTAATGCACCGGCACAGGTCGTGATTGCAGGGTCCGCGGAGGCTGTAACGCGCGCCTGTGAATTGGCCAAGTCCGCGGGCGCCAAACGGGCCTTACCACTACCGGTCTCCGCTCCTTTCCATTCGACCTTGATGAAGCCGGCAGGCGAAGTCCTTGCCATCGCCATCGGTCAGTTAAGTCTGCGTGCACCCGTCGTGCCGTATGTCAATAACGTGGATGTTGCAAGCCCCACCTTGCCTACGGAGATCGCCGAAGCGCTGGTTCGCCAAGCCTGGAAGCCGGTTCGGTGGGTCGAGTCTATTCTTGCCATGCAGACTCAAGGTGTCACACATTTTGTAGAGTGCGGTCCTGGTAAAGTGCTTGCGGGCCTGGTCAAGCGAATTTGTGATGTTCCGGTCTTTTCCATTTATGATGCAGCCAGCCTGGACAGCACCTTGGCGGCCCTGGGCGACTGACCTTAACCATTCTGATCATGACTATGACTCATTCCACATTTGATTTAACTGGCCAGGTTGCCCTAGTTACAGGTGCTTCACGCGGTATCGGGCAAGCCATCGCGCTGGCGTTGGGAAAGGCAGGAGCGACGGTCATTGGTACCGCTACGACCCCTGCTGGAGCAGAAAAAATTTCTGCTTACCTGGCCGAGCAAGGGATCAAAGGGGAGGGGCGCGCCCTTAACGTAAACGACGCAGAGCTGATTGAGCCCCTTTTTGACGAAATCGCCAAAGCGTTTGCTCCAGTTTCTGTACTGGTTAACAATGCGGGTATTACTCGCGACCAATTGGCGATGCGCATGAAGGAGGACGATTGGTCCAGCGTGATTGATACCAACCTGTCGTCGGTATTCCGGGTGGCCAAGGCGGCCATTCGCCCCATGATGAAAGCCAAAACTGGGCGTATCATCAACATCACGTCGGTGGTCGGAACATCCGGGAACGCAGGACAGGCCAATTATGCCGCCGCCAAAGCGGGTGTTGCGGGCATGACTCGAGCCTTGGCGCGTGAGGTAGGTAGCAGGAATATTACGGTTAATTGTGTTGCACCGGGGTTTATTGACACTGACATGACCAAAAGTCTGTCGGAGGCTCAAACCAGTGCACTATTGCAGCAAATTCCGTTGGGACGGCTAGGCCATCCCGAGGACATTGCTGCTGCTGTTTTGTATTTGGCGAGTCCGGCAGCGGGCTATGTCACAGGTACAACGCTGCATGTCAATGGTGGCATGTGGATGGGGTGACACCACTTGTCACGTAAATTGATGCGAGCTTTGGTAAAATCTCGTAATTTTGTTAAACCAACGGAGGTTCCGTAAATGGACAATATTGAACAGCGCGTAAAAAAGATTGTTGCCGAACAGCTTGGCGTAAATGAGGCAGACATCAAAAACGAATCATCCTTCGTGGATGATCTCGGCGCTGATTCCCTGGACACCGTGGAACTGGTGATGGCTCTGGAAGATGAGTTTGAAACCGAGATCCCCGACGAAGAAGCTGAAAAGATTACTACCGTTCAGCAAGCGATTGATTATGTTAGCGGCAACCTGAAAAAGGCCTGATCGCAAATCAGCAGGGGGCTTGCCCCCTGCGATGTTTCAAAACTTACAGGAGGTGGTAGTGACTCGACGTCGCGTTGTAATTACCGGATTAGGAATCGTTTCACCCATTGGTAACTCGGTGGATGAGGTGTGGGCCTCTTTGACATCAGGCCGTTCAGGTATCGCTACAGTGACCAAGTTTGATGCTTCCGCATTTCCTGTACAAATTGCGGGTGAGGTCAAGGGTTTTGACGTCACCCAGTATTTCCCGGCCAAAGAGGCCCGCCATATGGATACATTTATCCATTTCGGGCTGGCGGCTGGTATTCAGGCGTTTAAGGATTCAGGGCTGGAAGTCACTGAGGTAAACGCTGAAAGAATCGGTGTGTGTATCGGTTCAGGCATTGGCGGTTTGCCCATGATTGAAGATACCCATGCTGAGTATTCAAATCGTGGTGTGCGGCGGATCTCTCCGTTTTTTGTACCTGGCAGCATCATCAATATGATTTCTGGGCACCTGTCCATCATGTACGGTCTGAAAGGGCCTAACCTGGCGATGGTCACTGCGTGTACAACTGGCACCCACTCTGTAGGTGAAGCTGCTCGATTGATTGAGTATGGTGACGCGGATGTCATGCTGGCCGGTGGCGCTGAGTCAACCGTGTCGCCACTGGGAATTGGTGGCTTTGCTGCAATGCGCGCCTTGTCAACCCGTAACGACGATCCGGCTGCCGCCAGTCGTCCATGGGACAAAGGTCGAGATGGCTTTGTGCTGGGGGAGGGTGCCGGTGTCATGGTGCTCGAAGAATACGAACATGCCAAAGCTCGGGGCGCCCGTATTTACGGTGAATTAGCTGGTTACGGCATGAGTGCAGATGCCAGCCACATGACAGCGCCTTGTGCGGATGGTGATGGTGCGGCCCGTTGTATGAAGGCTGCGTTAAAAAATTCCCATGCCAATGTGACGGATGTCAATTACATCAATGCGCACGGTACCTCAACTCCGCTGGGGGATTTGGCAGAAACCATGGCCGTCAAACGCGCCCTTGGTGACCATGCCTACAAGGCTGTGGTCAATTCAACCAAGTCCATGACAGGTCACCTGTTAGGAGCGGCGGGGGGTATTTAGGCCGTATTTACAACGTTGGCGGGCTACCACCAGGTATCTCCTCCGACCATCAATTTTAAAGACCCTGATGGGGGGTGTGGTCTGGGTTATTTGGCCAATGAAGCGCGTCCAATGAAAATTTATCTGGCGTTTTCTTACTCATTCGGCTTTTGTGGTACCAACGGTACTATCGCG
>DAITMV010000156.1:0-7278 GCA_036834985.1 Burkholderiaceae bacterium | reverse complement strand
GTATGAATAGTCTGACACATACAGCAGCTTTGGCATAGTGTTTTAAACCGGTGGGCGCGTACCATCACGGTTAATTGCTTATCAGGAATAGTCCATGTCAAAAGTTGCGTTGATCACCGGTATTACAGGTCAGGATGGTTCATATCTGGCGGAGTTTTTGTTGTCCAAAGGGTATGAGGTACACGGTATCAAACGACGGGCGTCGCTGTTTAACACCCAGCGTATTGATCACATTTACGAAGATCCACATGTGGACAATCGCAAGCTGGAGTTGCATTACGGTGACTTGACCGATTCATCTAACCTGACGCGGATTATTTCGCAGGTGCAGCCCGACGAAGTGTATAACCTGGGCGCGCAAAGCCACGTAGCCGTCTCTTTTGAGAGCCCTGAATACACCGCAGATGTTGATGGCATGGGCACCCTGCGTCTGCTTGAGGCCATCCGGTTTTTGGGGCTGGAAAAAAAGACCCGCTTCTACCAGGCGTCCACCTCCGAATTGTACGGCCTGGTGCAGGAAATTCCGCAAAAGGAAACCACACCCTTTTACCCGCGCAGCCCCTATGCCGTGGCCAAAATGTACGCTTACTGGATCACTGTCAATTACCGTGAGTCGTATGGCATGTACGCCTGTAACGGCATTTTGTTCAACCATGAAAGCCCGCGCCGTGGCGAAACCTTTGTCACCCGTAAAATCACCCGCGGCATGAGCAATATCGCAGTAGGTCTCGAACCCTGCCTGTTTATGGGCAATATGGACGCGCTCCGTGACTGGGGCCACGCCAAGGATTACGTGCAAATGCAGTGGCTGATGCTGCAACAGGATACGCCCGAAGACTTTGTCATCGCCACGGGGGTCCAGTACAGCGTACGCCAGTTTATTGAAATGACGGCGGGCGAGTTGGGTATCCGCATTCAATGGCAAGGCACGGGCGTGGATGAAAAAGGCATTGTCACCGATGTCACGGGCGACAAGGCACCCGGCGTCAAGGTGGGTCAAACCATTGTGGCGATTGATCCGCGCTACTTCCGCCCGGCCGAAGTAGAAACCTTGCTGGGCGACCCCACCAAGGCCAAGGACAAACTGGGCTGGACACCCCAGATCACCCTGCAGGAGATGGTGCAGGAAATGGTGGCCGCCGATTTGCAAACCGCCCGTCAGCACGCGCTGCTCAAACAGCACGGGTACAGCGTGTCGGTCAGTCGCGAATAAGGCAGGCCATGGCACTTCATCCGCATTCCAAAATTTACGTAGCCGGTCACCGCGGCATGGTGGGCAGCGCGATTGTCCGTCAGCTGCAGGCCATGGGGTATGACAACCTGATCACCCGCACGCATGCCGAGCTGGATTTAACCAGCCAATTGGCCGTGGCCTCCTTTTTTGAAGCCGAGCGCCCTGATGCGGTGGTGCTGGCAGCGGCCAAGGTGGGCGGCATTCATGCCAACAACACCTACCCGGCCGATTTTATTTACGACAACCTGCTCATACAGGCCAACGTGATTGGTGCTGCGCATGCGCATGATGTGCAGCACCTGCTGTTTTTAGGGTCCAGTTGCATTTATCCCAAGCTGGCTGAGCAACCCATGCGTGAGGACGCCTTGCTGACCGGTACGCTGGAGCCCACCAATGAGCCCTACGCCATCGCTAAAATTGCAGGCATCAAGCTGTGCGAAAGTTTTAACCGCCAGCACGGCCGCGACTATCGCTCGGTCATGCCCACCAATCTGTACGGCCCGCATGACAACTACCACCCGGACAACAGCCACGTGATCCCCGCCATGATGCGGCGCTTTCACACGGCGCGCCTCGAAGGGGATGCGCAGGTCACCGTCTGGGGTACCGGCAAGCCCATGCGTGAGTTTTTACATGTGGATGACATGGCGGCCGCGAGCATTCACGTGTTGCTGCTGGACGACGCCACCTATCAGGCCAATACCCAGCCCATGCTCAGTCACATCAATGTGGGCACCGGTGTGGACTGCACCATCGCCGAGCTGGCCTACACCATGGCCAAGGTGGTCGGGTTCACCGGCGAGCTGGTGTTTGATGTCACCAAGCCTGACGGTACGCCCCGCAAGTTGATGGATGTAAGCCGCCTGGCCGGTTTGGGCTGGCGCGCCAGCATTTCACTGGAAGACGGTTTGCGTTCAACGTATCGGTGGTTTTTGGACAACGTGGAGTCGATTCGAGTCTGATGCGGCCAAGCGCTTCCCAACGGTTGCCCGCCGAGCAATGGGCGCAGGTGGTCCGGCATGCCCCGCTGATTTCCATGGATTTGATTATCAGCAATCCGCAGGGGCAGGTGTTGCTGGGGTATCGTAACAACCGGCCTGCGCAAGGGTACTGGTTTGTGCCGGGCGGCGTCATCCGCAAAGACGAATACCGCGAGCAGGCGTTTGCCCGTATGCTGCTCGATGAGCTGGGCTTATCGCAGCAAGAAGGCGCGCCATGGGCCTTGCCCACCCACGCAAACACGTTTTGGCAGGTGTTTGAACATCACTACCCGGATAATTTTTCCGGTGCTGATTTTTCAACACACTACGTGGTGCTCGCCCATCGGGTGACCTTGTGTGAGGAGCAGCTGGCCAGCTGCCATTGGCCTGCTGAGCAGCACAGTGCGTACCGTTGGGTGTCTGTACCGGCGCTGCTCCAAGAGCCGCAGGTGCACCCGTACGTCAAAGATTATTTTAAAGATCACATCGTTAGGTAAAGTGTATGTCAAAGACTCCAGTCGTTATTCCCGTGGTGTTATGTGGTGGCGCAGGGACCCGCCTGTGGCCGGTATCGCGTCAGGCGCATCCCAAGCCGTTCATCAAGGTGGGCTCGGAGAGTTTGCTGGCCCAAACCGTGCGCCGTTGCGCAGGGCTGACTGATCAGGGTCTGCTGCTGGTCAGCAACAAGGCCTATGAGTACCTGATACAAGATGAAGTGGTTCCTGTGGTGGCGGGGGGCTCGATCACCCATGTCCATCAATTGCTGGAACCTTCGGGCCGTAACACCGCTCCAGCCATCGCCCTGGCGGCTTTGTGGGCGCATGACAACAATCCGGACGCAGTCCTGCTGGTGTTGCCCGCCGATCATCTGATCAGCCCGGTAGAGCAATTTCACAAGGCAGCCCACACCGCAATTGCAGCCGCGCAGACAGGCGCCCTGGTGTGTTTTGGCATTCAGCCCACCACCCCCGAAACCGGCTTTGGCTACATCCAGGTGGGCGAGGCCGCCACCGGCATGGCAGAGCAGGGTGTCAAAACCGTTCAGCGCTTTGTTGAAAAACCAGATGCCGCCACCGCTTTGCAATACCTCACCAGCGGTGAGTACCTGTGGAATGGCGGTATGTTTGCCTTCACCGCGCAGGTAGTCCTGGATGCTCTGACGCAATACGCCCCTGATGTAGTGGCCGCCGCCCGCAGCGTGTGGACAGCCGCCACACAGCACACCAAAAAGCCCGTTCACGGGGTGGCCCTGTCGGTGACGCACTTTGATGCCGATGCGTTTGCCACCTTGCCTGACATCAGCATTGACTACGCCGTGATGGAAAAAGCCTCCAACGTGGCGGTGGTGCCCGCCCAGTTTGCCTGGAGTGACATTGGCAGCTGGACCGCGCTGGCGCAGCAACAAACCTTGGACCAACACGGCAATAGCGTGTGCGCGCCAGATGAGCAGCAGGTCATCCAGATCAAATCCACCAACACGCACGTGCACGCCACCAAGCGGATGGTGGCCACCTTGGGTGTGCAGGATTTGCTCATCATTGACACCGAGGATGCCCTGTTGGTCGCTGACAAATCAGCGCATCAGGAGGTCAAGCAGGTGGTGGCGCAATTGAAGGCGCGCGGCAGTGCACTGACCGAATACCACCCCACCGTGCATCGCCCCTGGGGTACCTACACCGTGCTGGAAGATGCGAAGGGTTATAAGATCAAACGCATTGAAGTCAAACCCGGTGCGTCCTTAAGCTTGCAAATGCACCATCACCGCAGCGAGCACTGGATTGTTGTCTCGGGTACTGCAGAGGTCACCAATGGTGATCAGGTGCTGCTGGTTCGCAAAAATGAATCCACCTATATCCCGGCAGGCCATCGGCACCGTTTGCAAAATCCGGGACGATTAAACCTGGTGATGATTGAGGTTCAAAGCGGTGACTACCTCGAAGAAGATGATATCGTGCGGTTTGAAGACACGTACGGTCGGGTTTGAGCATCGACGCGGCTTGATCCGTATCCCTCGGATTGGGCCGGCGTCGAATAAATAGCGGGGGAAATTTCGCTGTTTCATGCCGACATGAGCCGTGCGCGAGATGGTACATTGCACACTCAGAAGAATATTTTCGGGAGGCCGACTCCGATGCGTAGTCGTCAAATCACTCAGTGGATGTGTGCCCTCAGCATGGCATGCGCCGCTTTGGTCTCTGTACCAAGCCATGCCCAAGGCAGTAGCCAGGGCTTAAACCCCCGTCCAGATCAATACGGCGTGCTGCGCTTGAGCACCTTGGGTGCCGGGGTGGATTACTCACAGCGTTTTTCCAGCGACATGTACTGGCGAGTTAATCTTAACGGCCTGTCGCTGTCCCGCGACTTTACTCAGGCGGGCATCAACTACAACGCCGACGTCAAATTGCAATCGGCCGGCTTGCTGGTCGACTGGCATCCGTTTGCAACAGGGTTCAGGGTGTCTGGCGGTTTGTATTACAACGGCAACAAAGCTACGCTCAAAGCCAATCCGAACAGCGCTGGTGGGGGTTACCTGCTCAACGGCACCACCTACAGTTCGGCTGAAATCAATTCCCTCAATGGCGCGCTCGATTTTCGCAATGCCGCACCCTACTTGGGGCTGGGCTACTACAAGGCGATCGGTGCGCTGTCCCTGGTGGGCGACGCCGGCGTGATGTTGGCGGGCACCCCCCGCGTGAATCTGGATGTCAACTGCGCCACCGGCCTGGCCGGAGCCCGCTGCGCACAAGCGCGGTCAGACGCAGCGGTCGAAGCCGATCGGGTGCGTGATGGGTTGGATTCCCTGCGGTATTACCCGGTTCTGTCGATCGGATTGGGCTATAAGTTCTAAGCCGTCACTGCTTTTTAAACAGCATCCCGGCGGTGCGTCCAATCAGGGCGCGTGGCAATAAGCGGGCCGCCAGCGGGATAGGCTTGTTCATCAGGCCTGTGACCCGTGTGGTGCGCCCCTTGAACATGGCGTCCAGCCCCTGACGGGCTACCGTCTGGGCGCTGTCCATAAATCGCAGGCCCGGGGAGTGCTCGCTGCCCGCCACCTTGTGAAAGTTGGTCCCGGTGGCGCCCGGGCACAATGAGGTCACCGTCACGCCAGAGCCTTTGAGCTCCAGTGCCAGCGCTTCAGAAAACGACTGTACAAAGGCTTTGGTCGCGCCATACACTGCAAAATACGGGCAGGGCTGAAACGAGGCCACCGACGACACATTCAGGATTTTGCCGCTGCGGCGTGCCTTCATGGCGGGCAAAATCGCATGGGTCAATTGGGTCAAGGCCATCACGTTCAGTTGAATCATCCCCACCACGCGGTCGGCGGGCAGGGAGTCAAACTCACCGTTGACGCCAAACCCGGCGTTGTTGATCAGGATTTCCACCGTTTGCCCCAGGGCACCCAACTGATTGGTTAAAAACTCCACCGCACCCGGTACTTCCAGATCACAGGCGTGAACATGTACGTTCACCTGGTGTTGCTCATGAAGGGTTTTGGCCAGTTCGGTCAGCACATCTTCACGGCGTGCAACCAGTATCAAGTCGTAGTGTTTGCCGGCCAGCTGACGGGCAAATTCAAGGCCGATGCCGCTGGAGGCACCAGTGATCAGGGCGAGGGGGCGAGAGCTATGCATGGGGCGCCAATAGGGAAGGTGATGGATAAACGCCTGAAATGTAACTCAATCGAGCCATCATGAGGAGGGTTGGACTTAGACGCTTACATCTAGATTGGTCGATTTTCAGTATTATTGCAAACCAATTGCAAATAACAAGGGACATGAATGACCAGACTCTGGCGTATCGTCGTCTGCATGGTGTTTGCGCTCGGAGCCGGGGCAAATGTCGTAGCCTATGCCAAACCAGATTCCAAAACGGTGGTTAAAACCAGTGCATCGCCCAAGGCAGGTGCCAAGGCCAGCCAGTCCAAATCTGTGGCCAGCCGCACACACGCCACCCTTCGTGGTCCGGTCCGTCACTCCAAAAGGCAGTCCACGGCGAGCACGCCGCTCAAAGCTGGTGAGGCGGGGTCTCACAGCCTGTTTTCAGGGTATTCTGATGTTGAGTCCAACCGCGAAGAAGGCATGGGCGGCTGGTACGGTAAATTTCATCACGGCAAGCGAACGGCATCGGGCGGTATTTTCAGTCCCCAAGAGCTCACCGCAGCGCATCCAAGCTATCCGTTTAACAGCCTGCTCAAAGTTACAGAACCGCAATCGGGACAATCAGTGATTGTACGGGTGACCGACCGGGGGCCTTATGTCAAAGGCCGTATTATTGACCTGTCAGAGCGTGCCGCCAAAGAAATCGGCATCTGGCAGCGCGGTGTGGCGCGTGTGGTGGTTGAGCGTCTCAACCCGGCCGCTGCTGCTGCAGCCGCTGCCACCCAAGGCGACTGGGAGCCGGCCACGGTGGCGTCTCGACCGCTGTGGCTCGATAACCCGACACCCAAGGTCAGCCAGCGGGTTTCTGATGCGCCCGCACAGCCGTTGAACCCCGATGCATGGGCAGAGTCCCCGTGAATAAAGGGCGGCAAGCGCGTTGATTTTAATACTGAATATCTACTCTATTTAGGCATAAATGCAACGCGATTGAAGCCAAATGCTGACATGATTCGGCCATACCACCAAACAGGAGCCGTCCATGAAAACAATTTCGCAAAATATCGAAGCGCTGAAAACTTCTGCCCAACAGGCTGTAGCGGGTGCCAGGGGTGCTGTTGATTCAGTGGTCTCGACCGCGACCGATGTTGCAAAAGATCCAAAACACGCTGTACAAGCGGCTGTAAACACCGCCAAAGAAACCGCTGCCGAAGTTAAAGTCAAAGTAGAAGCCACCGTGGCCGACGTAAAGACCAAGGTAGACACCGTGGTTGCCCAGGCCACTGCCGCTGCCAAAGACCCCAAGGCCACCGCCCAACTGATCGCTGCTGGCGCCAAGGGTGCTGCTGCTGACGTTAAAACCAAGGTAGAAGCCACCGCCGCTGATGCCAAGGTGATGGCCTCTGAAGTTCGCGCCAAGGTTGACGCCATTATTTCCCAAGCGTCTGCTGCCGCTAAAGACCCC
>DAITMV010000155.1:0-7288 GCA_036834985.1 Burkholderiaceae bacterium | reverse complement strand
GCGTCAAACGGCGCTCAAAGGTGTGGAGTCAACCGAGTTTTACCCCGCCTGGGGCAAGGCCCGTTTGCACGCCATGATTGCCAACCGCCCGGACTGGACGCTCTCACGCCAACGTCAATGGGGCGTACCGATGGCCTTTTTTATCCACAAGGAAACCGGCGAGCTGCACCCGCGTTCGGTCGAGTTGCTCGAAGCCGTTGCCCAACGTGTTGAAAAAGAAGGGATCGAAGCCTGGCAAAAGCTCGACCCAGCCGAATTGCTGGGTGACGAAGCCGCCCTGTACGTCAAAAACAAGGATACGCTGGATGTCTGGTTTGACTCCGGCACGACCCATCAGACTGTGCTGCGGGGATCACACAAGGAGATGTCGCACTTCCCGGCCGATCTGTACCTGGAAGGTTCAGACCAGCACCGCGGCTGGTTCCACTCTTCACTCCTGACCTCATCGATGATGAATGGCCAACCGCCCTACAAGGCCCTCTTGACGCACGGCTTTGTGGTTGACGGTCAGGGCCGCAAGATGAGCAAATCCGTCGGCAACGTGATGGCCCCCCAGCAAGTGTCCGACAAAATGGGCGCTGAGATTCTGCGTCTGTGGGTTGCCAGCACTGACTATTCGGGTGAACTATCCATCTCGGATGAGATCCTCAAACGCGTGGTGGAAGGATATCGCCGCATCCGCAACACCCTGCGCTTTTTGCTGGCCAATATCTCTGACTTTGACCTGGCCACCGACGGCGTTGCCGATCAGAAGCTATTTGAGATCGACCGTTACGCCCTGCATCTGACAGCCACCTTGCAAAAGGATGTGCTGGCACATTTTGAGGCGTATGAATTCCACCCCGTAGTATCTCGCCTGCAGACTTTCTGCTCCGAGGACTTGGGGGCGTTTTACCTGGACATCCTCAAAGACCGCCTCTACACCACCGCACCCAAAAGCCTGGCGCGCCGCAGCGCCCAAACCGCGCTGGTGCACATCACCCACACCTTGCTCAAACTCATGGCGCCCATTTTGAGCTTTACGGCCGAAGAAGCATGGGCACTGATCAAACCCGATGCGCTCACGGTATTTACCGAGACCTATCATGCACTACCCGAATCGCTGACCAACGAGCAAAGCGCCGCCAAATGAAACGCACTGCGCCAATTGCGCGGTCGCGTCACCAAGGAAATCGAGCAGCTTCGCACAGCAGGTCAGGTGGGGGCATCCTTGCAGGCCGAGCTTAACCTGGCCTTACCACCCAGCCTGTTTGAACAGTGCAGCAGCTTGGGCGATGACCTGCGATTTGTGTTTATTGTGTCCAAGGTCACACTGACGCAGGCTGAGGCGGAGGCGATCACTGTGACGGCCTCTACCGCCGCCAAGTGTGAGCGCTGTTGGCATCAGCGTGAGGACGTAGGCCACGATGCAGCGCACCCGACCTTATGCAAACGCTGCACCAGCAATTTGTTCGGCGCGGGTGAAACGAGGGAGTTTGCCTGATGTCTACCAGTAAAATGACTTTAAAAAAGTCAGCAGGCCCCGCCATGTGGGTGTGGTTGGCTTATTCAGCGATTGTTGTGATTCTCGATCAAATCACCAAGCTGCTGATCCAGAACCAAATTGCTGTGGGTTCAGGCTTGAGTGTGAACAGCTTTTTTAATGTAGTGCATGTTCACAACCCCGGGGCAGCCTTCAGCTTTTTGGCTGCGGCCGCCGGATGGCAAAAGCCGGTACTTATCGGGATCGCCGCCATTGCTATTGTGGTGGTGCTGTACCTCTTGTTCAAACATCGCAGCCAACGCCTGTTTGCTTTTGCCATGGCCAGCATTCTTGGTGGCGCCTTAGGCAATGTGATTGACCGGATTGCCTATGGCGTGGTGATTGATTTTCTTGATGTGCATTGGGGCACCCTGCACTGGCCCGCTTTTAATGTGGCGGACATCGCCATCAGTGCTGGCGCAGTGGCGTTGGTACTGGATGAATTGCTGCGTGTGCGTGGCAAACAATAACGTCGGTACTTCCATCGACAGGCATAAGGTGAGCACATGAACCTGACCGGAAAAACACTACTTTTGGGTATCACCGGCGGAATCGCGGCGTATAAAAGCGCCGAGCTGGTGCGCCTGCTTACCAAGGCCGGCGCTACGGTACATGTGGCATTAACCGAGGCTGGGGCACAGTTCATCACCCCAACCACACTGCAGGCACTGTCCAATAACCCGGTGTTTACTAACACCTGGGATCACCGCATGGCCAACGGCATGGCGCATATTGATCTGTCGCGCCAGTGTGACGCGGTACTGATCGCCCCCTGCTCTGCCGATTTCATGGCCAAGCTTGCACACGGCATGGCCGATGACCTGCTCTCAACACTCTGCCTGGCGCGGGACTGCCCATTGTGGATTGCCCCGGCCATGAACCGCCAGATGTGGAGCAACCCGGCCACCCAACGCAATCTGCAAACCCTGATCAGCGACGGGGTTGGAGTATTTGGCCCGGCTGCGGGCGAGCAGGCCTGTGGCGAAGTGGGCATGGGTCGCATGCTGGAGGCGACCGAACTCTTTGAGTCGGTCTGCACTGGCCTGTCCCCCGCGCTGCTGGCGGGAAAACACGTGGTGATCACGGCCGGGCCCACTTATGAGCCCATCGACCCCGTGCGAGGCATCACCAACCGCTCCAGCGGCAAAATGGGTTACGCCGTTGCTCAGGCAGCGGCTCGCGCTGGCGCACACGTCACACTGATCAGCGGCCCCACTGCGCTGGCAGCCCCGTATGGGGTAACCCGCATCAATGTATTGACAGCCCAGGAGATGTTGAACGTCACCTTAAACCACCTCCCACAGACCGATGTATTTGTCGGCGTAGCCGCCGTCGCTGACTGGAAAGTACAGGGCGCCGCCGACCATAAGCGCAAAAAATCAGAGGGGGGGTTAGAGGGCCTGGCCTTCGAGCTGAACCCCGACATCCTGGCAACGGTCGCACGATACGCCAATGACCACATGGAGGAACAGCAACGCCCCAACCCTTTCTGCGTGGGTTTCGCGGCGGAGACTCAGCACCTGGAAACCTACGCCCGCCAAAAACTTACGGACAAACGAATCCCCCTGGTGGTGGGCAACCTGGCCCAACATGCCCTGGGCGCTGATGAGGTGGAGCTGGTGCTGGTTGAAGCCGCGCATACCACCACCATCCAAACAACCGACAAGGCCCACGCGGCAGCGCAGCTGATCGCGCACATCGCAACCCGCTTAGGCTAAATACGCCCCCCCATTTACATACCCATTTCGAGCTAGATATTTCTATGGATACACAAGGCCTGACGCTTCAAGTAAAAGTATTGGACAGTCGCATGCGGGAGTTGCTTCCGACCTACGGAACCCCGGGCAGTGCTGGTTTGGACCTACGCGCATGTATCGATCAAATAATTACCCTAGAACCCGGACAATCAGAGTTGATACCCACAGGGCTTTCGATTTTTATCGAGAATCCGGGCTATTGCGCCATGATTCTTCCCCGCTCCGGTCTGGGGCACAAGCAGGGGCTGGTGCTGGGCAATCTGGTCGGGCTGATCGACTCAGACTACCAGGGCCCCCTGATGGTCTCGGCCTGGAATCGCAGCAACAAACCCGTCACCATCCAGCCCATGGATCGCATTGCCCAGATGGTCATCGTTCCCATCATCCAGGCCCAGCTGCAGATCGTAGATTCATTTACCGCGACCGAGCGTGGCACAGGCGGCTTTGGCAGCACCGGCCACGCTTAACCACACCCTCTGACGACAACACAGGAGGCACAACGTGCCTTCCGTGATCGATTCAAAACCCTGTTTTTTGCATGTTATCTGGCGCATGGCACCGTGGCTGGTGCTATGTGTTTCATTACTCTGCTTTAGCGTATACCGGTACCGTGAAGGTTTGCGATTTGAAACCGATTTGCGGCAGGTTCGCCAACTCGAGAAAATCGCTGTCAATCTCTACTTCAGTGCGTTTGATTTAAAAGGCGCGCTGATTGACTCCCTGATCGACTCGGCCCATCGAGACGAACTTAAACTGTCCATTGAAGAGACAACCGCCCGGCTGGACGGACAGTTAGCGGTGGCTGAATCGCAACTGGGCGGCCGCTACGACTTGCCCGCCCTGCCGCCCCTGCGCCGCACATTCTCCAGCCTGCAATCGGTGTGTAGGTCTATCGTGCAACACAAATGGGAAGGTCCGCCCGAGTTCATCGAACAACAACGGCACCTGGCCATGAATCTGTTGAGCCAATGGTTTGTAGAGGTTGATGGTTTAAATGCGATGAGTCAGCTCAAAGTCATTCAACTGGACAGAGAGCTGACAGACATTCAGCGCGGTAACCTCATCATGTTTATCGCAATGATCGTGGCAACGGGACTGATGGTCATCGACATGTCACGTATGTGGAAAAAAACATTGGATTCACAGGCCAAGCGGGAGGCCCTGCTGTCCGAATTGGCACATCTGGATCCATTGACAAGCCTGCTGAATCGCCGCGGATGGGATAACCAGAGTCAACGGGTGTATTCCCGCTGTATGCAGGCTGGCCAACCCATGGCTGTGGTGATGCTAGATCTAGATCATTTTAAACGCTTTAACGATCAGCATGGGCACACCCAAGGTGACCAGCTGCTCAAACAATTCGCCAGTGAGTTACTGAGCCGCTGCCGGCCGGGTGACGTCGTCGCACGGATGGGTGGAGAGGAGTTTGCAGTGGCCTTACCCGGCTGTGATGCGCAAGCGGCATACAAACAAATTGAACGTTTACGGCACGACCTGACGGCGCCGACCCGGTTTTCTTCCGGCATCGCGCAGGTAGACGGCACCCTGACGATCGACCAGGCACTGCAGCGGGCAGACCTCGCACTCTATGACGCCAAACGGCAAGGCCGGGCCCGCTCGGTGGTGTATTCCGCTCAAGACAGCATGTCTGCCCAGATGGTTTGAGCCCAGGCCCAGCCATATCTGCATTCCAGTACGTTGGGTGCGGCGGACAGACCACCTGAACCTGCCACAGTTTCCATGGTTTTTTTCTCCGGGTTGTAGCGGTGCACACTGGCCACGTGAATGACACGCGTATCGTCCACAAAGCTGTAGCAGGTGTTGGTCATCATCACATCTGGATTGGGTTGGCGACCATTCAACAACTCCACAATTGCGGCAGCGGCCACCTTCCCCTGCTGATTGGCCATATGCCCGGACTTGGGCATCAGGGGCGCGGACAGGGTGGCATCGCCCAGCACATGGATGCCCTGTGCCACTGTACTTTCCATGGTCCGCCAATCCACACCACACCAACGGTTATTGGCTGTGATCAGCCCGGTCTGCCTGGCAATATCCCCGGCGCGCTGGGGAGGGATGATGTTTAACACATCGGCTCGAAGGGTATCGCCCAGCTCTAGCGTCACAGTGCCAGACGCGGCATCGACCTCGGTGACCAGCGAGTTGTTGCGGTACTCCAGATGTTGGCTGTAATCGTCTTTCCACACCCGGGTAAATAGCGCCTTCTTTGAAGTGACATCGTCGTTGCCATCGAGCACGATCAGTTTGGATGCAGGCTTTTGGGTTTTAAAGTAATGGGCAATCTGACAAGCCCGCTCATAGGGGCCCGGTGGGCAGCGGTAAGGGGCTTTGGGAATGGACAGGACAGCGACACCGCCGTCATTCATCGCTTGTAACTGTTGACGCAACAGCACGGTTTGGGCGCCAGCCTTCCATGCATGGGGCGCTTTGTCACCCGCCGCGGACAGGCCTGCGATTTGATCACTCATAAAATCTACACCAGGAGACACCACCAGACGGTCATAGCGTATCTCCTCACCCGTCTCAAGCCTGACTTTTTGCCTGATGGCATCCACAGCAGTCACTTGCGCCCTGATGACGTGAACGCCCAAGCGACGCAACCCGTCATAGGACAGGCTGATATCTTCCAGCTGTTTGCTGCCACCGATCACGAGATTGGACATGGGACAGGAGACAAATTGGCCCTCTCGCTCAATCAAGGTGACTGCAATTGCACCCTCAGACCATAGCCGCAGATACTTCGCGGTGGTCGCCCCGCCAAAGCCACCGCCCACCACGACAACATGCCCCAAACCTCCACTGGTGCGGCTGGCACACCCAGACAGAACAGACAACAGGCCGGAACTGCCAGCGGCCAGCATGAATTGACGACGCGATCGTTGCATCTGCAGGCCCCTTGTTATGGTTGTTGTGCTGCGAAAAAACCAGCCATCGCAGAGATTTGATCGTCGGTATAGCCCTTGGCAAGTTGATGCATCACCGTGGCCGGACGCTGACCGGATTTAAACGCTTGCATCTGCTGAATCAAGTAAGCCTCGGACAGGCCCGCCAAGCGGGGTAGACCCGTCGTTGAGACACCGTTCGTACCATGACAATTGGCGCAAGTGGCTGCGAGATAACGCGGGTTGGGTGGGGGGAGGTCTTGCGCGCTGGCCGTAGCGCTGATGCCGACCGCGATCAGGAATGCGCAGCGGACGATCACAGCAATCGCTGTTTTGTTGGTAAACACAATGTCTCCCAGAAATAGGCAAGTTGATACAAAGCACGCCTATTATGCCCAAGAATGTAACGATATGTTTACACTTTTAGTGCTATAAATATGACGAAACCTTGTGCAAAAAAACGGAGCGCCAAGACGTCATGCCTTGGCGCTCCATTATCTTGCCCGGCTGTCACCGTGCAGACTTACTCGACAGTCACCTCGTCACTAGGACTGGTTTCAGGTGGAGGTGCTGACTGACTATCAAACGTCAGAACCACCTTGTCGTCGGCTTCCAGATCGACCGTTACTTTGCCACCGCTGACCAGCTTGCCGAACAGCAACTCGTCAGCCAATGCACGGCGAATGGTGTCCTGGATCAAACGCTGCATCGGACGTGCTCCCATCAGCGGGTCAAAGCCCTTCTTGCCCAGGAACTTGCGAAGCTCATCCGTGAAAATGGCATCAACTTTCTTCTCATGCAATTGTTCTTCCAACTGCATGAGGAACTTGTCGACCACGCGCAGGATGATGTCTTCATCCAGCGCTTTGAAGGAGATGATGGCATCCAGACGGTTGCGGAACTCAGGCGTAAACATCCGCTTGATATCCGCCATTTCGTCGCCCTGCACCTTGGCTTCGGTAAAGCCGATGTTGCGGCGAGTCAGCGCCTCAGCACCCGCGTTGGTGGTCATGATCACGATCACGTTGCGGAAGTCAGCCTTGCGGCCATTGTTGTCCGTGAGTGTGCCGTGGTTCATCCCCTGTAACAGAATATTGAAAATATCC
>DAITMV010000154.1:0-7300 GCA_036834985.1 Burkholderiaceae bacterium | reverse complement strand
GACAGTGCCTCGGCGGGGGCCGGGGTCAGAGTGGGCTTGTTTATGTTTTTCCCGCGTGAAGAGCTGATTCGCCCGCATGTGCCGTTGTTTGTGCCGTCCCTGCCAACCGATGTTGTGTTTGACGCCGTGTTTGATCTCATTCCCGGCTGGGGCGGTGCATCACCGGGTGCTGATGGCAAGGTGGCGGCAGGTTTGTCGGTGTCAGTATTTATGGTGGTTGTGGCCCTGCTGCAGCCGGTTTTGTCACGCTTAAAAGCGCCCAAACACTGGCTTGCAGTGATTGTCATGGGATGCGGTGTCGTCACGTTGGCGCAGGCTTTGGTACTCGTCGCCGATTCGTTAACCCCGTTTTTAGGTTCACGTCTTTTGGCTGGGATCGGCTATGCCATGGTGTTTGCTTGTGGCCAGGCCGCCTTGTTGCATATTTATGGCGCAAGACAACGGGCCATGGCATTTGCTGGTTTGGTGGGCGCGATCATGGCTGCAACGGTGGTAGGCCCACCGATTGGTGGTTTGCTGGCTGACAACCTGGGTGTACACGCTGCATTTATGGCGGCTGCCGTCATGCCGTTGGTCGGGTGGGGTGTGTTGAGCTTGTTCAAAGCGTCGATCGCCCGCGGTATGGCTTCCTCCGTACAAGAACCCAATGCCACGGGAATGCCTGCCGTCCCGGTGAGTCGCCTGGCCTCTCCAGGCGATGCATACACCCGCCCTGAAACGGGTACGAAGACCCCTTGGCGGTTTGTTTATTTATGCGTATGGGCCGCGGTGCCCGCAAAAATGCTGCTGACCGGCGTGTTATTTTTTCTGTTACCCCTGTGGTTGGCCTCACAAGGAGCTGCCTCGGCGGATACGGGGCGGGTGTTGTTGGTCTACGGCGTATTGATGCTGCTGGTCACGCCGATCGTTGCGCGTCATAGTCACTCATTTGCCCGGCGTGTGTTATGGGTCACGGCGGGGTTGCTGGTCTCATCGACAGTGGCTGTCTGGCCATGGGTGTTGAGTCACGTTGGGCCGGCCCTCCCGTGGACTGGCGGGTCTGTTTTGATGGCGCTTGGTGTTGCGTTAAGCATGGGTTTGGGACAGTCGATCAGCATTTCTTCGCAGTCAACCTTGGTCAAAGATGTCAGCGCTGCACGTACCCCAGCCCAGGAGCTGTTGCAGCTGGGTACCTACCGTCTGATCGAGCGGATTGGCAATGCGGCAGGCCCGATGTTTGCCGCGGCGTTGCTCCAGCACATCAGCGTGACGCAGGCCATTGAATGGTTTGGAATGGGCATATTGTGTTGTGCGGTGCTCTTTTTTGTTGGGATGAAGGCGCACCATCGTCGTGTGCAAAAGGCTCTAGCATGATGTTTAACCGTTCGCGGCGTGGTTTTTTGACTCAGGGCATTCGGTGGGCAGGTGTGATGGGGGTGGGCCATGTGTCGTTGGCATCACAAAGCCTGGCCGCCAGCAGGCCTTTGATTTACATCGTGACCTTTCGCGGCGCAACCGAGGTTGAAAAGGGCTTTATCTCCTATTTAAACGAAACGGCGCTCAAACCCCGATTTGTAACCCGCGACATCGGCCGAGACCAAAGCCTCCTGCCCGGACTGGTCCAAGAGATCAAAGCCGCCCGCGCTGATTTGGTATTGGCGTGGGGAACGTCCGTCACTGAGGGTTTGGTGGGAAAAGTCTCGGTCAGCGATACACAACGATTTTTAAGCGACATTCCGGTGGTCTACGCCTTGGTGGCAGCGCCCATAGAGGCAGGCCTGGTGCTAAAGCTTCAATCCAGTGATCGCAATTTGACGGGTGTCTATCACGTGGCATCCTTGGAGCAGCAATGGGATGCGCTGAACAGTTACCGTCCGGTCCGCTCCATCGGCATGGTCTACACCCCTACGGAACAGAATGCAGTGGTTACCGTCAGGGCGATGCAGCAACTGGGGCAGTCGCGGGGAGTCCGGGTGCTTGCCGTGCCCGCCGAGCTCGATGCGCAGGGCAAGCCAATTGCACAGTCATTGATCAAGGGTGTTCAAACACTGGCACAACAGTCGGTTCAGTGGTTGTACCTGCCGCCAGACTCGTTTGTGGGTGCCAACGCCAGGCAATTGGTTATCCCTGCAGCCCACCGATTGGGCTTACCAACATTTGCCAGCACTGAACAACTCATGGACGCTGGCGCTCTGGTGGGTTTGATCAGCCATTATTACGATATTGGTGCGTTTGCAGGTTACAAAGCATGGCAAATCCTGGAAAAACACAAGGCACCACGGGATATTCCCAGCCAAACGCTCTCTCAGTTCACCTTGCGAATCAACCCCGCCGTGGCGCAGTCGATGAACTTGGCGCCACCGCTGGGTTTATTTGCGTACGCAACCTTCAAGTGATGTTAGACGGGCTTGATTCCATAGACATGCACCGTTCGTTCGCGACCTTTAACCGGTTGTTCGCCCAAATCGTGTAGATCGACGCCGCTGAGCATCGAGACCTTATCGTAGGTCTCGGCATTGATCAGTATGGGATACTCCGGGAAGTCTTTACTCAAGGCTTCCAGACGCGCCGCTACGTTGACCGCATCGCCTATGACGGTATACAAAAAGCGATCCAGCGATCCCATTTGCCCTGCGACAACCTCCCCAGTGCTGATGCCAATTCCATTACGCAGCGGCTCAAGCCCACTGGCACGGCGACGGCGGTTCAGACTGTCCAGCCGCTGGCGCATCTCCAGCGCAGCCAGTACCGAACGGGTTTCGATATCGGGTTGCTCGATCGGTGTGCCAAACACCACCACAATGGCGTCGCCGATAAAATTGTTGATGTAGCCGCCCCAGTTTTTAACTGCGATGCTCATTTCAGTAAGATACTCATTGAGCATGGTGACAACTTCCTGAGGCGTCATTTTTTCCGAGATGCTTGAAAAGTCCCGAATGTCGGAGAACAACACCGATACCCGCGCAGTTTCTCCACCCAGCGACAGGGTGCCTTCGAGCAACTTTTCTCGAACCTCGGGGGATACCATACGACCAAATACGTCTTTGACCTTTTCACGGTCGCGTACCCCGACCATCATGTTTTTGAACGAACGTGACAGGTGCCCGATTTCATCGTTCGAGTCGGTGATTTGTATCGGATAATCGTAGTCACCTTCTTCAACGGCACGGGCTGCACGCGCCAACTTGGCGATGGGTTTGGACATGGCTCGTGTGATCGCCAGAACAGCGACCACAATCAAACTGCCCACAATGGCCATGCTCAGGCCTACGCCGTCAAACAGTTTGCGTAAGGGCGCGCTGAAATTGCTTTCTCGTTCCGAGACGATCACTGTCCATGTGTGATTCCCGACGGGCGCGTAGCCTGATATTTCGTGTTCGTTCGGGGCCTCTGGCGTGTTGGTTTGATAGCGGACATAGCCCGCTTGTCGTGCCTGTACGGCACGGTCAGCCAGTGCGGTCAAGCCGATGGGTTCGATATGATCCCGCCGAAAGCGTTTGTCATCGGCGATCCGCTTTTGGGTTTCGTCGTTTAATGGGACCAGGCTTTTATAGCGCCAGGCGTTGTCCGGGTGATAAATCACGACGCCGTCCGAGTCGATGACAAAGGGCGTGATGTTCGGATCGCGCACGCCCCGTTCCACAACGTCTCCCAGTGAACTGCCTTTGACTTTCAGTACCGACACGCCCACCACCGACCCCGTCCCGTCTTTGACCGGATTGGCATAAAACACGCCAGCATTTCCAGCGACCGCCCCCACAATGATGTTGGTGGTAAATGTTCGGCCTTGCAGCGCTTCCTTGAAATATTCCCGGAATTTGAAATTGCGGCCCATTAAATCCGGATCGGAGGAGTTGACCACATCCCCGTTGGTGTTTAACAGCATGAGCAACTCGGCATCCGGGTGGGTGCTGACTACGCTGTTAAAACGGCCGCGTACCATCAGCAGCGAGACGTGGTCAGGCTTGGGGCTTAATGCAGCCACCATGGACGGTTGCTCGGCCAGGTAGGCGGCCAGTCGCTTATGGCCAGAAATGGTCTGGGCAATTTGCCCGGCGATGCTCTCGGCCAGTTGCTCAAGGTTGCGAAGCTCAGTTTGCTCCACACTGCGCAGGCTGCCTTGCAGGTTGTAATACGCTGAACCCAATACGGCCGGGATGGAAATTGCCAGCATGGCTACCGACATCTTCAGGCCCAAGGACCAGTCGCGCCATGCAAAAAACCTGTTGAGGGTGGAGGACACTAGCGTCAATAAGAGTTTTGCCAAAGACAAAATAACCGATTTGGTGCGCCAGTGACAAATGAATATCTGATGTGGATGGCTTGCTCTTCTTAGAACGGTGATGGACTACTAAAAACGTACAAACTCCTATATCATATATAAGACTTAAACCTTGCCAAGCAGGCTCGGTTGTCGCACACTTTCGGTATTCACACTGTTAACACGCTTGAGGGAGTGTTTTAATGTTAGAAGCTTATCGCCAACACGTTGCTGAGCGCGCTGCACTCGGTATTCCACCCCTGCCGCTGTCAGCCCAGCAAACCGCTGACTTGGTAGATTTGTTAAAAAACCCTCCAGCAGGCGAAGAAGCCACGCTGGTCGACCTGCTGACCCACCGCGTACCCGCTGGTGTGGATGATGCCGCAAAGGTCAAGGCAGCCTTTTTGGCGGCCGTATCTGCCGGCAAAGACAAAAGCCCGCTGATTTCCCGCGCCAAGGCAACCGAATTACTGGGCACGATGCTCGGTGGTTTTAACATCAAGCCGATGATCGACTTGCTCGGCGATGCTGAGGTAGGCGAGATTGCCGCTGCAGGCCTGTCTAAAACGCTGTTGATGTTCGATTATTTCCATGATGTGAAAGAGTTGGCCGACAAGGGCAACGCCAATGCCAAAAAAGTTTTGCAAAGCTGGGCTGATGCCGAGTGGTTCACCAGCCGTCCTGAGGTGCCTAAGTCTATCAAGCTGACTGTATTTAAAGTCACTGGTGAGACCAATACCGACGACCTGTCTCCCGCGCCCGATGCCTGGAGCCGTCCAGACATTCCATTACACGCCTTGGCCATGCTGAAAAACCCACGCCCTGGCATTGAAGCCGATGAGCCAGGTAAAGTTGGCCCCATCAAGCAACTTCAAGCGCTGATTGCCAAAGGCAATCCGATTGCTTATGTGGGTGACGTGGTTGGTACAGGTTCTTCACGCAAGTCAGCCACCAACTCCGTGTTGTGGTTCACAGGTGATGACATTCCGTTTATCCCCAACAAACGCTTTGGCGGCTACTGCCTGGGTAACAAGATTGCTCCCATTTTCTTTAACACCATGGAAGACGCGGGCGCTTTACCCATCGAACTGGATGTTGGGCAAATGGACATGGGCGACGAAATCGAACTGCGTCCATTCGAGGGCAAGGCCCTGAAAAACGGCCAGGTGATTTCTGAGTTCACGGTTAAAACCGATGTGCTCTTTGACGAAGTGCGTGCCGGTGGCCGTATTCCGCTGATCATCGGTCGTGGCTTGACTGACAAAGCCCGTGAGGCGCTGGGTCATGGTCCTTCCCCGGTCTTCCGTCGTCCTTCGGCACAGGTTGAGTCCACCCGTGGCTTCAGCCTGGCACAGAAGATGGTTGGTAAAGCCTGTGGCGTTGCAGGTGTTCGCCCCGGTACTTACTGCGAACCTCGCATGACCACCGTGGGCTCACAGGACACCACGGGCCCAATGACCCGCGACGAGCTCAAAGACCTCGCTTGCCTGGGCTTTTCTGCTGACTTAGTGATGCAGTCCTTCTGCCACACCGCGGCTTATCCAAAGCCTGTGGACGTGAAAATGCACCACGAACTGCCAGACTTTATCGCCAACCGGGGCGGTGTTGCCCTGCGCCCAGGCGACGGTGTGATCCACTCCTGGTTAAACCGTTTGCTGATGCCTGACACGGTCGGTACTGGCGGCGACTCACACACCCGTTTCCCGATTGGTATTTCCTTCCCGGCTGGTTCTGGCCTGGTGGCTTTTGCTGCAGCAACAGGCGTGATGCCTCTGGACATGCCTGAGTCGGTGCTGGTTCGCTTTAAAGGTGAAATGCAGCCTGGCGTGACCTTGCGTGATCTGGTCAATGCCATTCCTCTGTACGCCATCAAAGGCGGCATGCTGACCGTTGAGAAGAAGGGCAAGAAAAACATTTTCTCTGGCCGTATCCTCGAAATCGAAGGTTTGCCTCAGTTGAAAGTTGAACAGGCGTTTGAATTGTCTGATGCGTCTGCTGAGCGTTCTGCTGCCGGTTGTACCGTGCATCTGGACAAAGAGCCGATCATCGAATACATGCGCTCTAACATCACACTGATGAAGTGGATGATTGCCAACGGCTACCAGGACCCACGTTCCCTGTCACGTCGCATTCGCGCCATGGAAGCCTGGATCGCCAATCCCGAATTGCTCAAAGGTGATGCAGACGCTGATTATGCAGCCGTCATCGAGATTGATTTGGCTGACATTAAAGAGCCTATTTTGGCTTGCCCGAACGATCCGGATGATGTGAAGTTCCTGTCTGAAGTAGCGGGCGACAAGATCGATGAAGTGTTTATCGGTTCTTGCATGACCAACATTGGTCACTTCCGTGCAGCCGGCAAGATTCTTGAAGGCAAGACTGATATCCCAACCCGTTTGTGGATTGCACCTCCAACTAAGATGGATCAGTACGTGCTGACCGAAGAAGGTTATTACGGCATTTTGGGTCGTACCGGTGCCCGTATGGAAATGCCAGGTTGCTCGCTGTGTATGGGTAATCAGGCGCAGATCCGCACAGGCTCAACCGCGATTTCCACATCAACCCGTAACTTCCCGAACCGCTTGGGTATCAACACCCGCGTGTATTTGGGTTCAGCCGAACTGGCTGCCGTGTGCGCGTTGATGGGCAAGATCCCAACGGTTCAGGAGTACCTGGAGCAGGTCAATATCGTTAACCAGAAGGCTGGTGATATTTACCGCTACATGAACTTTGACCAGATCAAGGATTTTGTGGATATCGCCGAGAAGGCACAATTGGTTGCTTAATCGCAGCTGATAAGAGAGCCCCGTTGACGAAAGTTGGCGGGGCTTTTTGTTTTGTACCTCTCCGACCGCGCATCGCTCGGTCTTTGTTAGTTACCACTTCGCCCGCACGAAGCTCGGTCTTTGTTAGTTACCACCTCGTCCGCACGAAGCTTGGTCTGGTTAATTACCTCCCCGCCCACCTAGGCTGACCGCACGGCGCTCGGTCTGTTTCCGTCTGAGGGCTGCCGGTTGATAGATGGGCTTAAGCTTCGCGCGCCCATCGGGTCGCTGTGCG
>DAITMV010000153.1:0-7318 GCA_036834985.1 Burkholderiaceae bacterium | reverse complement strand
GGCGAAGGAGCGATACCGCCACACACCACAAAGGGGCGAGCGCTGTCTCGAACCTGTACCCAATCGCACAGCGCACTAGCAACACCGTCCCAACACCCAAAACGTGACAGACCACGCTTTCAGTGCTATATTAATGGGTTACGTGTTTAGCAACCGCGCAAGTGGGTTTGACGCACAGCATATCGAACCTGGCTGCGCACTGAAGATTTTGGAGATTTATCATGAGAGATGGCATTCACCCCGAGTACCAAGAAGTAGTTTTCCAGGACATGACAAACGGTTTCCGTTTTATTTGCCGTTCCACCGTCAAGTCTCGTGAAACCACAGAGCACGAAGGTAAAACATACCCACTGGTCAAGCTGGATATTTCTTCTGAATCACACCCCTTCTACACTGGCGCCCAGTCCAAGATCATGGACATTGCAGGTCGCGTTGAGAAGTTCCGTCAGAAATTTGACCGCTTTAAGTCTGCCAAGTAATTCATCGACGCAACGTGGCTTCGCCGGTAATTCGGTGTCGCCTTCGGTACAGAAGCAAACAAAAGCAGCAGCCCTGTATGGCGCGCTGCTTTTTTGTTTGTATACGTCATCTACCCGATGCGTTGCGTTAACATTCCACCATGCAAGATAAACGCCCTTCTTCCGCACTGCAGCGTCTGCCTGGCTGGCTGCTGTGGTTATTGGTCGCCGTATACGCCCTGCCGGGCTTGCTAGGCCGTGACCCATGGAAGTCTGAGGACGCCATTGGCTTTGGCCAAGCCATCACCATGGCGACAGGGTCTGTACAACATTGGGCCACACCCAATATCGCCGGCGTGGCAATCGCCGAGGAAGGCCCCTTGACCCTATGGGTCGGCGCCTTGTTTGGCAAGGTATGGCATGAGACAGGCGGCTCGCCGCGCTGGCTTGATGATGCGATTCGTCTGGGGTACGCCGTCTGGTTGGTGCTATTGGCCTGGACCATCTGGGAAACCGCCTTTCGACTCGCCAAACGCCCGGAATTACAACCTCCCGACCCACTCGGCCTGGCCCCCGGCCGTCTGGAATACGCCCGCACAGTCGCTGATGCGTCGGTGCTGTGTCTGCTAGCCACCCTGGGATTGCTGCTGCGATCGCACCAAACCGTTGCAGAAGTGGGCGAGTTGCTGGGTATCGCGCTTATTTTATTGGCTGCCGTACGTTCGTTGGACCGCCCGATCACTGCGGGCTGGGGCCTGGGCGCAGGGATGCTGGTCACCGTATTGGCACGCGGGTGGGTTCATGGGCTCTGGGTTGTCGCCGCCTTGTTGATAGGCTCAATGGCACATCCCTCCTTGCGTTTCGGGCTCGGACATCGACTGGCCCGTGCCTTTATTGTTCTGGGTGTGGGATGGGCTGCGTGGTCGGTTTGGGTCACCAACATGCCGTATGGGGACCAGTGGCTGCAGCACTGGTGGGAATGGAACTTTAACCAGTTCAGCGGCCCGTCACTGAATCACTTGACCAGCGAGCTGCCGTCCGACCTGAAAACCGGTGTTTGGTTTTTATGGCCTTTGTGGCCACTGAGTGTGTGGGCCGTATGGCATCATCGGCACAAAATGGACTCCGCCGGACTGCGCATACCGTTGGCGGCGGTAGCGGGCATTGTGCTCAGTCTGGGTTTCCTGTCAGACAACCAGGAAAGCGAGTTGTTTCCGCTGATTGCACCGCTGTCACTGCTGGGCGCCCTCGGTTTGGCCACCCTGCGTCGAGCGTTGATCAGCCTGATCGACTGGTTTGCCCTGACCGTATTTACCAGCGCCAGCCTGTTGATCTGGCTTGGTTACAGCGCCATGACCTTTGGCGTACCCGCCCAAATATCACGTAATTTTTCCAAGCTGGCCCCGGGATTTACACCGGTGACCGTCCCGATGGAAGTTGCAGTCGCCTTGCTGGCCACCGGGGTATGGATTGGACTGGTGACCTGGCGCGTCAAGACGCACCCTCGGGCGGTGTGGCGAGCGATGGTGCTCTCGGCAGGGGGTACAACACTTGTGTGGTTGCTGCTGATGACCTTATGGCTGCCTTATATTAACTACGGCAAAACCTATCAGAACGTTGCAAAATCCCTGGCACTGGCTATAGGCGAGAACACCGATTGCGTTGCGACCCGCAATCTGGGGCTGGCCCAACGAGCCTCATTTGTCTATTTTGGTGGTTTGCAGGTGCGCAAAGACGCATTTTTGCGAAAAAATCTGCGGGCCGAGGAATGCGGCTGGCTGCTGGTTCAGGACAATCCGGACCCGGCCAGTGCGCTTGAGGTCAAAACCGATCGCTGGGAGTATATCTGGGAAGGTCGCCGTATCTCTGACCGCAGCGAACGGTTCAGATTATTTAAAAGGCTACCGTGAACTCCCCGCTGGCAACACCCTCTTAACGCCATGAGTTCATACCTGCAAACCCGATTCAATCAACATCTGTTCACCTACAAAGCGCTTTTCAAGCAGGCATGGCCTGTCTTTGTAGGTCAGATCGCCGTCATGGCCAACGGTGTGGTCGACAGCCTGATGGCTGGCCATGCAGGCTCTGATGTGTTGGCCGCAGTGGCAGTGGGCAACTCGGTATACATCAGTCTCTATGTAGGGCTGATGGGGGTCATTCTGGCCATTACACCCATTTCGGCGGAGCATTTTGGGGCCAAGCATTACGCCAAGGTAGGGCAAACGCTGGGGCAAGGTTTGTGGCTGGCCGCCTTGCTGTCAGCCTGCGGCATCATCGTCATGCTTTATCCTGACCCGCTGCTCGCCTTGGCTCACGCCAGCCCCACCCTTGATCACGACATCCGCGGCTACCTGCACGGCATCGCCGTCGGCTTACCCGCTGCGCTGGTTTTCAGGGTGTTCTATACCACGCATCAAGCCATCTCCATGCCCAAGGTGGTGATGCGGCTGCAAGTACTGATGCTGGCGATCAAGGTACCGCTCAATGCCTGGCTGATGTTTGGCGGGATTGGCATCCCTGCGTTGGGAGCGGCGGGTTGTGGATGGGCCACCGCCATCAGCGTATGGGTGGCTACCTTGATTACATGGGGCCTGTGGGTCGTCGATTCCCGATACACACGTTACAAAACCGCTGGATGGTTGGCTGCACCGCAATGGGCCGTGATGGGCAATATCGCCAAACTGGGCATACCCATTGCAGGCGCTTATATCATTGAAGTCACTTCATTTACGCTGGTTGCTATTCTGGTGGCGCGGTTTGGGGTGGATCAGGTCTCAGGCCATCAGATTGTGGCCAATTTATCGGCCACCTGTTACATGATGCCACTGTCGCTGGCCAATGCCACCTCGGTGATGGCCTCGCAACGCCTGGGCGCAGGCGAACCACTACAGGCTAGACGGTTTATTGCGGCCGGGCTGTTGGTGACCGTGCTGCTGGGAATCACCATGGCCAATGTGCTGTACTGGGGACAGGATCTTTTGATTGGGTTTTACACCCAGAATGAAGCCACCTTTGCGGTCGCAAAAGAACTGATTCCACTTGTCGCGATGTACCACCTCTTTGACGGACTGCAGGCAGTGTGTGCGTTTGCGTTGCGGGCTTACCGCGTGGCGACCCTGCCGATGGTGATTTTTGCAGTGTGTTTGTGGGGGATCGGACTGACAGGTGGTGTATGGCTGGGCTTGATGCAGACCCCCGCGGGCATGGCCAGGGGGTTCTGGATCGCCGCCATCGCCAGCCTAGCGCTGGCGGCCGTCTTGTTGTTTGCACTGCTGGTGCGTACAGTCTGGCAGCATCAAAGTTTGATGAATGTATCCCGGTAGTACTTGAGTTCGTCAATCGACTCGTAAATGTCGGCAAGCGCCGTGTGTTTGCTCTTTTTCTGAAAGCCGCGCGCCAACTCCGGCTTCCAGCGTTTGCATAATTCTTTGAGCGTGCTGACATCCAGGTTGCGGTAGTGAAAAAATGACTCCAACTGCGGCATGTAGCGGGCCATGAAGCGGCGGTCCTGGCAAATGCTGTTACCACACATGGGGCTTTTTCCGGCCGGCAGATATTGGGCTAAAAACGCCAGCATCTGCTCCTGGACCAGCTCGTCGGTCAGCGTTGAGTCTTTGACTTTCTGGATCAAACCGGATTTGCCGTGGGTGCTTTTATTCCAGTTGTCCATCGCATCAAGGCGTTCATCGCTTTGATGAACGACCAATACTGGCCCTTCGGCGACCACGTTCAACTGGGAGTCGGTGATAACGGCAGCAATTTCCAGCACACGGTCGTTCATCGGATCAAGCCCTGTCATCTCCATATCGATCCAGATAAGACGCGTCTCGTCGCGTATGATGGGGGTGGGGGCAGTTTGTTCTGCTGCCAGAGTGCCGTTCTCGGGTGCTTGTGACATAATTTTCCTGATGCTTACCAATAAGGTTGTACTGCTGTGTTTACCTGGATTTTTATTGCTGCGCTTGTAGTGACCGTCACAACACGTTTGTGGCTGGCTCAACGTCAAATTCAACACATTGCCCAACACCGCACCCAGGTTCCTTTGGAATTCGCGGGTCAGATTGAATTGGCTGCGCACCAAAAGGCCGCTGACTATACCATTGCCAAAACCCGTTTTGGAATGATCGCATTGTGGGTTGACACAGCGATCACCCTCGGATTGACACTGATGGGTGGGCTGCAGTGGCTGGACAACACCGTTCATGCCGTGACTGGCAGCTCGACAGGCCCGGTACTGTCGGGGCTATTGCTGGTCGGTGCGGTCGGCCTGGTGAGCAGTGTCATTGAAGTACCGTTTGCCTACTACAAACAATTTACCCTTGAATCCAAATTCGGATTTAACAACATGACACCGGGTTTATTCTGGGGCGATTGGGCCAAGGGCCTGGTGTTGGGTGCCGCCCTGGGAGCGCCAATTCTGGGGGCCATTTTGTACCTGATGCATGCCGCTGGCAGTTATTGGTGGGCGTGGGCATGGGCGGTGTGGTGTATTTTCAGCGTCGCCTTGATGATTTTATATCCCACGGTGATTGCTCCTCTGTTCAACAAGTTCACACCCTTGGAAGCAGGCGATACACGCACGCGCATCGAACAGTTGCTGACTCGATGCGGGTTTTCTTCGAACGGTCTGTTTGTGATGGACGGCAGCCGCCGCTCGAGCCACGGCAATGCGTACTTTACCGGTTTGGGAAAAGCCAAACGCATCGTATTTTTTGACACCCTGCTCTCACGCCTGAGTAACGATCAGATTGAAGCCGTGCTGGCGCACGAGCTGGGGCACTTCAAGAAAAAGCATGTCTTCAAACACCTGGCTTTCACGTTTGTGTTTAGCCTGGTAATGCTGCGTGTACTGGATGCATTGATGGGCAGCGTGTGGTTTTACACCGGTCTGGGTGTCACTCCCTCGTTGACGGGTTCGAATGACGCGCTGGCACTACTGCTGTTTTTTCTGACGCTGAGCTACTTTACCTTCCCATTTAAACCCCTGATGTCGATCTTGTCGCGCAAACATGAGTTTGAGGCCGATGCCTATGCTGCGCAGCACGCCAAGGCCACCGATCTGATTGATGCCCTGGTCAAGCTGTACAAGGACAACGCGTCCACGCTGACACCTGATCCGCTGCACTCGGCCTTCTACGATTCGCACCCGCCAGCCAGCATACGGATAGCGCGACTTAAGAATCTGCCCGCATAACAGCAGGAGTACGGATGATGATCACGCTGCGATCCGAAACACAATGGCTGCTCCGACGATGTACACACATTGACGCCAGCGGACAATGGCCAGTCGACCTGATCGTCGAGCAGCTTGCCATGTTGGGCAACACCTCACCGTGGACACTCCAGACCGAAACAACGGCGGACTCCACGGCAGCGTGCATGGGCGTCACCGTACCCACACTACAGGCGACCTACATCTTTAAGCACTTTAACGAGATGGAGCCGTTTATTGGCGAGGTGATGCGGATTGCCCGCGATCAAGATCATCATCCAGAGGTACAGTTTGGCTTTAAGACCTGCACCATTCGCTTAAGCACCCATAGTGCCGGTGGCATCAGCGATAACGACTGGATTGTAGCCTGCCTGCTCAACGCGCAATGGACGCGGCTGCAGGCCATGGTGCCTGAACAGTGATCCAACACACCACCTATGAATAAGCGCAGCTCCGATAAAAGCTGGCTGAATGAACTACACGAGCGTGATGACACCACGCATACCGCCCGCTCACCGATTCGCAGCAAAAAAGCAAAATCGCCGCACACTGCAAGCCCTGTCGCCGACCCGGCTCACTCATCCGCCGCAACCGCTCCGACCCCTTGCTCGACCGCAGAGCCCATGGTTCAAGACGCCTCGGAGCGGAATGCTAGGGTAGTCGCGACGTTTGGGCGCCACAGTGTTGCCCAAGATGCCACGGGTAAGCGCTGGCAGGTCTTTAGTCGGGGCAAAAAAGTGGAAGTAGCGGTTGGGGACTACATTCAGATGCGCCCCTCGGGGCAGGAGCAGGCGTGGATCGAACAGATCACCGAGCGGCGCAACCTGGTCTACCGATCAGACGAATTTCGAAGCAAAACCTTCGCCGCCAATCTGGATCAGGTGATTTTGGTCTTGGCCATCTCCCCGCCTTACTCGCCCGCACTAGTGTGCCGCACCGTTGTAGCGTGTGAAATCAGCGAGGTCCCGCTCATTGTATTGTTGAATAAAACCGATTTGATCGACAACCTTGCGCAGGAAATCGCACGATTGCGGGTGTGGGTCCCTGACCATGTCTTGATCAAGCCCGTCTCATTGACAGAAGGAAACCAGCAGATTGCAGAGGCGCTTCGTTCATTGACTCACGACAAAACGAGTCTGGTACTTGGACAATCGGGCATGGGTAAATCAACGCTCGTAAACCTCCTGGTGCCGAATGCACAAGTGGCCACCGCCGGCATTTCTGAAGCGCTTAACAGTGGCAAACACACCACCACCGCCACGCTGATGCACCGCCTGCCCAGTGGTGGCGCGATTATCGACTCTCCAGGCTTTCAGGCGTTTGGGTTGGCGCATTTAAGCGAAGGGGACATTCATACGGCGTTTGCTGATATCACCGAGCTGGCCCAAACGTGCAGGTTTCATAATTGCCAACATCAGCAGGAGCCTGATTGTGCGGTTCAGAGTGCGATTGAGCAGGGGCTGCTCAGCCAGGACCGGCTGGCGTTGTTTCATGAGTTGCTGTCACAGCGGCGGGGGTAGGTCGTCTTGATTCGACGCTGTTCAGGTCCGCTGTGGTTCGAGGCGTATCGGTTGGATTAGATCCGCTTTGCTGTGGGGAGCTGGTTCGAGATGTTTCGGTTGGATGAGAAGCGCTGTGCTGTGGGGAG
>DAITMV010000152.1:0-7334 GCA_036834985.1 Burkholderiaceae bacterium | reverse complement strand
GAACCCAGTGATTCAGGGAGGAGATATCTGGCGTATCCATGGCTTACTTGATGACTTTCAGACGGTCTTTGGCGGTCGCTGCAGCAGGAGACTCCGGGTAGCGCTCCACCAGCGTCTCCAGCGTTTTACGGGCCGCTTTTTTGTCTTTAAGCTCCAACTGGTTGCTGGCGATGTTCAGCATCGCATCCGGTGCCCGGGCTGAGTCGGGATATCCCTTGACCAGCTCATTTTGAGCCGCCATCGCGCCTTTGTAATCTTTAAGTGCATACAGGGCGCTGCCTTGAAAATACAGGGCAGACGGTGTGTAGGCACTGTCGGGATAACGCTTGGCGAATTGATCAAATGCACTGGCGGCGGGCTGGAATTCACCCGATTTAAAAATACCCAATGCATTTTCATAGGCGTTGAGCTGGTCCATCGGGACCGCCACATTTTTACCGTCGATCATGACCGGCTTGGGTTCGAACTTTTTGATGCGTCCATCCAGATCCGAGTACAGATCCTTGGATTTACGCTGGGTTTGCACCAGCTCATTCACAGCAACTTCAAGGTCGCCGCGGATTTTCGCCAGGTCATGGCGCATGGTCTCCTGGTCCTGGGCCAGGGACAGTTGCCCCTTGGCCATGGACTCGAGTTTTTCCAGACGGCTGATGATATCTGCCAGCTGTTTTTGCTGGGTATCTGTCTTGGTGCGCAGTTCAAGTATGGCCTTGCGGGCTTCATCATCCTCGAGCAGGCCGGCGTTGGCCCCCTGCATCGATACACCGGCCAGCAACCCTGCGCAAATCAGAGGCAACAGGCCGCGACGCACGCGGCCTGTTGCGTAAGCGGCCGCAGCCATTATTGATACACCAGATCAGCGCGGCGGTTTTCGGCCCATGCTTCTTCGGTGCTGCCAGCCGCTTTGGGTTTTTCCTTGCCAAAACTGACCGTTTCAAGTGCTGTCTCGGGGACGCCCAGCGAATTCATCAGTTTGCGAACCGCATCCGCACGGCGCTGACCCAGTGCCAGGTTGTATTCACTGCCACCACGCTCGTCGGTGTTCCCCTGAATGACGAGTTTCTGGTTTTTGTGTGCGAGCAAATAGCGTGCATGGGCTTCAACCAGTGGTTTGTACTCACCCTTGACGTCGTAGCTGTCGTAGTCAAAGTACACACTGCGTTTGGCCAAGACGCCCTTGGGGTCGTTCAGTGGGTCCAGATCTTTAACCGTGGGTTCAACGGTCGTTACGCCGCGCGGGTCAGACTGTGGCTGTGATTTTGGAGCTGAGCCGGTTTTGTCCTCAATAGGGGCCTTGGTGTCTTTTAAGGGGACATTAGAGCTGCAGGCTGCAACAAGTAAAGTGGCTGTTAATGTCGCGAGTGTTAACAGGCGGGCGGGTTTCATGGTGTTCTCCAGCTTAAAATTTTAAAAACGGACCCCAAGTGGGCTCTCTGACGTCGCCGGCAGAGGTACTGATCTTTTGTTTGATTCTGCCATCTGGCGATACGGCGGCCAATACGCCCCGGCCTCCAGATTGCGTTGCATACAAAATAAAACGGTTGTTGGGCGAAAAGCTCGGGCTTTCGTCACGTGTCGTGTCCGTCAGGATTGCCTCGTCGCCACTGTTTAATTCAGTCACCGTGACCTGGAATCGACCTTCACGACGCGAAATGTAGGTGAGGTATTTACCATCCGGACTGGGTTTGGGTGAAATATTGTAGTTGCCTTTGAACGTAACCCGGGTCACGTTGCTGCCGTCGGGTGACATCTTGTAGATTTGCGGACCACCCCCACGGTCAGAGGTGAAATAAATGCTGCGACCATCAGCTGAGAACGCAGGCTCCGTGTCGATCCCGCTGGTTTGCGTCAGTCGACGCAGGTTTGAACCATCGGCGTTAAGCAGGTAAATCTGTGAACTGCCATCGCGGGTCAGCACGACCGCCAGTTTGCTGCCATCGGGTGACCACGCAGGCGCACTGTTGCTGCCTTTGTAGTTGGCAATCGGTACACGTTGCCCGGTGGCAATCGAATGCACGTAAATGACTGGTTTTTTGGTCTCAAACGAGACATACGCCAGCTTGGAACCATCCGGTGACCACGCGGGGGAAATAATTGGTTCGCGTGATACGAGCGCTGTTTGAGCGTTTTGACCGTCCGCATCAGACACCTGCAGCGAAAATTTGTCGCCGTTTTTGGTCACGTAAGCAAACCGGGTGCTGAACACGCCGGGCTCGCTCATCAGTTTTTCGTAGATTTGATCGGCGATGCGGTGGGCCGTCAAGCGCAAGGCGGAGGCCGGCACGGCAAATGCCTGACCCGCGAGCATTTGTTGTTTGGCGATGTCGTAGAGGCGGTAACGCACATCAAACCGGCCATCGGCCAGCCGGGAGGCCGAGCCCACCACCAGCGCGTCGACTGTTTTGGTGCGCCATTCGGCAAAGTTGATGGCACTGTTCTCGTTCATGGTTTGACCATTGACATCAAACGTTCGGAACAGAGCGCTGCGAGTCAGGTCGGCCTTGATGATGGAGGACAAGTTCTCGGGGGTGTCGTTTTCACCTTGCAGGTTGGCAATCGCAATCGGAATTTGTGTAGCGCCAACGCCGGAGATTTCGATCCTCAGTTGTGCGTGTGCGGCAGTGCCTAGCGTTAACGCCATGACGACCCAGGCTGCCCGGATCCATAAAAAAGACTTCAAATTCTGCATGTATATCCTTGCCATCATGAGGCTGGCCCGTCTTGTTACCAATTCGCCGGGCTTGTTAACCTTCGCATTATAGGCATGTGCCTTGGGGCCCGCTTAACGGACATCTTTGGGACGAAAACTCAGTTCTAACTGGCGCGTGACTGTTCCGTCTTTCCCTTTGGGAAGCGGATCAGATTTCCGTATGGCGCGCTCGACCGCATCGTCCCATGCGGATACGCCACTGGATTTTATTTTTTTAACCGACAGGATTTCGCCAGTGGGCAACTGGTCCACCACAAAAACGGCTTCCGGGTTGCCCGCCATATCTGACGGTGCATTAAACACAATGTTCCCTAATATGCGCGCTCGAATTTTGTCGCTGTAGCCGGGATCACCCCGCACACCGGCCGCATTCACGTTTGAATTGGCAGGCCCCGTGGCGCCGCCAGCCGCTGCCAGAGCGCGCTTGAGGTCGTCATCACGGAGCTTGGCCATGGCCGGGTCGGGCTTGGCTGGCTCTTTTTTGATGTCCTTTTTGGGTTCTTCTTTTTTAGGCTCTTCCTTCTTCGGCGTTTCTTTTTTTACCTCTTTTTTAGGCTCTTCCTTCTTGGGCTCTTCTTTAGGTGGTTTTTTCTTTTTTTCGTCGGGCAGGGCGATATCAGGTTTTACCACGGGTGGTTTGACAGGCTCTACCACCTCCGGTGGGGGGGGAGGGGGTACCACAGGTACAGGTGGCGGCACAGGTGTGCTGGGTGTTGAGGGCAGTGCCGTCCACAGCTCCGCCTGCAGTGCGACGGGTGGTTTGGTCGACCATTGAACGCTGAAAAACAGCGCGGCGATCAGCAGGGCGTGAACCGCCATGGCCATGATGCCGCCCCGTTTGCCATAGGGGTCTTCGAGAATCAGCGCCTGCTCGGAGTCGACATCAAACGAGAGTGTGCGAGTGCTGGCGTGTGTGAGGTCTGGCGCTTCGTTGTCGGCCCTCAGCTTGGGGGCCGTGCCCAACCACAGCTCATCGTCCAGCTGGCGGCTGGCGGGTTCGTGTCGGTCAGATGACGGAGGGCGGCTCATGACTGTGTCGGGGAGTTGGGCACTGGGTTAACGGGACGGCTTGAGCAGCAGGCCAACCTTGGCCACCTGTGCACGTTGCAGATCGTCCATGGCTTGCATCACGAGTTCGTATTTGACGGATTTGTCGGCGGCGATCACCACGGGCCGCTCCGTGTCGGCCATCATCGCTTTGACGGCATCGGCCAGCCCCTGTTTGCTGACCTTGGTGTCCTGGCCGGTTTTGGTATCGCGCAGGGATACGCTGCCATCGGCTTGAATGTCCACTTCAATGGGACGGTCCTGCTGGGCCATGTTGACTTTGGAGACTGAGGGTAGATCGAGTACGCCCGGCGTCATCATGGGGGCGGTGACCATAAAGATCACCAACAACACCAGCATGACGTCGATGTAGGGCACGACGTTGATTTCGTTCATGGCGCGTCGACCGCGCCCCCGACCACGTATATCGCCTGCCATGGGGTTAGCCCTGTCGCTGCAGAATGTTGAGGAATTCTTCGATGAAGCTTTCGAACCGGGTGCACACGCGATCGATGTCGTGGGCATAGCGGTTGTAAGCGACCGTTGCCGGAATGGCAGCAAACAGGCCTATGGCAGTGGCCACCAACGCTTCGGCAATACCGGGTGCTACATTGGCCAGAGTGGCTTGTTGAACGCTGGCCAAACCCCGGAATGAATGCATGATGCCCCACACCGTACCAAACAGACCAATGTAGGGGCTGACCGACCCCGCCGAGGCGAGCAGGGCGAGGTTGCGTTCGAGCGCATCGGCTTCGCGCTGGTAGGCGGCCCGCATCGCCCGGCGGGCGCCGTCGATCAGCAGGTTGCGGTCGGTCAGGCCTTTTTGCTGGCGGCCTTTCAAGAATTCGCGCATGCCGGCTTCAAAAATACGTTCCAAAGCTCCGGATTCGCCCCGGTTGTTCAAGGCCCGTTGATACAGGCTGTTCAAATCGCCACCGGCCCAAAAATCACGTTCAAACTCGTCGGTTTGGCTTTGAGCCTGTTTGATGGCAAACCATTTGCGGAAAATTGTGGTCCAGGATGCAACGGAGATAAAAAACAGGATACCCATCACCAGTTGAACAAGCAGACTGGCGTTTAAGACCAGGCTGAGTATGGACATATCTTCGGTGGTGCTCATTGGACTTTCCGATGAAAAACGGTTGATCAATCGACAGGCTATTACACGGATATTGCACTGGTAATTTCGGCCAGGGCGCAGCCAGTCAAACCCCGTTATTGTACTCCGTGCAGGCCGGCGAGTTTTGCATGGACTGATTCGGGTATGGCGACCGGCCGCAAGGTGTCGGCGCTGACACATCCTACCTTGGTTCGGCACTCTACCAACAACTGCTCGCCGCGGTGTATCTGTTGATAAAACTCCACAGCCACTTTGCCCAGTTTTTCGACGACGACGGACACGGTCAGTTCATCATCGAGGCGCGCCGGTTGATAATAATCGGTATACGCCTTTTTAACGACAAAGAAGATGCGATGGTTGACAGCCAGGTCATGCTGACCCAGTTGATGTCTGCGCAACCACTCGGTACGCGCGCGTTCAAAAAACTTCAGATAATTGGCGTAATACACAATGCCACCTGCATCGGTGTCTTCATAGTAGACCCGGATTGGCCATAAAATATTTCTCAAGCTTGAATCACTTTGGAGAGGTTCGGAAGTATTCTGTATAGATGTCATGAATCTATTGTACCAAGGCGCAATCATAGCGCTAACTATCTGACAAATTTCGTATTTTGTAGCTATAAGAAGAAAACAGGAGCATGTGAATGGCCCGTAAATCAATCCCTCTTTTAGACGCATCGTGGTTGTATGTGGAGTCTCGCGAAACACCGATGCACGTTGGTTGCATGGCAATATTTTCCCCGTTGCCAGACCGTCATCCCGATGGTGTCAAAGGCCTCGTTGAGCGGATGCGGGCCTGTAAAACATTTGCCCCTCCTTTTAACTACCGGGTATCCAGCCCCAAGCTGCTGACGGTGGTACCAAGCTGGATCGTCGAAGAAAACGTTGATCTGGATTATCACCTGCGCCACAGTGCCTTGCCCGAACCGGGGGGTGAGCGCGAGCTGGGTACGCTGATCTCGCGCCTGCATTCGAATGGACTGGATTTTCATCGCCCGCTGTGGGAGTGCCACATCATCGAAGGCTTGTCCGGTGGGCGGTTTGCGATGTACATGAAAATGCACCATTCCTTGATTGACGGTGTGGGTGCCATCCGTCTGATGCAACGCATTTTCAGCACCAGTGCCGAAGAAAGTTACGATTTGCCCGCACCGTGGGCCATTGGCGTTAAAGTCAGTTCCCGTCCATCGGCAGCTCCCGTGAATGTGGTTGAGCAGATGCGCCATGCCTGGGACACCGCACGTTTGAATTCGCGCTCTTTGCCCAGTGTGGCCAAAGCCTTTATGAGCATGGCCAAAGAGGCGGTCAATCGCACTAACCTGAGCCGCGCTTTGCCGTTCTCGGGCCCCAAGTCGATTTTGAACGGCCGCGTATCGGGTGCCCGCCGGTTTGCAACCCAGCAATACACCATGGAGCGCATGAAGCGCGTGGCCGAGTTGGGCAATGCCAGTGTCAATGATGTATTTTTGGCGATTTGTGCGGGCTCGCTACGTCGCTATTTGCTTGAACGGCAGTCGCTGCCTGATGAGCCGCTGACCGCTGGTTTGCCGGTGTCGGTTCGCCCCAAAGATGACGAGGCAGGCGGTAATGCGATCAGCTTTATCATCGCCAACCTCAATACCCATGTGACCGATCCCGTCAAGCGTTTGCAGGCCATTTGTGATTCGACCAAAGAGGCCAAGCAAAGCCTGCAAAAGTTGCCCAAAGAGGGTATCAACAACTATACCATGCTGCTGATGGCACCTATGATGATGCAGTTGATGACGGGCCTGGGAGGTATCACACGGCCGATTTTTAACACCGTGATCTCCAACGTGCCCGGGCCAGATAAACCGCTGTATTTCTCTGGCGCGCAGTTGCAGCAGTTTTATCCGTTGTCCCTGATTCCTCACGGACAGGCCTTGAACATCACGGTGGTAAGCTACGCCGGTCAATTTAACGTGGCCTTTACAGGCGACCATGATGCGTTGCCGTCGATGCAGCGTTTGTCGGTCTACACGGGTGATGCGCTGGCTGAGCTTGAACAGGCGCTTCAGGCACTGGGACCTACAGGCTTGAAAGCCGGGGCGTCTGAGGTAAAAAAAGCCAAGATCGTCAAAAAGCAAGCCGTTGCTCAGCAGGCAGCCGAACCCGTTGACTCAGCCTCCAATGAGTTGAAGGTAGTCAACACGCCGACCGTGGTCAAAAAAGCGGCCACCCCGGTGCGTGAACTGAAGGAAAGTGCTTCGAACGGCGTTGATGCCGAGGAAGCGATTAAAAAGCCAAAGATCGTCAAAAAGAAAGCAGCAACAGCTGCGCCTAAAACACTGAACTAGGCGCGTGTTGCAGGCTGCATGGCCTTCAATGGCTTATATATTCATGGAGGTCTGTGCCGCGATCTTGCTTGGAGCGGTCAGACCGAAGTGTTTATAGGCTGTCATCGTAGCCACCCTGCCACGCAGGGTGCGCTGTAAAT
>DAITMV010000151.1:0-7364 GCA_036834985.1 Burkholderiaceae bacterium | reverse complement strand
GGGTCGCTGTGCGACCAATCAACCGGTGCACCCCCATCCGGGACCTCGGCCTGATGGTGCTGTCAGCCTGTGTGAGCGGGGATGTATGTGTCACGATTGTGATGCGCGCGCGACGCGGTGGGGCACAGGTGAGAGACAATCAAGCCGAGCCCCGCGACGACCCCGCACAGGATAGGCGGCCATCCAAAGGATGGCCCAGTGAGCGGCGAAGCTTGAGCGAACGCCCTATCCTGCAGGGCGAAGGAGCGATACTGCCACACACCACAAAGGGGCGAGCGCTGTCTCGAACCAGCTCCCCACCGCACAGCGCTTCTCATCCAACCGAAACATCTCGAACCCATGCCCCGCCGCACAGCGAGGTATCACAGCTTAATAATCGTGGCGTATCACCCGCCCCCACGCATCGTATACAAATCAAACCGCTTCAAAAACGCAGCAATCTGCGCTTCACTCAGCCCCTCAAACCGCATCGTAACGAGCAAACGAGGGATCGACACCAGGGCGATTCGCCGGGGTGCCATGGCTTGCCAGGCAATCACCGCCCGACCGGAGTCAATCGCGACGTCCACAGAACCAGGCAACGCGTCGTACAGGCGGTCTCCGACCGCACCGGGAATCCAGGATATAAATTCTTTCTCGGTGCAGCCCATCTCGCGCACCAACTCGCGAACGCCGGGTTGTCCGGGTACATCCTGTAAGGTGTAATGCAAATCTAGCCGCCCGCCACGGGGGGCCAAATGGCCAAGGCATCGCCCTCTTGCAGCACGCGACTGGCGCGGTCCATGGGCGTCAAATAAACACCATTGACCAACACCAGGTGGGTGAGTTTTTCGGGCAGGTTGAACTGATCGATGATCTGTTGGACGGTACTTCCCCGCGCCACCTCAAGATCAACCATGTTGTCCTTGCGATGGGCGGGGAGGTATTCAGTCAGTGTCGCAAACAGCTTGAAAGTAATTCGTATCATGCTGCCGATTTTACGACACCCCACTGGGTTTGGGCTTGTGCAGTGGCCAAATAAGCTTCCATGATGCGCAATGGATCAGCCAGCAAGTGGTCTTTCCATTCACCCAGATGCACCTGGCCCTGAATCAGCCCGCGTAAGACACCCACGTGATCTGTCAGACCCAGACTGGTCGCCCCGATGAGCACATCGTCTTTGAACTCCAGACGGATATAGCGGAAATTCTCCATATCCTTGTGCTCCACTGACGCACCACCCTTGGCAGGGTCTTCACCCCACCACTGCCCAAAACTGGCGGCGATCAAGCCGAGCGTATCCAGTACGTTCATGGCAAACGTTCCGCGTCCGGGCGTTGCGCGACCCACCATATTCATAGCGGCGGTGCGTGCATCGTCAGCGGCAGCCGGCTGAATCATGTTGACCACCTTCTGACCCGTTGAAAAATCCCGGGCCTGCGTGACATCACCAGCCGCGTACACGTCAGGGATGTTGGTCGCCATGTTGTCGTCCACCAGAACACCGGCCTCAACCTCAATGCCAGAACCCGCAATAAAGTCCAAATTCGGTTTGACACCCGTCGCCGAGATAATCAGGTCACAATCCAGCGTTTCGCCGTTACCCAGTTTGGCTTTTAACGGTGCGTTGTCCTTACCGGCGAATGTGCTGGCGATCGTGCCCAGTAAACCGGGCTTTTCGATGGCCTCCACCTTGGTATCGGTGTACACAGTAACGCCCTTTTTTTGAACCCAGGCCTTGATCATGGAACCTGCGCCTTCAGTCATCATGCGGGGCACCATGCGGTTACCCATCTCAACAACCGTCAATTTGACCCCACGAAGCGCCAGCGCTTCCATGATGATGCAGCCGATAAAACCAGCGCCCATCTGCAGAACGCGTGCACCGGGCTTGGCAAGCTCGATGATGTGTCGGGCGTCGGCCAACGTCCAACACGGATGAACACCGGGCAGATCCATGCCGTCAATCGGAGGTCGAATAGGACGTGCACCGGTGGCGATCAGCAGCTTGTCGTAGCTGAGTACCTCGCCGGATTCCAGCGTGACGGTTTTGGCCTTGACATCCAGTGCGGTGGCTTTACCGGCCATTAGCTGGATGCGCAGCTTGTCAAAATGATCCGCTGACTTGCGCAGGTAGGTTCCCTGCTCCTGAATATTGCCCACCAGGAGGTAAGGAATCGCCATACGCGAGTACGGAGGCTCGGGTTCACTGCCCACCATGACGATTTCGTCACGGGGGGCCAGTTTGCGGATGGATTCAGCCGCAATGACCCCCGCAGGGCCATTGCCTAAGATCAAATGCTTCATAGGCCCTTGCTCATAGACCCAGACGAGTACGGGTGGCGTCGGTCAGGCGACCTTCGGTGTCCCAACCACGCATCGCGTAGTACTCAGGCAGCATCACATCCAGACCGTTGACCAGCCCTTTGGCAGGGCCAACCTTGGCGGGCTCTTTCAACAGGCGTGGCGGCAGCGTGTCATCTTTATGGGTAAAACCGGCGCGGTTATTGAAGTCGCGCTCCATGTTCCAGATGCGCTCGCCGATCAGGTCCAGGTTTTCCAGGGTGTATTCCTCGCCGCAGGCAGCCGCCACTTGAGGCTGTACGTCGGCCAGTGTCCAGGCAAAGCTGGTGAAGACGCAAATACCTGCTGAGTCGAACACGGCGGTTGCATCCTGGAACGCCTTGACCAGCCCTGGCTTGCCCTCGGTAACCAAGGGGTCGGTTTTCACGGGGATACCCAACACTTCGGAGGCAACCGTGTAGCTGCGCAGGTGGCAGGCACCGCGGTTGGAGGTGGCGTAGGTCAAACCCATGCCTTGAATGCCGCGTGAGTCATAGGCCGGGAACTCCTGCCCTTTGACGCTCATCGACAACTCGGGATGGCCATATTTTTCGCACAGGCGCTTGGAGCCCATGGCGATTTCGCGGCCAAAGCCTTCGCCACGTACAGTCATCTCGGTCATCTTGATCAGCGCTTCAGCTGAACCGAAAGGAGCTTCGATGCCGATCTGCTCTTTGGTCAGAACACCCATCTCGTACAGTTCCATCACTGCACCGACGGTCGCACCGAAGGAGATCGGATCCATACCATCTTCGTTGCACAGAAAGTTCGAGAAAGTCAGCGCTTCAATATCGTTTACACCGTTGGCCGAGCCCAGTGCCCAGGCTGCTTCGTATTCCAGACCACCGGACGCACCCCAGTACTCGGGTTTGTTCTTGACCGTGAAGTGGGTTTCGTCAATTTTGGAGATCCGGCCACAAGCAATGGTGCAGCCAAAACAAGCCTGGTTGGTCACCAGGTTAGCTTTGCCGTCGGTGGGACGCTTTTCGTGCATTTTTTCGCCCGAAATATCCTTGGCACCTTCAAACTGAACATCCCGGTGGTTGCGGGTGGGCATGGCGCCCATCTCGTTGATCACGTTCATCAACACCTGGGTGCCGTAGGTTGGCAAGCCCTGCCCCGTAACAGCGTTGTCGGCGAGAATCTTCTTCTTCTCGAAGGTCACCTTCATGAATTCCTTGGGGTTGTGAATGTTGCCAACACCCTTGGTACCACGCACGGCAATTGCCTTCAGGTTCTTTGAACCCATGACCGTACCCACACCAGAGCGACCAGCAGCGCGGTGAAGGTCGTTGACCACCGCAGCGTACAGGCAACCTGTTTCAGCGGCGCGACCAATGGTCGAGACACGAATCAGCGGATCGTGGTGCTTGTTCTTGATGGCCGGCTCGGTTTCCCAGACGCTCTTGCCCCACAAATCGGAGGCGTCGAGCAGCTTGGCCTCGTCGTCCTGAATAAACAGGTACACGGGTTTGGGGCTCTTGCCTTCAAAAATGATCATGTCCCAGCCGGCAAACTTGAGCTCGGCCCCCCAGTAACCACCGGAGTTTGAACAGGCGATGGCGCCGGTGAGCGGGCCTTTGGTGATCACACTGTAGCGACCACCGGTCGAGGCCATGGTGCCGGTCAGCGGACCCGTCGCCCAGATGATTTTGTTCTCTGCGCTGAGCGGATCGACGTTGGCATCGACTTCTTCAACGAAGTATTTTGTTGCCAGCCCGCGCTGACCCAAATATTGTTTAACCCAATCCATGCGGAGGGGTTCTGAGTTGCATGTACCTGTGGTGAGGTTAACGCGCAGTAATTTGCCTGCCCATGACATGTGTGTGTCTCCCTAATTCTGCTAATTACGTGTAGTCAGTGTCAGCGGCGCTTACGCGGCAGGCTGGTTGCCCAGTTTGTCGGCCCACTGTTGCATCTTGTCCAAACCAGTCCAGTTGGCGTCCACGTACGTAATGGCACCGGTTGGGCAGGCCTCGGCACAGGCGGGGTCACCACCACACAGGTCGCACTTTTGGACCTTGCCGGTTTCCTGCACGTAGTTGACCGTACCAAACGGGCAGGCAATGGTGCAGACCTTGCAGCCAACGCAAATGTCGTCCATCACCAACTTGGCGCCTGTTGCCGCGTCGAGCTTGATGGCCTCGACCGGACAGGCGTGTAGACACCATGCTTCATCACACTGCGTGCAGGTGTAAGGCACCTTGCGGCCGGTGTGGTGAAAGTCAAATACCTTGATACGCGACTTGGATGTGTTGAAAACGCCGTAGTTTTCGAAACTACACGCCATTTCACACTGCAGACAACCGGTACATTTGTCCGGATTGATATGGAGAGACTTCTGCATCCTCTCAACTCCTCTTTAGGTGTTGGTTGTTGTGGTTTTGATAGTTCTACAGCAATCAGAGCAAATGCCTTGCCAGCTTCAAGCTCGGTTTTGCATGAAGTTTGCTGAACATTGCCATCTTAAATGTGTGTTTTTACGAAAAGCAGGCGAGCAGATACGACACAACTGCTCCGTTATGGAACAGTTGTGCAGGTGACAGCTTTAAAACAGGGGGAACAACTAGCGGGCAACAACGCCCCAGGGCAGCTCGCCAACCGGCACATCGGGCAGGCGCTCCAGATCAGACAAACGAATGACAGAAACCGCGTTGGAACGGCCCGCTGCGACCAGCAGGTGTGAACCATCCGCGCTGATTGCCATATTCCACGGCCGATTACCCACCTTAATGGCCGGGCCGACCTCCAAGGTCGTGACGTCAATCGGCATGACCGACCCTTCGCCGCCATTGCTGACAAAGATACGTTTGCCATTGGGTTCAGCCACCATCCCGTTCGCCCGAACTCCCGCTGGCAATCGTTTGATCACTTTACGGGTTTTCACATCCAGCACCCACACGGCATCGTCCAGCTCGCAGGCTATAAAGGCCTTGGAGGAATCCGGGCTAAACGCGATGCCACGCGGGCGTTTGCCAATTTTAACCTGAGCCACTTGGGCCTTTTTGGCCACATCGATGATGTCAACCACATCGTCTTCCTCGGCGCTGGCGTACACATACTTGCCATCGGGAGAAAACACCGCATGCTCGGGGTTATCGCCCTTGACCTTGATTTTGCCGGTCACCGTGCCCTGTGCTGTATCGAGCAACAACACACTGTTACTGCGCTCAACAGCCACCGCCAGGAGTGTTCCTTTGGCGTTGATGTACACACCTTCGGGCGACTCACCCAGCGGTATTTTTCTAGTAATTGAATGACTTGCAGTATCTATTACAAGCAATTGATTACCATTTTGCTCCGATACATACAGCGTTTTACCGTCAGGGGATACCGCAATACCCCGCGGTTTGCCCTCTACTTTAAGCGTATCGGTCACCTGCCCCGGCGGTCCTTGAATAAAGCTGATGGTGCCGGATTTCTCATTGGGTACATATGCCTCAAATGCCAGGGCGAACCCCGGCAAGGCGATGATCAAGCTGAGCATCAAAACTGAGAGTTTATTCATCCAACACCTCAAGGTTTGGTGGCACGCACATGATATTTAGCAAAAATCTTTGCCAGTTCGCCCGAGTCGTTTAATTCGTTTACTGCCTTTTGAACACGGCGCGCCAACTCTTCATTGCTTGATTTGGTTGCAATGCCCACAGGCCAGCCTTTCGGAGGCAAACCGGGCAAGGTCAAATCGCCAATAAAGAAAGGTTTTTCGCTGCCACCGGCCTGGTCTTTCAAACCCGCCTGCAATTCGGCGTCTGTGGCCATCACCGCAGCCACTTTGCCATCAAGCAGCGCCTGAACAGCATCGGCAGGTGTCTTAAAATTCACGACGTTTGATACATAACGACCCGCGTCCGCCGCCAACATCACCACCGAAGCAATAGAGGCGCCCTCAACCCCCATTTTCTCGCTGGTAAAAGGACTTAGCGAATCCAGCGTAGGTAACTTCTTAACATCGCGCGCCACCTTGACTTGATCGCGATAATACGGCGCAAAGATTTTGACCTGGTTATTGGCCTCCATCAACACGCGGTCTACCGGCACATGCATCATGATATCGGCAGGCCCATAGCCTAAATAATGCCCCTTCCACACCATGTTGCGAAGGTCATCGTTCATGTTTTCGTCGGCGTCAAACGGCATCAACTGAGGTTTTAACCCCAGCTTGGCGGCAATCGCGTACGCCAAGTCCACGTCAATACCTTTGGCATCGTCGTGCCAGGGAGAAAACTCTTTGTATACAGCCACTTTGAGCACACCTGAGGACAGCACTTTGTCCGAGGTGTCGTCATTAGCTAAGGCTCCAGCGGACCCCATTGCCACCACCAGTGAAGCCACTACCCCGCGCAACCATTGTCTTTTGTTCATTGTATTGTCTCCTACTTTACAAACCAAAAAGGGCGCATCGTGTGCGCCCCTGCTTTTATACGCTGCTGCTCAAGCCATCCACTTATTCGTACTTGCGGGTTTCGATGTAAGCCTTGATGGCCCAGATGGCTTCCTGGTTAAAGGTCGCTGCAAACGAAGGCATGTACACACGGCCATCGCGAACTTTGCCGCCCAACACCGAATTGCGGAAATAGGTGTCCATTTCCTTATGGCAGTCGGTTTTCTTTTTCACGTCGGCATACCCATCACACTCGTCGTACAATTTGCGCAAATCGGGCGCAATACCACCGGAAATAACCTCCAGACCATGACAGCGGGCACAATTTTGATTGTAGGCCGATGAACCGACCCGTATGGCTTCCTTATTGCCGCTGTAAGGGTTGGACTCGCGCCATTCATCACCCAGGCTGGGTAAGGTTCTGGTATCGACCAACTGGGGCGTTACATCGCCATGCGCAAACACCGCACATGCGATAGCGGCCAACGCGATGCCCAACACATATTTAAATCCTAAAGCTCTCATCCCACAACTCCTGTAATTTATCAATAACTCGCGGCATAGCTTTGCAAGGCTTGTGCCAACCCGATTCAAACAAATTTGCTTACAAAGTGCGCCACAGCTTTTAGAAGAAAACATCCTCAGCTATGATGAGAAT
>DAITMV010000150.1:0-7503 GCA_036834985.1 Burkholderiaceae bacterium | reverse complement strand
TCGGCCAAACGTGCTTTGTCCTCCTCCTCCGATGTGGCCGGGAGGCGGTCTACAAACCTTGCGTTACCCAGTTTGCTGTCGCACTTGGCGATTTCGCCCACTACGCGGGCCAGCTCTTTGCCGATCCGTTCTTTTTCAGCGGCGACGTCAATTTCAACATGCAGCATCAGCTTTAAGCCGCCAACGATCTGCACGGGTGCCATGGCATCGGTGGGCAGCTGATCAACAATACGCACCTCGCTCAGCTTGGCCATCGCAGCCAGTGAGGGCGCTGCCGTGTGAAGGAAGCTTCGTTGTTCCGCATCGCCTTCGCACGATGCAATCAGCGGTGCTTTTTGTGCAGGCGACAAGGCCATTTCACCCCGCAAGGCGCGCACCGCGTCCACAGCGGCTTTTAAACGCGCGACCCAGGCTTCAGCCGTCTCATCAATCCGTGAGGGGACCGATTGCGGGTAGGCCTGCACCATCAGGCTGGCTGTTTCGTCGGCCTTGCGTCGGCCGGCCACGACTGACACCGTTTGCCATAACTCTTCGGTGATGAACGGGATGATCGGGTGGGCCAGGCGCAGGATGGTCTCCAGCACCCGCACCAGTGTGCGTCGGGTGGCGCGTTGTTGTGCATCGCTGCCGTTGGCGATTTGTACCTTGGCAATTTCCAGGTACCAATCACAGTATTCATCCCAAACAAACTGGTAAATGCTGTTGGCGATGTTGTCGAACCGGTACTCGCCAAACCCTTTTTCAACATCGGCCTCTACGCGCTGCAGCAAGCTGACAATCCAGCGGTCCGCCTGTGAAAAGTCCAGATACCCACCCGGTGTACATGCGTCGGCGTTGTGGTCGGACAATCCGCAGTCCTGACCTTCAGTATTCATCAACACAAAGCGGGTGGCATTCCACAGCTTGTTGCAGAAGTTGCGGTAGCCTTCGGACCGCTTTTGATCAAAATTGATGTTGCGGCCCAGGGTGGCCAGTGAGGCAAATGTAAAGCGCAATGCATCTGCACCATAAGCCGGGATGCCGTCCGGAAATTCCTTGCGGGTTTTTTTGTCGATTTTGGGAGCATCCTGGGGGCGACGCAGGCCGGTTGTGCGTTTGGCCAGCAAGGGTTCCAAGGCGATGCCGTCAATCAGGTCCACCGGGTCCAGCGTATTACCCTCGGACTTGGACATTTTTTTGCCCTCGGCATCGCGCACCAGGCCGTGCACATACACAGCGTTAAACGGCACCTGCCCCGTAAAATGCACGGTCATCATGATCATCCGGGCAACCCAGAAAAAGATGATGTCAAACCCGGTGACGAGCACCGAGGAGGGTAAAAAGTGTTTTAAGTCGGGTGTTTGCTCAGGCCAGCCGAGGGTGGAGAAGGGTACCAATGCGGACGAAAACCAGGTGTCCAACACATCCGCATCGCGCGTTAATCCTCCGTCATAGCCGGCGGCCAGAGCTTGGGCGCGTACCTCTTCTTCATTGCGCCCCACAAATATTTCGCCGTTGTCGCCGTACCAGGCCGGGATTTGATGGCCCCACCACAATTGGCGTGAAATACACCAGTCCTGGATGTTCATGAGCCATTGGTTATAGGTGTTGACCCATTGTTCCGGCACAAACTTGACCTGCCCGTTGGCCACCACCTCCAGCGCTTTTTCTGTGATGGACTTGCCGCTGGGGTCATCCTTACCCGGTTTGCTCATAGCGACAAACCACTGGTCGGTCAGCATGGGTTCAATCACCGAACCTGTACGGTCACCCTTGGGCACCATCAGGGTGTGGGGCTTGATGCTGTCGAGCAGACCCTCGGCTTGCAGGTCGGCAACAATCTGCTCGCGGGCTTTAAAACGGTCCAAGCCCTGGTACACCGCGGGTGCGTTGTCGTTGATTTTGGCATCGAGGGTCAGGATGTTGATCTGGGGCAAGTTGTGGCGCTGACCCACCGCGTAGTCGTTAAAGTCGTGGGCGGGCGTGACTTTCACAACGCCGGTGCCAAAGTCTTTATCTACATAGGCATCAGCGATGATCGGAATTTCGCGATCACACAGCGGCAGGCGTACCTCTTTGCCAATCAGGTGGGCGTAGCGTTCGTCGTCCGGGTGAACCATCACAGCCACGTCGCCCAGCATGGTTTCGGGGCGGGTGGTGGCCACGGTCAGGTGGGTCAAGCCGCGAACCGGGTCTGCGTCCACCAAGGGGTAGTTGATATGCCAGAGCGAACCGGCTTGCTCAACGCTCTCGACTTCCAGATCGGAGACGGCGGTTTTAAGCACCGGGTCCCAATTGACCAGACGTTTGCCACGGTAAATCAAGCCTTGTTCAAACAGGCGGACAAAGACTTCGGTGACTGCCGTGGAGCATTTGGCATCCATGGTGAAATATTCGCGTGACCAATCAACACTTGCGCCCATGCGGCGCATTTGTCCGGTGATGGTCGAGCCTGATTGCTCTTTCCACTCCCATACCTTGTTGATGAATTGATCGCGACCCAGGTCGTGGCGGGTGATGTTTTGTGCGGCCAGCTGACGTTCAACGACGATTTGCGTGGCAATGCCGGCGTGGTCGGTACCTGGCAGCCACAGTGTGTTGTGGCCTTTCATGCGGTAGTAGCGGGTCAGACCATCCATGATGGTCTGGTTAAAGGCGTGGCCCATGTGCAGCGTGCCGGTCACATTCGGCGGTGGCAGCTGCACGCAAAAGTCGGGTTTACCGTCGATGGTGGTGGCCTTGGCGTAGGCACGTTTTTCCCACTCGGGGCCCCAGCAGGCTTCAATGGCGGACGGTTCGAAACTCTTGGCTAATGTCATGGTCAGGCAGTCTGTAATCAATGCTTTGCATTATACCGACACCTGGTGGGAGCCCTTTTTTAGCTTTGGTCTTTTTTGCGTATCCAGGGGCGTTCGGGTCCAGCCTTTTCTTCCGTGTCTTTGCCGGTTTTGGCTGTTTTGTCGGCAGACTTATCACCTGCGCGGCTTACTTCAGTGCGATCTTCCTTTTTGTCGGCTTGTGCCTCCGCACTGTCGGCATGACCATCCGCGGCTGATTTGCTGCCTTTGCCTGTCGCATCGGTTTTATTGACCACGATCTGCGGTGTGACGGTCTCAATCTTGTTGCTGACCATGTAGTCGTTCATGTCTCGCCAGCCTTCAAACACCCCGGCTTGTTTGGCCTCAGGGTTCAGGGCAAAACAGTCTTCCAGCGCCCGACCCGCGTGGCGGCAGGCCGCGCCGATCGCTTTGCTGTCGGCATCGGACAATTTGTTGCTCACCCCGGGCAATGACGATACGTCGCAACTGGCCAACGCCAGCAGCACAGGGCTGCTTACCCATAGAACCCACGAATTTTTTCTCATCACTGACCTCAACTTGCCCATAACTGCGGCTCAGACCTGCGCCGCATAAAGCAATAACGGCAGTGTTTTGAAAAAGCAAAGGGTATTGGCCGGTTTTTAGGCGCCGTCCGCACTTTGCGCCGTGACGTCGTAACCGGCGTCTTCAATCGCCTGTTTGAGCAGCCCCGCGGATACCCCGCTGACAATAACTACTTGCCCAGTGGGTAAATCCACTGACACTGTGGCCTGCGAATCGACCTGCTGGATGGCCCGGGTGACCGACGCCACACAGCCGCCACAGCTCATGCCGTCTACCGTGAATGTGATCGACATCTTCAATTTCCTCTCCATATAGTCTGATCATGGTAAGGTCATTCATCACGGGAAGAAAGTATTTTGGGGTTATCAAGTGTCATTGGTCTGGGTACGTTGTGTGCTGTGGAGTGTATTGGTGTGGCTTGGCAGTGGGACCTATGCGATGGCGCAGCCCTTGCCGGGCGCCATTCGTGAGGCCCTGAGTCGTGCCGGTTTGCCGCCCGAAGCCCTGTATCTGTCAATTGTGCCGGCCAAGCCCAAAGAAGGCTCCGCCCCGGGCATCAGCCACCAGGGTGCTGAGCCGGTCAATCCAGCCTCCGTGATCAAGCTCATTACCACAGCGGCAGGTCTGGATCGCCTGGGAACGGGGTTTCAGTGGAACACCCGGTTTTATGCCGATGCTGCACCTGTTCAGGGACATATCAAAACCCTTTATATTCAAGGAGAGGGAGACCCGGCTTTTCATATTGAGGAGTTGTGGCTGGCGATGCGCGCCATCCGGCAGGCAGGGGTTGTGGCGGTTGATTCGGCACTGGTGCTGGATCGCTCGGCCTGGTCGGCCATTGAGGTAACCACATCCTTCGATCAGGCGCCTTACCGTGCCTACCACGCCAAAGGCGACCCGCTTCTGCTCAATCATGGCGCGACCACCCTCTGGTTTGAGCCCAATCACGGCAAGGTCAATCTGCGTCTGGAAGATGCCCCCGCCACCTGGGAGGTGCGTTCTGCACTCAAGGCCGTGGGTGGGCCCTGTCGTCCCTGGAAAGACAGTCTGTCCGTCCGTTGGCAATGGTCCGAGCCCGTCACCGTGTTTGTCGGTGGGGAGTTCCCGGCCGCCTGCGGCGTACAGCGGATGCCCTTGCGAGTGCCCGATTATGATGTGCAGTGGCGCGATTGGGTACGTGAAATCGCCACCCAGTTGGGTATTCAAATGCCGCTAAATTCACAAGGTGTGGTGAATGTTCAGGCAGGGCGGGTGCCCGCCACCGCGTCCTTGTTGACGACCTGGCCCAGCAAACCCTTGCCCGAACTGGTGCGTGAAATCAATAAATTCAGCAACAATGTGATGGCGCATAATCTGGCCAACACCGTGTTCAGGCAGTCGAGCCCGATGGGTTTTGCAGACAACATCATGCCTTGGTTAAAACAACAGGGCATCAATACCCAGGGCTGGGTGATCGAGTCAGGCTCTGGACTGTCCCGGGTCAATCGCATCACCACCGACGGTCTGGCACAATTTTTACAACAACAGGTGCGAACCCTTTATTTCCCGGATCTGCTGTCCTCTTTGCCCGTAGCAGGGGTGGACGGCACCCTGTCCAACCGCCTTAACCATACCAGCGGTGCTGCGTATTTAAAAACAGGGCGTCTGAACGATGTAGCCTCGCTGGCCGGGTACGTCAGGGACGTCAACGGTCAAACCTGGGTGATGGTGGCGGTGTTGTCTCATCCTCAAGCCCCTAGTTCGGTACGTGTTCTGGATAAAATCACTGAATTTGTGATGTCAGGCGCACAATAAAGCGGTCGATAACCGACGCTGGGCCTTTATCTGCCCTGCGCTTTTGCTACACTCATGCTTCATAACAAACCCATAGAGGATGTCGGATGGACCAATCTAAAGACAAATTATTCAGCGACATGAAAATCGTTCTCTCTGACGCAGAGGACCTCCTGAAAGCCGCCGCCTCCACCTCGGGTGAGCGCGCCGCTGAGCTGCGCGAAAAAGCGCTGCTGAGTTTGCGTCGCGCCAAAGAAGCCGTACAGGACGCGCAAGTGGCCGTTGTTGAAAAAGGCAAGGCCGCTGCCCGTGCGACCGATGATTACGTACACGATCACCCATGGCGCGCGGTGGGCATTGCTGCTGCGGTTGGTTTTTTTGTTGGTTTGATGATCAATCGTCGTTGATTCGATCCCCTTTGTTACCCACTAGGCAAGCACAGTGACAGCGCAAACCCACAGTACGCTGGCGGCGGTTAAACGAATCGCAGCCTCATTGCTGGCGATGACTCAAACCCGGTTCGAGATGGCCGGGATTGAGCTGGTCGAAGAAAAAAACCGGCTGCTCTCCCAGGTGTTTACGGGCTTGGCTGCCATACTGTTTTTAAGCTTTGGTGTGATGGTGCTGACCTTTCTGGTGGTGGCCCACTTTTGGGATACCTACCGGCTCGCCGCGCTGGTGGGTATGGCGCTGTTGTATTTGCTCATCGGCGGCTTGCTGTGGATCAAAATGAAAACCTTGGTAGACGATGCCCCGCCTCCTTTTCAGGCCACCCTGGCCGAAATTGCCAAGGATCGTGATGCGATCTTGCGCTCAGCCGGTACGGATGAGGCGGCCGGGCGGGGAGTTGAACCATGAGCAAACCGGAGTTGTTGGCGGCCCGCAAGGAGTTGCTGGCCATGCGTGCAGAGCTGCAGCGCATGGAGCTGTCGTTTCATGTTGAACAGGCCCGCGCTTCGCTGTCCTGGGCCAAAATGCTGACAGGTTCGGTGGGCCGGTTTTTGCGTCAGCCGGGCGTTGCCGCCTTGTCGGGCACCATGGGGCATTGGTTCAAAGACTATCCCATGCTCGCAACGGTAGGATCACTGATATTTGCCCGCATGCGAAAACCGATTGTTAAAGTCGGATTAAAAGCCGCGATCGTGGCGGCCGTTACAGTCGGTGCCTACTGGTTTGTTCGCCGTGACGCCATCGCCGTCAAGCGAGAGCGTTGGCAGGCGCACGAGCGCCTCCTTCCTTAAATTAAAACCCCAGGCGCATAAACAGTTCGTCTATCCGCTCGGTCAGAGCTGCGTCGTGACGAATGGGGCGTCCCCATTCACGCTGTGTTTCTCCGGGCCATTTGTTGGTCGCGTCCAGCCCCATTTTCCCTCCCAAACCGCTGACTGGGCTGGCAAAGTCCAGGTAATCAATGGGTGTCTGGTCAACCAGCAAGGTATCGCGCACTGGGTCCATGCGGGTGGTAATGGCCCATATCACGTCTTTCCAGTCACGTACGTTGATGTCATCGTCCACCACCACGATGAATTTGGTGTACATGAACTGCCTCAAAAAGCTCCAGATACCGAACATCACCCGTTTGGCATGACCTGCGTAACTCTTTTTAATGGATACAACCGCCATGCGGTAGCTGCAGCCTTCAGGGGGCAGATAAAAATCAACAATTTCTGGGTACTGCTTTTGCAAGATAGGCACAAAGACCTCATTGAGGGCTACGCCCAGCACCGCGGGCTCATCAGGCGGCTTGCCGGTGTAGGTTGAGTGGTAGATCGCATCGGTTCGCATCGTGATGCGATCCACCGTGAACACCGGGAACCAGTCGCGTTCGTTGTAATAACCGGTGTGATCGCCGTAGGGGCCTTCGAGCGCGCAATCCCAGCCTTTTAAGGTCTCGGGCACCGGCGGAATAGGGCCGGTGGTGATGCCCTCGCGAATCTGGGGTACCTCGGGTGGTCGGTCTGAGGGGTAAATATGACCTTCGAGCACGATTTCAGCAGAGGCCGGCACCTGTAGTTCATTGCCAACACAACGGATGAGCTCGGTCCGGCTGCCCCGAAGCAATCCTGCAAATTGATATTCCGAGATGGCATCGGGTACCGGCGTGACCGCCCCCAGTATCGTGGCCGGGTCGGCGCCCAGCGCCACCGTGATGGGAAATGGCTTGCCCGGGTTGGCCAGAGCGTGTTCACGAAAATCCAGTGCACCGCCCCGATGAGCCAGCCAGCGCATGATCAGCCGGTTTTTACCGATTTGCTGCTGCCGGTAAATCCCCAGGTTCTGGCGCTTGCGATGCGGTCCTTTGGTGATGACCAGCCCCCAGGTGAGCAGGGGGGCTGCGTCCTCGGGCCAGCAGGTCCAGATGGGGATG
>DAITMV010000149.1:0-7515 GCA_036834985.1 Burkholderiaceae bacterium | reverse complement strand
TTGGTTGCGGGGGCAGGATTTGAACCTACGACCTTCGGGTTATGAGCCCGACGAGCTGCCAGACTGCTCCACCCCGCGTCTGAAGAGTGAAACTATAGCACACTTTTAAATGAGTGTGCAAATCAATAGCCAAAATCTTTTAAAAAGCCGGACAGGGGGCTTGCGATACAATCAGCTCCGGTACTACTTTCCGCACGGCAGCCGCAATGAGCAGCAAACAAAGCATCAAACAACTCCCACGTTGGCCCGAGGTGGACACCCCTTGCGTGGGCTTTTGTTCTACAGCCTTGGGCGATGATCTGTGTCGCGGCTGTGGTCGCACCGCGCAGGAGGTCGATGGGTGGATCTTTTTGACCGATGAGCAAAAGGCCGGTGTGTGGGTTCGCATCGAGCAGGCCGGCGTGGGGATGCGCTGGTCGCCCGATGCGTAACGGTCCGCTCAGTGGTCCATCTGCACCCTGACAAACGGTCCGCGTGCAAACCACACCGGTACAATCAAACACAGCATCAACAAACCGCAGGTACACAACACACCGTTGGTCGATAACAAGTAGGCCTGCGTATCAATCAGCCGGTCGGTGTAACTGAGTGCTGCCTGCGGGCTCAGCCCGGTTTGCCCCAGTTGCTGCAAAAAGCTTTGCGCTGTGCTGGAAACCTCGGTGACGTTTTCAACCAGACGGGCGTGGTGAATTTGCGCCTTGTGTTCCCACATGGACGTAATCGTTGCCGTGCCGACGCTCGATCCCATGTTGCGAATAAAACTGTTCAGCCCGGAGGCGCCCGCCATTTTTTCTGCGGAAATGCCTGATAAGCCAATCGTAATCAGCGGCAGGAAAAAACACGACACCCCGACGCCCATGATCAGGCGGCTGGTCGCCAGCGTCTGGTAGTCCACATCAGGTGTAAAGCGCGCACATACAAAGGCGTACAGGGCGAACACACTGAAACCAAAGGTGGCGACGGCTCTGGCATCCAGACGGCCTATGTTGGCGCCTACAATCGGGCCCAGTATGACGGCCATGACGCCGCCCAGTGCCATGGTTCGTCCCGCCCAGGTAGGGGTGTAGCCCACCTGGGTTTGCAGCCACAAGGGAAGAACCACCGTACTTCCGAAAAAAGCGATGGTGCCAAAAAACAAACACACCGAGCTCACTACAAAATTGCGATGCGTAAACAGGCTGATGTCCACCAGCGGGTGTTCGTCATACCATTCCCAGATGACGAATAATCCAATCCCCACAAACGCCATCACAGCCAGTATCACGATGGTGGGGCTGCCAAACCAGTCCAGCTCATTGCCTTTGTCCAGCATGATTTGAAGCGAGCCCACGCCCACCATCATCAAGAGCAAGCCAATCATATCCACCGGTTTTTGCTCGGTGGGTGTTTCGCGTTTTTTAAAAATGCCGTAGACCATCGTTAAACATAGAATACCGACCGGCAGGTTGATCAGGAACACCCAGTGCCAGCTCAGGTTATCGGTGATCCAGCCGCCTGTGAGCGGCCCCACAATTGGCGCTGCAATGGTGGTCATCGCCCAGATGCCCGTCGCCAGCCCCTGCTTTTCCGGGGGGTAGGCTGAGAGTAGCAGCGTTTGAGACAAGGGAATCATCGCAGCACCAAAAATGCCCTGTAGCACCCGCGCAGCCAGCAGTATTTGAAACGTGGGCGCCATGCCGCACAGCAGCGAGGCCATCGTAAACATCAGCGTGCTGATCATGAACAGTCGCACCTGCCCCAAGCGGCTGGCAAGCCAGCCAGTCATGGGCAGCATGATGGCCTCGGCCACTGCATACGAGGTGATCGCCCAGGTGCCTTGCCCGGGCGCAACGCCCAGATCACCCGAGATATTCGGGATCGACACGTTCACAATCGTCAAGTCCAGCACGTTCATGAACGACGCCAATCCCAACGCGATCGTTGCCAGCAATCGCTGGTTGCTGGGCAAGGGCGGGTGGTTGTGGGTGCGGTTGCTCATTACGAGCCCAGTTCTTTGCTCAGGATTTTGGCGGCATAGAGATCGGCCTGGGTGGCCAGATCGTCATAGACCTGTGTCTGCCGGCCTGCGCCCGTTGTGGCACTGGCCACCAAGGGGCCATCGGTGTTGTGCGTGTCTACTTCTGCGCGCATGGACAAGCCCACCCGCAGCGGTGCTTTTTTCAGATCGTCCGCATCAACCGCAATGCGCACGGGCACACGTTGCACAATCTTGATCCAGTTACCGGTTGCGTTTTGTGCGGGCAGCAGGGAAAACGCGCTGCCGGTGCCTGCTGACAACCCTAAAACCTTGCCGTGGTAGGTCACACCACTGCCGTACACGTCGGCATGCAGTTGGACGGTTTGCCCCACACGGATACGTGCCAGCTGGCTTTCCTTGAAGTTGGCATCGACCCAGATTTTTTCAAGCGGAATAATCGTCAGCAGCGCAGCACCTGGCGCAACCCGTGTGCCTACCTGCGCACTGCGTTTGGCCACTTGCCCCCCGATAGGCGCCACGATGGTGGCCCGTTGCGCGTTGATGAACGCCTCACGCACCTTGGCCACGGCTTGCTGCACTTTGGGGTGATCAGCCACTTGGGTGTCACGTGTCTGGTTCAGCGACGAGTTTAAGGTGGCTTGGGCTTGTACAAAGCCCGCCTGTGATTGGGCCTGTGCAGCTTTGGCCGAGCTGAGCAGGGTCGCAGCTTGTGTTAATGCAGATTGCGCGTGTTCGAGCTCTTCTGCAGACACGGCGCCTTGTTTGTAGGCAGCCTCCCGGCGACTTAACTCTGAACTGAGGCGTTTGGCCTCAATTTCAAGTCGAGATACTTCCTCTTGCGAGCGGATAATGTCCGATTGTTTGGCCGATTGGCCTGCCCGGTTGATGTTGACCTGGTCATACAGCGAACGAACGGTTCTGACGGTATCGGCCAGTTGTGCGGTGGCTTGTGTTAATGCCAGTTGCGCATCGGTATCGTCTAATGTGACCAACGTTTGCCCGGCCTGAACGGTCTGGTTGTCATCGACCAGAACCGCTTTGACGTTCCCTGTGATCTGAGCAGAGACAGTCACCATGTCGCCAGCGACATAGGCGTTATCGGTGTCCTCGCCATACCGGCCGATCGCAAAGTGATAGGCCCCGTAGACAACCCCGAGCGTGGCAACAGTGACCACAAAAATGCCCATTACTTTTTTTCGTTTTTGCTGGTTCGCAGCGCTGTTGTTGGTTTGAATAGAGTCGGTCATCGCAAAATCTCTCTAGCAGTTATTTCGTGTTATCAACAGCAGACAGCTGTTGCATCACTTGTTTGTTTTCGTAGCCACCACCCAGTGCCAGCACCAGATCCACCTGATTGCCCAGGGCCTTGAGTTGTGTTTCAAGGACCCGGATGCGCTGACCAGACAGCGCAATTTTTGCATCCAGCGCTGGTATGGCCGAATCAATACCCAAGGCGCGGCGTTGTTCAGCCCGCTCAGCCTGGCGTTGCAGGGTGCCAAGACGTTCTTGCTGCACGGCAACTTCTTGATTGATCTGTTTGAGCAACAGCACCTCGTTAATCACCTCTTGTGCAGCATTGCTGATGGATCCTTCGTACTGGGCTTTAAGGGCCTCAAATTCAGCTTTTTTGGCCTGGGTGGCAAAGCGTATTTTTCCGCCTTCAAAAATTGGGAATTCCAATACCCCACCGAGCAGGGCAATTCGACTGTCGCGGTCGGTAAGCTTGCTCCATCCGATCGCCTGGCTCCCCAGATAGCCAGTCAGGTTGATGTTTGGCAGTGCGGACAAGCGCGTGGCATCCACCTCGGAGGCAGCAGCTTGCACCATAAAGCGTGAGCCAACCAAATCAGGACGGCGGGCCAGCAAGGCCAAGGGCAGGGGCTGCTTGTCATCATAAGCGAGCAGCGGGCCGGGCAGGCCAGCCGGCATCTTGGCCAGGGCCTGAGCCATCAACTCTCGGTTGCCCACCAGGCTTTCCAGTGCGGCCAGCAGGCGCGATTGCTGGCCTTTGGCCTGCTCCATCAGGAGCGCGGTTTGTGACATGGCATCTTTGGCGCGGTCTACGCCGCTGCCATTGTCCAGTCCCAGCGATAACCGTGTGGTTTGCAGGTCCACCATGGCTTGATGCGCGGTGAGCATGGTTTGCAGTTCAGCCAGATGGTCGCGAATCCAGCGCAGTTGTACATAGGTTTTGGCAATTTGAGATGACAGCTGCAAGGCCACCATGGCCTGTTCGGCCTGGGCAGCCTGTACCTTGCCGTTGATGCTCTCGATGGCTTTTTGCTGTCGACCCCACAGGTCCAGATCCCAGTTCACCGAGACGGCACCTTGACCCAACTCCAGCGGACGGCCTGCAAAGCTGGGTGGTACATAGTAGTTTTTACTCAGTTCCTGTTTGTTGATCTCCACCTTGGCACCTACTTGCGGCAAAAGGTCCGCTTTGTATACCCCCAATTGCGCCAATGCCGCGTTTGTTCTGGCTGCGGCGACGCGAGCGCCCGAGCTGTCTTTGAGTGCTTCTTCGATCAACAGGCTTAATGCGTCGTCGTTGGCAGCCCTCCACCAGCGTTCGGTCTTAAATTCAATCGGAGCCTGTGTCGTTGGGCTTTGCTGCAGGTTGTTGTCGTTGCGGCTTTGCAACCACTGCGGGAGTTGGTTCAGTGAATATTGGCCCAAGCCCTCGGGCAAAATGGCACAGGCTTGCAGGCTCAAACTGCCCGCGATGGCCAACAGCAGGCTGCGGTGACCAAAGCCTGTGATTAGTTCTCGAGTGAGCATGGCAGCTTCTTTCCAATTAAGAGTTTTGATAAAAGGGCGGCTAATTGGCCACGCTCTTGTTCGTCCAGAGGGGAGAGTTCTTGCTGGTAACCACTCCACATGGTCGGAAGAATGTCCTTGACCAGTGTTTTGCCTGTTTCGGACAGCTCCATCCAGCAACTGCGTCGGTTATCCGGGTCCGGGACGCGCAGCAACCAGCCCCTATTGATCAAAAATAACGTCGTTTTGGTGGTGTTGGGGCCCGATTGACCTATCGCGGTGGAGAGTTCCTGCGGGCGCCGCCGAAAATCTGCCGAGCCGTAGAGCATGGCCAGCACCATCCAGTGAGACAACAATAGCCCTCGAGGGGCCAGCAGGTCACTGGCCATTTGCTCCATCGACCGATGCGTAAAGTGAATCATGCGGCTGAGCATGACATCGGCGAGCGGAAAGTCAGGCTGGCGGCTTTGAATCAACATCAAACTCTGTTTGAGGCGATCAATCGCGGGTTGTTTATCCTGAATCATGGTTTCTCTGTAAATAGTTTTCCAGTAAATTATTTATCTGAAATCGTTTCAACGCAAGTTTCTTTTGTAACAGGCTCTCTGGAGTAAAGTGCCTAATCCTTGAGCACTCTAAGAAAAGTCATTTATTTGCAATATGTTGCGAATCTTATCCACATTGGATGAGGGGACTTTTCCCCGGTGGGTGTGGACAAGCTACCTTGTTGGGGGTAACGCCCCCTCCAACTGCGCGCTGTTCGACAGATCCGTTTGAGCCGACACTCTGAACTGTCTCTAACCTCCTCCTCTGGTGGTTTTTACCGGGCCTTGCGCCCGGTTTTTTTTGGAAAGCCTGATTTTTAAGCAGTGGGTGTCAGCCTGTGTTGCGTCAAGCACTTACGTATGTTGTCCACAAGCCGCCCACAGATTTGTTCAGGTTTTATCTGAACAACTGTGAATAAAGCAGGTTATGACGTGGTTTCCATGAGCAAGGGGCTTTCACTTGTGGAAAAGGGCAGATACAATCTCAAAAGTTGTCCTGTACCGCGAAACGTCCTTGATCACTTCTTCATCGAGTCATTCACGTATTCGCCGGAGCCCACACCAGATGCTCTCTCGTGTGTTCGGCCACTAAATTCAACACCAGCTTTAATATTTTTAAGAAAGTCCGCCGGGATGGATCCCCTGCGTGCAAAGCACATACTGGAAGCGGCCCTGCTAAGTGCCGTTGAGCCATTGAAACTCGATATTTTGATGCGATTGTTCGACGATATGTTGGACAAGGACGTCTTGCGCACCTTGCTTGATGATTTGCGGCGCGATTGGTCAGGGCGTGGTCTTGAGCTGACTGAAGTGTCGATGGGCTGGCGGTTTCAGACTCGCGCTGATTTGCAGGTTTACCTCGAAAAGCTCAGTCCCGAGAAGCCACCCAAGTATTCGCGCGCAGTCATGGAAACTCTGGCGATTGTGGCCTACAAGCAACCTGTCACCCGTGGCGACATCGAGGCCATTCGTGGCGTAACAGTGTCAACCCAGGTGGTCAAGTCCCTGGAAGATCGGGGCTGGATCGAGGTGATTGGACATCGTGAAGCACCAGGCCGCCCAGCCCTGTTTGCCACCACCCATCAATTTTTATCAGATTTGGGCTTACCCAGTCTGAGCCATCTACCGGCAGTTGGCGAAGGGGAATCCCCCGTCGACGCCCTCAACCTGCAAAAGGTGATCCCTTTTGAATCCGGAACCCATGAACATGCAATCTCCTGACCATCAACCCCAGGCACTCCAAGACGACGAGTTCATGGACGAGCACGACCTAACTTCTGATCTGGAGGTCGAGGGTGATGTTGACGGTCTGGCGCCGGAGGCCGAGGACTGGACTCAGTTCGTCAAACCTGAAAAAGGCGGCAAGTCTGCAGCCAAGGGCCCTAAAGGTCCGCGATCAAAGCTGAATGTTCGTCTTGATCCCGAACTGGCGCCCAAGTTGCACAAAGTGTTGGCTGATGCGGGGTGCGGTTCCCGCCGTGAAATGGAAGAGCTGATTGTGGCCGGGCGTGTGTCTGTGAACGGGGAGCCTGCACATACCGGGCAGCGTGTACTGCCCACCGATATCGTCAAGATCAATGGCAAACCCGTTCAGCGCCGCAACAATACCAAACCGCCTCGTGTGCTGATTTATCACAAGCCCAGCGGCGAAATTGTTTCCATGGATGACCCTGAAGGGCGTCCTACTGTTTTTGCCCGCTTGCCCCGGGTCTCCAATGGCAAATGGCTTGCTGTGGGTCGACTAGATTTTAATACCGAAGGCTTGCTGATCTTGACAACGTCCGGTGACCTGGCGAACCGGCTGATGCATCCTCGTTTTGAGGTGGAGCGCGAGTACGCGGTACGCGTGCTGGGCGAGCTGGACGAGGGGAACAAACAAAAACTGCTCAGCGGTATCGAACTGGACGACGGCGTCGCCAAGTTCGCCTTTCTGGACTTTGCCGGTGGCGACGGCGTCAACCGCTGGTATCGTGTGGGGTTGTCGGAGGGGCGTAACCGAGAGGTACGCCGTATGTTTGAGACGGTGGGTTTGACCGTCAGCCGGCTGATTCGTGTGCGATATGGCGATCTGATTTTGCCCAGCACGCTCAAGCGCGGTCGCTGGGTTGAGATGGAAGCGCTGGAGGCCTTGTCGTATATGCAGTCTCTCGGTATGAAAGGGCCCGCCCAGCAAGCGGGTGGTCGTTCTGACCAGGGACGGGGGCGTGGACCGCAAGGCGTGGGCGGGCGCTCTGG
>DAITMV010000148.1:0-7517 GCA_036834985.1 Burkholderiaceae bacterium | reverse complement strand
ATTATTACCTTAAGAAAGTCACCGACAAACCGTGCAAACGACTGATATGCGCAAGGCCTTAGGCCCTAATGGATTTTTTGAGCGACGTGGCTCCACGGGCGTTCTGTTAATCCATGGCCTGACGGGCACACCGGCAGAAATGCGTCCGTTTGCGCGTCATTTGTCCAAAAGCGGTTTGACAGTGGCTTGTCCGCAACTGGGCGGTCATTGCTCCAGTGTTGAAGATCTGAAAAAAAGCTCATGGCAAGACTGGTATGCACCGGTAGAAGCCGCGTTCGAGGCGCTGTGCCAGGAATGTGACACCGTCTACGTGGGTGGTTTGTCCATGGGAGCGTTGATGGCCATGATGTTGGCCTCACGCCACGCCAAACATGAGCAGCTGGCCGGGGTGATACTGCTGTCCCCAACCTTCTTTTACGATGGCTGGAACATGCCCAAGTGGTACGCCAAAGCAGCGTTGACGATGGTGGTGTATAGCCCGTTGCAGCATATTGTGAGCTGGGAAGAAAAATCCCCCTACGGCATCAAGGATGAACGTGTTCGTGCACGGGTCACCTCCATCCTGGCGAATCGGGATGCCAAAACGGCCGACAAGATCGGTCACTTCAAAACCCCCGCCTCTGTGATTCGGGAAAGTAAGCGCCTGATTGCAGCGGCAAAAAAAGTACTGACGCGCATTACCTCACGCACATTGATTGTTCACTCCACGGAAGATGACATGGCCAGCATCAAGAATGCGCACTACGTCATGGCCAAGATTGGCGCACGGGATGTTCAAACCTACTTTGTAGACGATTGCTATCACGTGTTGACGCTGGACAAACAAAAAGAAGAAATCGCCAACAAAGTTGCGCAATTTTGCAAAACCGCTGCCACTTATGTGGTGCCGGCACCTGCTGAACGCATGACAGCGAACGTCGTTCGTCTGTAAACTGGTAGTGGTTCAGTCTCCGATGGGCTTGGAGCCCGCCGAACTGCTTGAGCATTTCAGTGAGCACCCTCCGTACGGCTTTACGGTGAATCGCTGCACTGACAACACCCTGTGGTTTATCGGCGCCTTTGACCTATTGACCACCGCAGAACCGTCTGTTCAGCGGTCAATTTTAAACATTCCTGGCCATCGATGGCTCCAATCGTTACTGCGCTGGCCCACCCTGTTTGTAGGGACGACGGTTAGCGAGTACATGCGCCCCGGCGCCCTGCGAGCACCCGAGCAGTGGCTGGCCGACGTACTGAGCTGTTGGCAGCGGCAAACACGATTGCTGATCATCAAGGACGTACCGAATAACTCACCTCTGCTGAGCGATGCGGATAATGACTGGGCACACGACCTGTCGGCCCACTGTGTTGACCAGGGTTTTCTGCAGATAGAGGGCCAGGCCTTGGCGTATGTCCCCATCTGCGATGCAAACGAAGACGCTTATCTGGCTCGTTTATCCTATTCACGACGCAAAGATATCCGCCGCAAGCTGCGTTCACGTGCACAGCTTCGCGTTGAACGCTGGCAAACCGGCGATGCTCGTTTTGACTCGACGCAGATTGAGCAACTCTATGTCTTGTACGAAGGCGTCTACGCACAGAGCGAGATTCACTTTGACAAGCTGACGCCTGATTTTTTTTCTGCCCTGTTGACCGACGAACGGTTGGACGCCCACGTTTTTATGTATTACGTTCAGGATGAACTGATCGGTTACAACCTCTGTCTTGTGCACGATAACAAGCTGGTCGATAAATACATCGGCTTGAAGTACCCGCAGGCGCGGGAACACAACTTGTATTTTGTCAGCTGGATGGAAAACCTGGCCTTCGCACGTGAACGCGGCTTGACGCACTACATCGCCGGCTGGACTGACCCAGAAATCAAGGCCTATCTCGGTGCACAGTTTACCCTCACCCACCATCTGGTGTGGGTGCGTAACCCCATACTACGGTTTATTCTGAAGCGATTGAGCTTTGTCTTTGAAGGTGACAGCCAACGGCTGGAAGCGGCTCTCAAAGGGGGCGCCTGACACATGGAACACCGCGCACCACCCGTCGTGCTGGATATTGATCACGGCACTCCGGCGATACCCAACGAGCAGCGCATCAACCTGCGCGACTGGGAACAAGCCATTCGATTCGGATGCACCTTGCGGACCTACCGGCGTTTTGCACAGACGGTCAATCATGCCTTAACGGGCCTGGCCCAACCAGTAGGTACCGTTCTGATGGGCAGTGGAGACCTGCATCATGTGAGCCATCTGCTGATTGAACGCGTGGCACTGCAATATGCTCAGCAGGGGCACCAGGACGGCTTTACCGTTGTGGTGCTCGACAACCATCCTGACAATATGCGGTTTCCATTTGGCATCCATTGCGGCTCATGGGTCAAACACGTTGTGCAGCTTCCTGCGGTCAAACGCATTCACGTCATCGGCATCACCTCCGGCGACGTGGGTGCAAGACATGCCTGGGAAAATTACTGGCTACCCATTTACCGGGGCAAGGTACGCAACTGGATTTTGAACGTCGATACCACCTGGGCAAAGCCCTGGGGCCTGGCACATGGTTTTAACAGTTTTGGCAGCATGCATGCGCTGCTGGACGCCTGTCTGAACGAACTGATGCAAGATGCCTCACCGGTCTATTTGTCTATCGACAAAGACGTATTTTCAGCAGACATCGCCAAAACCAATTGGGATCAGGGGCAGATGACAGTGCAAGACGCCGCCCGCCTCATCACAACCCTCAAGCCCCGACTGATCGGAAGCGATATCACAGGAGAAGTCTCCGTCGCGCATTATGACTCGGCGTGGAAGCGCTGGCTGAGCAGCATGGACGATCAACCGTCCATACCGACGCATACGCTGGCGACATGGCAGGCTCAACAAGGCGCGCTGAACAACAGCCTACTGGACCTGCTTGGCGTGTAGTTTTTCTTCACCCACCGCCAAACAAATCACACCCAGAATAATCAACGCCGCGCCGGTCAGTTGCAACCAGGTTAAATGTTCGCCAAACAACGGCACGGATAACATCATCACGCCAATCACCTCCAGGTGCGAGGCGGCATAAGCAGGCCCCACAGGCGCGTGTCGAAGCACCGTCATCCAGGTGGCAAACGCCCCCAGGTAACCCACCACGGCGCCATAAACCCAGGGTTCAAACACCACACGCATCAACCAGGCCATGTCACTGGTGAACGGCTCAGCCGCCTCTGACGCAAACTTGAAACTTAACAGCGACAAGGTATCGAAAATAATCAGGATGCCAAAACCCAGAATATAAAAACGTCGAGTTGACATGGCCTACACCCCCACCAAGGCCACGCCGGCCACGATCAAACATACCCCCGCCAGGCGATGCGGTGTGAAATGCTCTTTGAACAAAAAGCGCCCGCATATCATGACGGTGGCAATATTGACCATACCCAGCAAAACCCCCTGGGCCAATGGAATCACGGACAGGAACGCCAGCCACACAATAAACTCGGCTGCAAAACAGGCGATGCCCACCCATAGCCACGGCTGGCGCAACAACTGCTTCCAGGCGCCCAGCCCCTCGTCAATGTCAGGGTGCACCGCGGCCAACTTGAAAGCGACTTGCCCCACCGTATCTAAGGAAATATGAAGGATCCAGATCAGCGCTACAGAATTAAAAAACATAGGTACCTACAGAAATAAACGCCGGCAATACGCCCTGAACGCATCCACCCACACATACATTGCAGGCACACACAACAAACACAAGACCGTCGAACTTAACAAGCCACCGATGACTACGACCGCCATGGGGGCCCTGAAACTCGGGTCGACATCACCCAATCCCAACACCACGGGCAACATGCCAGCGATCATCGCACAGCTGGTCATAACAATAGGCCGCGCCCGACGTTCACAGGCCAACAGAATAGCCTGTCTAGCTGGCACGCCCTGAGCGGTGCGAACCACCACCGCATAGTCAATCAACAGGATGGAATTTTTGGTTGAGATGCCAAACAGCATCAGCAAACCGATCATCGAGGGCATCGACAGGCCATAACCACTGAGTACCAAAGCCAGCAAGGCTCCAACAAAGGCCGCTGGCAAGGCAAGCAGCAAGGTCACCGGCTGCAGTGGGTCTTTGAACAGGAGGAGCAAAATTGCATACACACACACCACGGCCAGCAAGGCAACCCGTTTAAAACTGTCAAACAGCTCGTCCATCGTTTGCGTATCGCCCGTATCAATGAGACTGACGCTGGCGGGTCGATTCTTGACGGCGGGTAACTGCTCTACCCTATCTGCAACATCACCGAGGTCGTGCCCCGCCAATTCAATGTCAAATCGGATACTGGGCTGTTGATCATATCGGTTGACAATCGCAGGGCTCACCGATCGCTCCAACGTCGCCACCTCGGATAAAGGTATCGACGCCGCGCCCGGATGACCCGTATATCCCGCGGGCAAGGGGATACTGATGTGTTGCAAATCCCCGGGGCTTGCCTGCCCCGCCCCTTGTGAACGAATGACCACCGGTAGCAGTTGCCCCTCGTGGCGGATGCGAATCAGCTCCGCGTCATTGTCACCTACCGTGGCAATTCGTACGGCATCACTGACCGTCACGGGGTTTAACTGCAACTGGGCCATGCGCGCGGTATCAAAGCGCAACGCCCATTCAGGCTGAGTAACTGCCGCACTGGAGATAAACGGCCCAATCGCACCCCCAGACTGCAAACGGCGCAGCTGCGTTGTGACTTGCTCAGCGGTCTTGTTGAGCTGGACGTGATCGCGACTTGCCAACACCAGCGTGTAACGCTCGCCGGTCCCACCCAACCCGACTGAAAAACGCGCTCCAGGTAACTGAGCCAGCGCGGACCGCATCTGCTGCTCAATGTCTGCCTTGCTGGCATGCCGCCGGGTTCTCGGACTCAGGTTAACCGACAGCGTGGCCTTTCGGGTGTCCGGGGCCAACTGCACCGCCAAGGGGTCGACACCCAAAGCCCCGGCGCCAACCGTGGTGTAGACAGACTGGACACCCTCAATCGAAGCAATTAACTGACGGGCCCGCTCTGCTGTTTGTTCGGTTTGCTGCAAACTGGCCCCTGGCGCCAACTCAACATACACCTGGGTTTGGGGCAAATCATCCGCAGGAATAAATCCGGACGACAAATTAAACGCAGCCACCACGCTCAGAACCAATGCAACAACAAACAGTCCCAGTGTGTGCCAAGGGCGGTTTAGACACCAGTGGACGGTATTTAAATAACCTTGCATCCATAGGGGATGCGGTGGGCCCGCCTCAGCGGCAGGGGGCTGTGGCTGAACCGGCACAGGCTTTAAGAGATACGCACACAGCAGCGGGGTCAACACCCGCGCCACCAGCAAAGAGGCCATCACCGCGATGGAGGCTGTCCAGCCAAACTGCCTGAAAAACTGCCCTGCCAGCCCGGTCATGAACGCCGTCGGTAAAAACACAGCCACCAGGGTTACGGAGGTAGCGATCACCGCTAAAGCGATGTCATCCGCAGCCATCCGTGCGGCCTGCAACGGTGGATGCCCTTCGTGCAGACGCTGTACGATGTTCTCAACCTCGACAATCGCGTCATCCACCAACACGCCGATCACCAGCGACAAGGCGAGCAAAGTCACTGTGTTGAGCGTAAAACCCAACAGCTCCATACCGATAAATGTGGGCAATACCGACAGGGGCAAGGCCAGCGCGCAAATCAGGGTGGCGCGCAGATTTCTCAAAAACAACCACACCACCACCACTGCGAGCAAGGCCCCCTCGTATAGCATCGACATGGAGCTGCGGTATTCCTGATCAATTCCGTCTACAAAATCGAAGGCCTGTGTCAGTTCATACGCTGGGTGTTGGGCTCGCAAACGGTCTAGGCGATCGTTCACACCGCGAGCCAGGTCCAGCTCCCCCGCTTTTTTGCTGCGACTGATTTCGATACCAATCACAGGTGCACCGTTAAATAAAGCGATGTTGTGTTGGGGTGCCACACCTGTTGATATGCGAGCCAGCGTTTGGAGTCGGATAGATTGACCCTCGGGGCTGGCGATGGATGCGTCCAGCAATTGATTGATGGACCCCACGGAGGTGGAACTTCGCAAGGGCTCGGACGTCCCTGGTGTGCGAACCCGTCCGCTATCAGCCTCTGCACCTAGTTGCTTTATCTGGCGCGACACATCGGCCACACTGAGCTTGAATGATTGCAGACGGTCAGAATCCACCGACACGCTGATTTCGCGTTGAGCACCTCCCACGCGATGCACCTCGCCCACCCCGGGCACCTCATGCAGTGCAGGAATCAGAACCGTATCGACCCAAACACTCACCTCCTGTGGCGTACGCAGGGGCGATTGAACCGCCAGCGCCAAGATCGGTGATGCCGACACCGACACCGGGGCGACGACAGGCTCGCTCAGATCGCCGGGCAAATCAGAACGGGTTTTGGTGATGGCCAGGCGAATATCGTCCAGCGCGTCCTGTTGTACCTTACCGGACTTGAACTCGATGGCCACCGCGGCGTGACCCGCCTGAATTTGAGAGCTGACGTGACGCACGCCCGCCTGGGATGCAAAGGCCCGCTCCAGCGGTTGAACGACGCGCTGTTCCATCACGACCGCGTTGGCACCGGGCACGGACAGGAACACGCCGATGGTCGGGATATCCACATCCGGATATTCCTGAACCCTGTTGGACTGAAAACTGCCCAGACCTGCCAGAGACAATACCAGAAACAACGCAAGGGCAGATATCGGATGTTTGATACACCAGGCCGATAGACTCATGGTTTTACAATCCGTACCACATCACCCGAGCGCAAAAAAGTGGCTCCGCTTTTGACGATCTGATCCGTTGGCGCAAGCCCCGACAACACCTCGATCCCATCAGCACGCTGCTGCCCAAGCTGTACAGGTCTGGGAGTCACCACAGCAACAGCCTGACCAGCCTTGGGCATCGCCACAAATACGGTGTCCACCCCCTCCTTTTGCAACACGGCCGATACGGGAATCGTCAGCTGCATGCGAGGTTCGAGTGTCAGCGTACCTTTGATGTACATGCCCTGCTTGACCTTTACGCCTGGTGGTAACTCCACATAGACCACACCCAGTCTGGATGCCTCATCCAGGATAGGACTGATTGCCCGAATATGCGCGGCTTGTTCAGGCTGACCCGACAGCGAGATGGACACTGGAGTTTTTGTAGTGATGTGATCAAGCGCCTCTGCGCCAACCTGTGCATGCCACTCGAATTTGTTTTGTCGAACAATCCGAAACAGCTCCTGCCCTGCAGCGGGTACCATGCCGGCCGTCGCCAATCGCGCACTCACAATGCCATCGTCCGGGGCAGTCAACTGGGTATTTTTCAATTTCAGGTACACCGCATCGAGCCCCGCCTGAGCCGCCTGGACCTTGGCCTGCCCGGCTTTTTCAGCATTCATGATTTGCGAGATCTGTTGTGCGCTCAGAGTTCCTTGATTGGTCATGGCGCGAACACGATCAGCCTGGGACGTGGCATCGGTCAGCAAGGCCTGCGCCTCGGCC
>DAITMV010000147.1:0-7537 GCA_036834985.1 Burkholderiaceae bacterium | reverse complement strand
AGCAAGGACCGTCGATTCTGTCGTCCTTGATGAAACGGTGGGTGAAAACATGAATGACTCAGAAATACAATTCGGACAAGAAACAACGCCTCCCGTGGATCCGCAACCTGAGCCTCCCAAGCACAGCGGCATGACCGAGATCCGGTTTGCCGAGCCCGAGCGTAGCGACGACATGGACCTGGACGTTCTGCAAGACGTCAAAGAGATGGCGCACGAGCACATTCTGGGCTTGATCGAGAAAAAAGGCGCCACCTTCTCCAAGATGGATAGCGGTGCAGTGCAGGACTTCATCGAAAGTGAAGTGCAGGCCTTCGTCTATGGCAAGCAAATACCGTTGAACGAATTTGAAGTGCACTCGGTGGCCGATGCACTGTACAAAGAGATTGTCGGTTTTGGTCCACTGGAAGATTTACTGGCAGACCCTGCCGTAGAAGACATCATGATCAACGGCTACAAGGACGTGTATGTGTCACGTGGTGGCCAGATGCAACGTGTGCCTGCCCGTTTTGTGGACAACACTCACCTGCTGCGCATTGTGCGACGCATTCTGGCGCCCTTGGGCCGTCGGCTGGATGAATCAAGTCCGATGGTCGATGCACGGTTACCAGATGGCAGCCGTATCAATGTGATTATTTCGCCTCTGGCCCGCGACGGCGTGGTGGTATCGATTCGTAAATTCAGACGCACGCCTTTGCGTCCTGAAGATTTAATTGGCTTGGGCACCTTTAACGAAAAGGTTCTGGAGCTGCTGCAAGGCGCCGTGCGTGCACGCTGCAACCTGGTGGTCAGTGGCGCCACTTCAACCGGTAAAACCTCGATGCTCAACGTGCTGGCAGAGTTCATACCAGCGGGTGAACGTATCATCACCATCGAAGACACCGCCGAATTGCAATTGAACCACCACCATGTGGTGCGGCTGGAAAGTCGCCCCGGCGGTCACGAAGGGGCAGGTGCCATCACCATCCGGGAACTGGTCAAAAACAGTTTGCGGATGCGCCCTGACCGCGTCGTAGTCGGTGAGGTACGAGGTGCTGAGGTGCTGGACATGTTGCAGGCCATGAGCACAGGTCACGACGGCTCCATGGGCACCATCCACGCCTCTACGCCACGCGATTGCATACATCGTCTGGAAATGCTCTCAGGCTTTGCCGGCTTTACCGGCAGCGAAATGAGTTTGCGCCGTCAGATTGGCGCCGCACTGGATATCATTGTGCAAATTGTCCGTTTGCCCTCTGGCAAACGCCGGCTCTACAGCATCACCGAGATTGCCGGCATCGTCGATGACAACATTGTGCTGCAGGATCTGTATCGCTACGAAGGACGCGTCAATAGCGACGGGCAGGAAATCGCCACCTGGGTGCCCGTGGTGCCCTATCCCAAAAATCCGAAGATCGCCCACATTCGACTGACATGACTTCGACCACGCTAATCCTCCTGGCAATCTCATGCGTGCTGTGCAGTGGCGCCATCTGGATGCTGGGACGATCGAATACACAGGCCAAGGAAATGCAGGTGGCCGATCGGTTGGAACGCGTCATGAGCTCCTCTTCGGTGTTGACCCCCGAAGGCAAAGATCCGCTCAAACGTGATTACATACCGCAATGGCTGACTGATACCCTGATCGCCTCAGGGATAGATGTCAACCGACGCAACCTGGCGCTGGTGATGGGGCTTGTCGTGGTCCCTGCGCTGCTGGCACTGATTATTCGGGGCCCTCTGGAAGCGGCAGGCGTGACCATCCTGACCTGCATGGTTGAGTTTCTGGTGTTTATGCAGCGCCAAAAAAAGCGCAAGGAAAAGCTGCTGGAGCAGTTGCCAGGTTTTCTGGATTCAGTGACACGGGTCAGCGCGGTTGGTTACAGCTTGACCGTATCGTTTAACTCTGCGGTTGATATCGCAGAGAACCCGCTCAAAGACTCACTCATCGTGGCAGTGAACATGCAGCGCGCGGGCTTGGAACTCGATGAGGCTCTGCTGCGGTTGGCGGCTGTCTACAACATGACCGAGTTCAAGCTGCTGGCCAGCGTGGTTCGACTGGCGCTGACCTATGGTGGTAAAAGTGATATTTTGCTGGGCCGCTTGGGCCAGTACCTGCGTGATCGTGAACAGCATCGCAAAGAGATGCTGGCACTTTCCTCCGAAGCCCGCACCTCGGCCATTGTCATGATGGCGCTCTCGCCATTTGTGATCGGTATCATTTTGACGTTTAACCCGGAATACCTGTTGTCCATGTGGTACGACGCAACCGGCCGTATCTTTATCTACATCGCCCTGGGCTTTCAGATGGTGGGTGGTTACCTGATGCACCGAATGGTAAAGAACTTCTGACATGACGATCTTTGGACTCTCTCTGAACAGCATTGGCCTACTCCTGATTGGTGTGGGCTTTGTCGCCGTGGCGCTGATGCTGATCAATGAATCGCGCCGTAATCAGTTGGCCGCCCGGCGCATTGAAGCGCTGATTTCGGATCGCCGTCAACTCAGGACACCGGCCGTGATGGGTCGCCTGAGCAATACCGGCAATCTGGCCGTGTCGCTGGACCAGTTAAGCACCGCCATCAGTCAGACCCGTCTGTACAAACACCTGTTGGACGAAGAGGACATCTCCCTGCTGAGCAAAGCTGGTTTTGGAACCGAAGAATGGGCTCAACGCTTTGTCACCCTGCGGCTGGCAGCGGCCGTACTCGGTTTGCTGATTGGGGTTGTGATTTTTTCCGGTCAACTGGGCAACTCGTCGTACACAGTCAAGCTGATTGCCACTGCGGGTGTCGGATTCTTGATGCCCAAGTGGATCCTCAAGTCGGTTGCTGCCAGCCGTGAGTTTGCGTTTGAACGCGAAACGGTGGCACTGGTCGACATCATGCGTTTGCTGCAAGGTGTCGGCTTAAGTGTGGACCAGTCTCTGGAGGTGATTGCCAGTCAGTTACGCGATCTGGTGCCGGTCACCGGCAAGCTGCTGGATAAAGCCCGTCCCCAGGTGCAAAGCGGTGTAGAGTGGAATGAAATTCTCAGGCGTATCAGCGTAACCTACGCCAACGCCGACTTTAAGGCGCTGGTCAACGTGCTGCAGCAAATCGACAAGTTCGGCGGGGCGGTGCAAGAACCGCTGCGTCAATTTGCCGACCGTTTGGTCGAAAAAGAACGCGCCAATGTGCGTGAACGTATTGGTAAATTGACCATCAAATTAACCTCGGTGATGGTGGCCACCATGCTGCCCGGCCTGCTGATTTTAACCGGTGGTCCCGGTGCAATTTCAATTCTACGAACCTTTGAGAGGATGTGAGCATGATCAAGCCGCTATTCACCCTCTTGGGGTTGCTTGCGCTGGGTGCTTGTTCCTCGCTGGCGCTGGATAACGCTGCCCGCAAAGATGCACAAGCTCCTGACGATGTAGTGGTTCAAAAACAAACCGAGCAAGAGCGTCAAACCCAGGAAAAAACCCTGCACCTCAAACTGGTGCGCCAGATGTTGGATCAAAATAGTGCCTATGCTGCGCTGGCCCATCTGGATGCCTTTGATAAACAGTGGGGCGCCTCCAGCGAATCTCGCCTGCTGCGGGCTGAGGCCTTGCGCAACACCGCGCAGTGGGCAGCGGCTCGTACCCTGTATCAACAGCAAATCAACACCGATACCAGTGGCCGCGCCTGGGAAGGCCTGGGTAAAATTGCTTCGCTTGAAGGGCAGTGGCAATTGGCCGCGATGTACTTTGAGAGCAGCATCAAACAAAATCCGCTCAAGGCTGCCACATACAACGATCTGGGCTTGTGTTATTTGCTGCTGAACAAACCCGCGGATGCCAAAACCGCCTTGTTAAAAGCCATTCAACTGGCCCCCGATTCTAGTAATGCCCTGGCCAACCTCGCCTTGTGGGGATACACCTTTAACGACATCACCAGCGCTCGGGATGTGGCACGCCAATTAAAATGGTCCAAGGCCACCGACGAGCAAGTGCAGCGGCAAGCCTATCTGATTCGCCTGCAACACCTGGCAGGCAAAGTGCCCACACGCGACACCCTGGCCTCTAACAACAACATACCGGTCACAGGAGCCCGTCCATGACAATCCACCCTTATAACCGCCTGCTGGTCGTTGCACTGCTGGCTGTCTGCAGCTCGGCTGTGATGGCGCAATCGAACGACCCGGCGCCTGCACCATCGTCCAGTACACCAGCGGTCGGCAGCGCGACCCGTCGCATGCTGGACGAACAACGTAACGGCGTTAACCGAGGCGAGCCAGAAGCTTTCAGCGCTGAGGCCGCGGGTCGGGCTTATCAGAAGTATGTAGACACCTACAAAACAACGACAGCCCCTGGTGCGTCGGACAGCAAGTCCGCCACCGGGGCTACCGGTACAAGCAGCGGGAAATAACACCATGAACAAGTCACGCGGAGCAATGACCATTCTGACCATCTTCACCGGTCTGATCGCAATCGGTGCGTTTGCTGCCATGGGACTTGGACAGATGATGTGGCAAAAACAAGAACTGCAGCGCATCGCTGACATGGCTGCCACCACGGCCGCTTCGCAACTGGGTAACGGTCCGACCTTCACCGAGGCGTATCAAGTCGCCACTCAAAACGGAAGTAAAACCGGAGAAGTGGTTCTTAAATGCACCAACGGCGTCAGCTCAGCGGCGGTGGATTGCGCCACAGCCAGTACAGCCCGTGCAGAAGTCACCCGTACGGTGACTCCCTTCTTTTTTGCGGGTAGCCGTTCCATTCTGGCAGTGGCAGAAGCGCAGCCCACACCCAGTATTTCGGGCAATATCCGCTCGACAGTAGCGACTGTATCGACCTCCCAATCAGCCCTGCTCAACGGTTTGCTCAATGCAATTGGTGGATCAGGAACCAACCTGAACCTGACAGCCGCCTCATTTGATGGCCTGCTCAATGCAGGGCTCAACCTGAAACTGCTGGACCTGCAAACCCAATTGGGTGCAGCGTCCCTGCAAACCCTGCTCACCACCAATGTCAAACTAGGCGACTTTCTGAATGCCGCGGTACAAGTGGCCAGTGGAGGCGACAAAACCACCGCAGTAGCCACGGTGGGCAGCATCAGGGCGGCGCTCAATTCGATTACATTGCCTGTAGGTAATTTGATCACCACCAACATTGCCCAGTCCGATGCGGCCAAAGCGACTGTCAGTTTGGGGGATTTGGCGTTGACCACGATTCTGGCCGGTTCCAACGGCCGTGCCGCCAACGTGAACCTGACCTCGGGCGCATTGGGTATTGCAGCCAAGGTGTATGTGATAGAGGCACCGCAACTGTTTATCGGTAAAAAGATTCCTGGGACCTCGCCAATTGCCTACGGCAAGACCGCGCAAATCAAGATCTCAATGGATATTTCTCAAGGCGTCACTCTGCCGTCATTGGGTTTATCTGGAGTGACGTCGGTCTCGATATCTGTATTGCAAATGTCGCTCTACCTGCAGGCAGGCGGTGGCGATGTCACCGTTAATGACATCTCCTGCAAGATACCTCGTTCCAACGACGTCACCGCCTTGAGCGCTCACTCCTCCTTGGCCACGGTGTGCTTGACCTCCGCTCCCAACAACTTTGCCGATAACAACACCGTCCCGATTGTATGTGGGGGTGCAGCCAACGTTGCTACCGTCACAGCCTCCATACTCGGCGTTCCCATATCGATTGGCGTTAAATTGGGGACATCAGCCTCGGCACCGGCCAACACTGCAAGCATCAACCATGTCGGGACAGCTGTGTATACCGAACACGTCACGTTTTCAGCGGCACAGGGCTTGAGCAATTTGGTCAGTGGCCTGACCATCAACCCTCAGCTCACGCTGCCCGTGGTCAGCTTTTTGTTGCAACCTACCTTGAATCTGCTGGCCACCGCCTTGGTGCCCGCATTGACGACCACCATCACGCCGGTGGTGGCCGCAGCGGGTGCCATTCTGGACGATGTATCCCGGCTGCTTGGCATCTCACTGAACGACGTTTATATTACGGCTAACTCACTTGATTGCAGCACCACCCGCCTGATTCGATAAACCCTTGCCGATGAACCTGAGTCAATGAAGCAGCACACTAGCAATTCGGGGGCGCGCCACCTGCTGGCTCGCGTATTGAACCTGCTGCATCAATGGCTGACCGGATCGGTGATCTACAACGAAACTGACAAACATCGCTGGGACAGCGAACTGGCCGCCGAGAAGCATCGGCGTAGCGCCATCGAGATGCGTATCGCACAACAGATCAGCATTGCGACTGCGGCGCTCAAAGGGGAAAACGCTCAGCTTAAAGCCACCCTTCAGGCCTGTGAACAACGCGCCGTCCAATTGACAGACGACGTACAGCATGCGTCCATGAATCTGGAATTGACCCGCGCCCAGTTAAATCTGTTGTCCGAAGACAGTAGCCAGGAGCGGCAACGCCTGCTTGATACCCTGAACTGGCTGTCCGGAACCATCGCCCACGACTTGCGAGCCCCTATCCGTGCGATTGATGCGTACACGTTTTTTCTGGCCGATGACCTGGGCGAGGACTCGCCCCCCGAGGCCCACAAAACCTTGTCAGAGATCCGTCGTAATGGCCAGCGCATGGCGATTTTGGTCGATGGTTTACTGGACTACATGCGAATCACGGTCACCCCGATGGCCTTGTCGTCGGTCGATATGGAAGCCTTGCTCCGTGAAGTCATTGACGAGCTGCCCACCCTCGTCCCGATCACGATCTGTGACCCGCTGCCCGTGATCACGGCCGATCGCCAGATGATCAAGCGTGCGCTACACTGCCTGCTGGACAACGCCATCAAATTCAGCAAGCCCGTCAGCCATCCGACCATCGAAATCAAGTTCAACGCGCAGTCCAGCCTGTTTGAAATTCGGGACAACGGCGTAGGATTTGACCAGACCCACCGCAATAAACTCTTTAAGTTGTTTCACCGCCTGCATGGCAATGACGAATTTGACGGTGAAGGCATCGGACTGTGTATTGCTCAGCGCATCATTGAACGCCACCACGGGATGATCTCCCTTGAGCGCATTGGGCGCCACACCATCGCGGTGTTTTCACTGGGCTTGGGAACGTCCGCTAGCACTGTGCCAGCAAGCTCAGCAGCTGCGTAGCCTCAGGGAGATTTTTCAGTCGATCCCGCGGAATCACGCCTGTTACGCTCATGCCACGCGTTGAGGTATCCCGTGAGATGGGCTCGGCGATTAAACGGCCGCGCTGATCCAGCAACGCGATCACTTTGGGACTGACCGCCGTCTGACCTCGACCACTGACCAGCGCAACATCGCCATTTAACAGCTTAACAAACGTGCCGGGCGGGTACACACCCACTTCCTTGATAAATACCGTTGCGATACCCGGATTGGTGATGGCCCCCTGTTGAATCAACAACTCTCGCGCCGCCTGCCCCGGTGTAATGGCCTGCCGATAGCCCCGGGTGCTGACTTTGGCACAAAAAATATCGGCCAGACTCACCAACTCAGCGCTCACCGGTACGTGTTGTGTTCCGCTCGGATATCCTGATCCATTAGCCTTTTCGTGATGCGCCAACGCGGTGTCCAGACA
>DAITMV010000146.1:0-7633 GCA_036834985.1 Burkholderiaceae bacterium | reverse complement strand
GTGCAGGTTTTGATATCGTATCGGCGGGTGAAATGGCACGGGCCCTCGAAGCGGGTGCCAATCCTGCCAAGCTTGTGTTCTCCGGCGTGGGTAAAAGCAAAGCTGAACTGCAAGCAGCGCTGCTGGCCGGTGTGGGTTGTTTTAGCGTCGAATCAGCCCCCGAGCTGGAGCGTTTGTCTGCTGTGGCCCACGCCCTGGGCAAAACCGCCCGTATCTCGCTGCGCGTGAACCCAGATGTGGATGCCAAAACCCATCCCTACATATCCACCGGGCTCAAAGAAAACAAATTCGGGGTGGCAATGGAGCAGGCGCTTGCGGTGTACCAGCGAGCGGCCCAACTGCCGGGCATCCGCATCGTGGGCGTAGATTGCCACATTGGCTCCCAACTGACCGACCCCGCACCCTACTTTGATGCACTGGACCGCGTTCTGGCGCTGGTCGACAAATTGGCTGCGGTCGGGATTGTGATCGAGCATCTGGACCTGGGCGGAGGCCTGGGCATTCGGTATACCGATGAAGCGCCCCCCACGCCACAAAGCGTGATAACCCGCCTGATCGAGATCATTGCTGCCTGGGCCCGCAACGCACAGCGTCCGATGCCCAAACTCATGTTTGAACCAGGCCGCTCAATTGTGGGTAACGCCGGCGTACTGCTAACCGCTGTGGAATACCTCAAGCACAACGAAGACCGCTCATTTGCCATCGTCGATGCCGCGATGAACGACCTCATGCGCCCCGCCATGTATGAGGCTTATCACACGATGGTGCCGGTGACTGAACGCCAAGGCACCCGCCACACCTATGACGTTGTCGGCCCCGTTTGCGAAACCGGTGACTGGCTTGGTAAAAACCGGGAGCTTGTACTCGAAGAAGGTGACCTGATCGCGGTGCTGTCCGCCGGGGCGTATGGCATGTCGATGGCCTCGAACTACAACTCGCGTGGCCGTGCTGCAGAGGTTCTGGTCGACGACGACCGCTTCACATTGATTCGCCGCCGCGAATCGCTGGACGACTTGCTCGGCCCCGAGCGCGTATGAGGCCCCGCGCGGCGTAGCTCGCCGCGATCACGGCGCCATACATGGCAGGTCGGCGAAGATCATGCTTGGCCGACTTGTGCCACCAAAAGTGCACAATCACCAGCACGCCCACCACATACACCAGCTTATGCAGGCGCTTCCAGCGCACCGCACCCATACCTCGCACCATCGCCTTGGGCGACGTGGCGGCCAACAGCAGCAAGCCCGAGAACGAGGCCATGCCCATGGTAATGAACGGGCGTTTGATCACATCCTTGATGATGTCATTCAAATCAAAGGCCTGGTCCCATGCGATATACGCTGTCAGGTGGATGCCGGCATACGCAAAGGCAAACAGCCCGAACATGCGCCGATAGGGTGCCAGCTGCGGGAGAGCAAGCAGCACTCGCAGGGGCGTCATACTCAAGCTTGCACACAGAAAGATCAGCGCCCAGCTACCGGTATCGCGAATCACAAACTCAGTTGGATTGGCACCCAAACCATCGGTGGCAGCGCTGACCACCAGCCAAGCCAACGGCCCCCAGCCTGCCAGACGAATCAACGGTCGAAGCCAGCGAACCGACATCAACCCACGCCAGCGACCGGCCGCCTCAACCATGCCTTAGAAAAACTTTTGTAGATCCATGCCTTTGTACATCGAGGCAACCTGATCTGCGTAGCCGTTGAACATCAGCGTTTTGCGTTTAGGTGTAAAAAAACCGTCGTCGCCCAATCGCCGCTCTCGGGACTGGCTCCAGCGCGGATGGTCCACATCAGGATTCACATTCGAGTAAAAACCATATTCACTCGGCCCCACGGCCACCCAACTGGTCAAGGGTTGTTTGTCCACCAGACGAATCCTGACGATGGATTTTGCGCTTTTAAAACCATATTTCCAGGGCACAGTAATACGAACCGGCGCGCCGTTCTGGTTGGGCAAGACTTCGCCGTACAAGCCCAGCGTCAGCAAAGTGAGCGGATGCATGGCTTCGTCAATCCGCAAACCTTCCCGGTAAGGCCAGTCCAGTACCTGATTGCTCACACCAGGCATTTGAGCAGGGTCCGCCAGCGAGATGAACTCTACGTATTTGGCCTGAGGGGTCGGTTCTACTTTTTTAAGCAATTCGGACAGTGAATACCCAATCCACGGCACCACCATGGACCAGGCTTCCACACAGCGCAAGCGATACACCCGCTCTTCTAACGGTGCCAACTTGAGCAAGGTGTCAATATCAAAGGTTTGCGGTTTTTTGCAAGCGCCTTCGACAGTGACCGTCCAGGGTCGGGTTTTAAGGGTATGGGCGTGCCGCGCCGGGTCGGATTTATCCGTCCCGAATTCGTAAAAATTATTGTAGGTGGTCGCCAGTTCATACGGCGTCTGCTTATCGGTCAGCACGTAGCCGCCGGGCCTGGCGATCAGCGGCGCCCCCTTGCCAGGGCGCGTGGCCCCCCCAGATCCCGCGCCGTGCCCCTTGCCGAGCCATCCAGCCCCTGCGCCGGCTGCTGCCACACCCGCCATCGCCGCCTTGATCAACTGCCGGCGCTTTTCAAACAAGTGCTGAGGGGTGATGTCTGACGCAGGCATATCAGTACCGAGCCACTTAGAGTTCATTTTATAAATTACCGTACGAGTGCAAACCGGACAGGAACATGTTCACCCCCAGGAAGGCAAAGCCCGTGACCAGCAAGCCCACCAGAGCCCAGTAAGCCGCCACCACCCCACGCAGACCTTTGACCAGTCGCATGTGCAGCCAGGCTGCATAGTTCAACCACACGATCAATGCCCAGGTCTCTTTGGGATCCCACTGCCAGTAGGCGCCCCAGGCCTCTGCAGCCCACAAGGCACCGAGAATGGTCGCCACCGTGAAAAACGCAAACCCCACGGCGATGGACTTGTACATCCAGTCATCCAGCGTTTCCAGCGAGGGCAGGCTCTCGGCGATACGCCGCCTCATCGCCAAAATACCGCTCACAAACAGCGCCCCCACGCCAAAGTAGGTCGCCCAGTAGGTCGGCATGACTGATTTTCTGAAAATCAGCGGCTCGGTGAACAACAGGACACCCAGCACGGCCGCCGGAATCACCGCGCGGATGCTCGTACTCTGTCCGTAGGTTTTGAGCAGGTAGGCAAAGGCCACCATGGCCGACAAAGAGAACGTACCGTAACCAATAAAGTTGGCCGGCACGTGGATTTTCATCCACCAGCTCTTGAGTGCGGGCACCAGCGGCTGGATTTCCTGCGCCTGTCGGTCAAAGGTGTACCAGGCTAAAAACGCCACGGCTCCGGTGATCACCAGCATGACAAACGCCCCCAGTTGACGGGTCTGGTAGCGCTGCTCAAAGTACAGGTAGTACATGGCAGTGATCAGGCTGAACAGCACAAACACTTCATACAGGTTACTGACCGGTATGTGCCCCACGTCGGTACCAATCAGATACGACTCGTACCAGCGCACCATCAAGCCGGTAAAACCTGCCAGCGTGGCACCCCAGGTCAGCGCGGTGCCCGTCCAGCTGGCGGTGGGAAACCGGCCCAAGAGACCCATCCAGTACGACAGCGTGGCCAACACAAACATCGAGCCCATCCACAAAATGGCGGACTGGCTTGATAACAAATATTTGAGTAAAAAGACGTTGTCGGCTGAGGCCAGCGTTCCGTGGTACATGCTGATGCCCAGCAGACTGAACGCAGCGACAAACACGCTAAGGATTCGGATGGGCGACCAGCGATAGGCTACATAGGCATAAAACGGCACGATAGCCCAGAGAATTCCGATCTCATAGCCGTCCATCCACTGACGATAACGCTCTGTGGCAAACCCCGCGCCGGCCATTAACAGCAGCGTAAAACCGATGTCCCACACGCTGATTTTTTTGTTGAACCAACCCGCCGCTGCGGCTCGGTCGCTTGTATCAATCCAGGTACTGCTCACAATGCCATCCTTTGGGTGTGCTGTTCTAGTCAGCCAATGCCACGATTATCTCGTTGGAGTCGACTTGCTGTCCAAGGTCTTACAAATCGCTGCAAACTCGTGTTCGAAGTCCATGGTTTTACGAGGAGTAGACATAGCCATCATGGCATGAGTTCCAGCCTCATGATCTGCGCCTTTGGCGAACCAGAACCAGACACGGCGCTCGCGGATGTAGAACATCGCAAAAACACCGATAACCAGCAGGACACAGCCCAGATACACAATCCACTGTCCCGGCGCGCGCGCCAGTTGAAACACGCTGGCCTTGATCTCATCGAACCCGTCCAGTTGCAACATCACCGGTGCGCCATATAAACCGATATCGGACAAGGCCAACTGCGCATCCTGCAAAAATCGGCCCGTCTGCTCGTTGGTTGCCATGGGCGGCAACCCCGCCTGCGATCGGCTGACCTGCCACAACTGCCACAAGGCACCTTGCAAAATCTTGATGAATACATCGGTGGCTTTTTCACGTTCGGCCTGTGGGACCGAGGTTTCCAGGAAGTTGGCGACCGCCTGCAAACCAGATCGTCGACCATCACCGGCAAAGGTCACCAACGCCTTTTCCGCACTTTGCGCCAACCGGTCCTTCAGGCTATCACCATGTCCCGCTTTGCCAAAGGCCTGTCCGGCGACCTGAGCAAAGGCCAGTGCCGCTGCGTGACGCATCGATTCGGATTGCAAGGCCGCCCGCAGACGGAAAAACTCCGTGGTGCTGTCGTCGGCATCCACCGGAATACGCAGATAACGGAAACTCTCATCCGGTGAATTGCGCACACCAGCCAACAGGTATCGGCCGCCGTCCAGATCCATCGGCACCATGTAGTTCTGAAACTCTCGGGCCTGTCCGGCCTATCACGCAGCTTGTAAGTCACACTGGGGCCAACGTTTTTGAATTTTTTGGTTTTATCGCGCGAGGCGCCCGAACCAAACACATTGGCCACGTTGTCCTTGAACTTGTCGTGTATGGCATCGCCCGCCGGTTCGGCCCCGAGATTTTCGACATTGATGGCCTTGAACCCGGTAAATTCGACTGAATAATCCAACGCACCATTGTTCAGTTGGGTTTTGCCGCCCACTTCACCGGACAGGTTAAACGTGTAGTCGCGCGCGCCCTCCAGCGGATGACCCTTCAGACGTAATTGGGAGCCGCCATCATCAAAGCTGGACTGGTACACCGTCACCCCTTTGTAGATCAGCGGCTTGTTGACTTCGATGGTTTGGTCAAACCGCTGGCCCGTGTCACGGTCTGTCACCTCGACATCACTGGCAAACAGTTTGGGCATTCCGGTGGAGTAATACTCAATCCGAAAGTGCTTGAGCTTCAGTTCGAAGGGCAAATCCTGAACCAGGGTGCCCTTTTTAGTGGACAACAGCGCAATACGGCTGGTCTGTCCCTCTGGCAGCAACAGGTTGGCCCGGTAGCTTGGGTTGCTGACAGACAGGCGGGAGGCTTGCGGAATTTCGATCACACCGGAGGTATTAGCCAGTGGTTGCTTGCCCGTAAACCACACCATCAGGCTCAAGGGCATGCCACTGTCAAGCAAGCCACCGATACAAATCACGATGATGGCCAGATGGGCGGCGATGTAGCCCAAGCGATTGGCACTGCCTCGTTTGGCTGCCAACATGACGCCGCCATCCCGCTCCTGCACACGGGTTTGGTACCCTCGATAGGCCAGCCAGGCCTGCACATCAGTTGTTAATTGGTGGGGGGACTGTGCAAAGCGCCCTTCCCATCTATGGGAAAACGAACGCAGTCCGGTTTCGCGCACATGCTCGCGAAACACCCGCATTTCCTTGAGCATTTTGGGGGCATTACGAGTCACACACACGCTGGTGGACATGACCAGAAACGTCATCACCACCAAAAACCACGGTGTGTTATAGATTTCGTACAAGCCCAGCGGTTTAAACAACTCCGCCCAGAACGGTCCAAACTGATTGACGTAATTCACCCAAGGTTCGTTCTGCTTTATCACGGTACCAATCACCGACGCGATTGAAATCAGCGTCAACAAACTGATGGCAAACCGCATCGACCCCAACAGCTCCCACCACGCCGAGCCACTGGTAATCGAGGCATGACGCCGAGGATTCAAGACTTCACTGCTCATTGGACCACACCACAAATTTGAATAAAAAAGGGGGCCAAGCCCCCTCTTTCAGATCACGGACAACGCGACAGGTTCAATGCAAACCTGCGATGTAGTCAGAGACCGCCTTGATTTCCAGATCCGACAAGCGGGCGGAAATCGCCATCATCTGAACGCTGTTTTTGCGAACACCGCCACGGAACGCCGTCAACTGAGACTCGGTGTACTCCGCATGCTGGCCAGCCAGGCGTGGGTACTGGGCTGGAATGCCGACACCGTTGGGGCTATGGCAACCCGCACACGCCGGTACGTTTTTCTCGGCAATGCCACCGCGATAAATCTTTTGACCCAATTCCAGCGTATCCTTGTTCTTGGCAGCGCCGGGTTTGGCTTTTTGCTGACCCATGTACGCGGCGACGTTACGCATGTCTTCTTCAGACAAGGCACCTGCAAAACCGGCCATGATCGCGTTTTCGCGTTCGGCAGTTTTTGCACCCGGTTTTACTTTGAAATTGGACAGTTGCTTGTAAATATAATCGGGATGCTGAGCCGCCAACTTGGGGTTGGCCGGTGCAGTGCTGTTACCATCTGCGCCGTGACAAGCGGCACATACTTGGGTCACAATCTGCGATCCTTTGTTGATATCCACTTTGGGGGCGGCGGCTGGTTCGTTAGCAAACGCTACTTGAGCCATACCTGTGGCCAAACCCAACGACAAAAAGGCTGCTGCGAATCGGTTCATTCTTGAAACCCACAAAAAAGTATGCGCACCGCAAAAAACCCGCGTGCGACGGTTATAAGTCAATCAAACTCTTTATTATATCAAGCTCAACCCATACAAGGGATAGCGAACAGGCACAATGCTCAACAATTTTCACTCCGCTCAATTTGAAGTATCCGCCGCCAAGCTCTCACAATGCCCAGGTGCCAGCGTACCAGAGATCGTGTTTGTCGGACGCTCCAACTCGGGCAAATCTTCCGCTATCAACACCTTGTGCAACAAGCGTCAGCTGGCTTTTGCCAGCAAAACACCAGGGCGCACCCAGTTGTTAAACTTTTTTGCCGTGCAATACGAAGGTGAAGTCATCGCCCGGCTTGTGGATTTACCTGGCTACGGATTTGCCCAAGTGGCCAAATCTGAAAAAATTGAATGGAACAAGGAACTGGGCGGCTACCTGAAAGACCGCGTTAGTCTGGTCGGTTGCATCATGATTGTTGACTCACGCCGGGGGCTGATGGACATGGACGAATTCCTCCTCGACTTTGTCGGCCCACGCCGTCTTCCAGTCCATATTGTGTTGTCTAAATCGGACAAGTTAACCCGCCAGGAAAGTATCCTGTGCCGCCGTAACGTCGAAAAGCAGGTCGCCGACCGGGTACAAAAGGGTCACCCCATCACCGTACAATTGTGGTCAGCCCTTAAAAAAACCGGGCTGGACGATCTGGATTTACAGCTCAAGCGCTGGATTGGCCATGCACCGGAGGCCCCTGGCGAACTGGTGCATCGGATTGCAACCACCGGTTCCACGTCAGCTCCCGCAGCCCGCGA
>DAITMV010000145.1:0-7690 GCA_036834985.1 Burkholderiaceae bacterium | reverse complement strand
TCCTAGCCCTGGGTGCATGGATTTTGTGCGTGGGTTGGTTTGGCTTTAATGTGATGAGTGCGCAAACACTGGATAAAATCTCTGGCCTGGTCGCGGTCAACAGCCTGATGGCCATGGTGGGCGGCACACTGGTGGCGCTGATGATTGGCAAAAACGACCCGGGCTTTGTACACAACGGGCCATTGGCGGGTCTGGTGGCCGTGTGTGCCGGCTCGGATGTGATGCACCCGATCGGCGCGCTGATCGTAGGCGGGTTGGCCGGCTGGCTGTTTACCTACATGTTCACACTGACCCAAAACAAACTGAAGATCGACGATGTACTGGGTGTGTGGCCCCTGCACGGCCTGTGTGGTTCCATGGGAGGCATCGCAGCCGGGCTATTTGGCCAACAGGCACTCGGTGGACTGGGCGGTGTTTCACTGACAGCACAGTTCGCCGGGACCTTGGGCGGCATTACGGTGGCCATCATCGGCGGTTATGTGGTTTACGGCGCGCTCAAGGCCACCATGGGCATTCGCCTGGATCCTGAGGAGGAGTTCAACGGCGCGGATATTTCCATTCACAATGTATCGGCCACTGCAGAACGCGAGACCAGCTGGTAAAACAGCGCGCAACCACGATGACCGGGGCGCTCGCTGCCCCGACATAGCAGATCAGGGCATCTTCCTGGACACCCGAGGTCGCCCGCGCGGCCTGGGGGCGGCTGGGCGGTTACTGGCCAGCTCACCGGTTTTAACGATCTGCTCATCGGCAATCGCCCACCCTTTGTCCAGCCCGTAGGCGATGACCTGAACCTGACGGTCGGGCAAACCACGATCTGAAAACTCCCGGTAGCGCACCTGACGCTCAAAGGGCGTGTTGCCCAAGGCCCAGTACTGGGGCAAATCAGTGAGCTCGCGATCGATCGCAACACCGGTGTGCGCGGCAAAGCTGCTCCAGGGATACGTGACTGACTCTTGGCTGATGCCAGCCCACTGAGGTGCCGTATCCACCCACAAACAGCTCGCCAGCTCCCACGCACCCGGCTGCACCACCGTGGACTTAAAGCGCGGTACCCACACCGCCCCCGCCGACTGGCCGGTTTGCTGCAAAACCCAGGGCACAAACACCCGGTTAATGGCCTGCACCCAAGCGCCGACCCCTTTAGCCAGCGGACAGGAGACCAGCAGCAAGGCCTGATCTGGCATCAGTGCATGGGCATGAACCGACACGGCAAACCGGGGGGCAAGCGTGTACATGTGGCAAAGAAATGTTTCGTAGGCCAGTCGCGAAAAAAAAGCGGAGCGCCCGGGGGCAACGGCCAAGCGAAGCAGTTGCGGGTACCCTTCCACAAACAAACGCGCCTGCCGTGCCATGTATCTGCCCCCAAAGATTACAGATCGTGCAGATCAAACAACTGCTTGTGCGTTTTGACGGCAAAGCGGTCTGTCATGCCAGCGATGTAATCGGCAATTGCACGGGGCACATCGTCAGGGGTACGCGCCAGCACATCGGCGGGCAACAGGCTGGGCATGTCGTAAAAGGCTTCAAACAGCTCGCGGATGATCCGCTTGGCCTTGTTGGTGGCTCTGACCACCTGGCTATGGCGGTAGAGATTTTTCATGAGAAATTTTTTAAGCTGTACGGTGTTCTCGTGCATGCCGGGGCTAAATGCAATAAGCGGTGGTGCCGCCCGTACGTCGTCGGTGGTGGTGATCGCGTGGCGCAGCAAGAGCGCCCGGCTTTGGCTCAGCAGGTCAAAAATAAGGTGATTGATCATCCGCCGCACGGTTTCGTGAATTTGCCGGCGCGTCGGCAAACCGCGGTGCTGTTGGGCCACCGCCTCAAAGTGTTCATCGAACAAACGGATACTGCGCGCCTGATCCAAGGTGATCAAACCCGAGCGCAAGCCATCATCCATGTCATGGTTGTTATAGGCGATTTCGTCGGCCAGGTTGGCAATTTGCGCCTCGAGCAATGGGCTGGTTTTATCGATAAACCGGCGGCCCAGGGTGCCCAAGCGCCGCGCGTTGTCGCGGGAACAATGTTTGAGAATGCCCTCGCGGGTTTCAAAACACAGGTTCAGGCCTTCGAAGGCCGCATAACGCTCCTCCAGATCATCAACCACCCGCAGTGAATGCAAGTTGTGCTCAAAGCCGCCGTAGGGCTTCATGCAGTCGTGCAGGGCGTCTTGCCCGGCGTGGCCAAACGGGGTGTGCCCTAAGTCGTGTGCCAGTGAGATCGCTTCGGTGAGGTCTTCGTTGACATTGAGTTGACGGGCAATCGAGCGGGCGATCTGCGCCACTTCGAGGGTGTGGGTCAGGCGGGTTCGGTACAGATCGTTTTCCGTGTTCACAAACACCTGGGTTTTGTACTCAAGCCGGCGAAAGGCTGCGCTGTGAATGATGCGGTCGCGGTCGCGCTGAAAGTCGGACCGTCCTTCCGCGACCGGCTCGGGTACACGGCGCCCCTGACTGGTACCCGATCGTGCTGCGTACGGAGCCAAGTGGTCTTCGTACATGGTCAGCTCCCCTTAGACGGCGCCAAGCGCGGTGAGCATATCAGCGATCACAGCGTCAGGGACGGCGGCGGTGTCTGCCGCACCCAACCCCTTGAGCAGTACGTATTTGACAGCGCCGTCGGAGGCTTTTTTATCCACGGCCATCAAGTCCATGTAAGTTTGCAAACCCAGCTTCGGCGGCTGGATGGGCAAACGCGCAGCCACCACGGCGGCCTGCACACGTTCAACCTCGCTGGCACCTAAGCGGCCCAATCGCTGGCATACATGGGCAGCCATCACCATGCCGCAACCCACCGCCTCGCCGTGCAACCAGGCACCGTATCCCATGCCTGCCTCAATCGCATGGCCAAACGTATGTCCAAAATTAAGAATGGCCCGCAACCCGCCCTCCTTCTCGTCCTGGGCCACAACATGGGCCTTGATTTCACAGGAGCGACGCACGGCACGGTATAAAGCGGCTTCATCGCGAGCCAGGAGCAACGGCATGTCCTGTTCAACCGCAGCCAAATAGGCCGTGTCTGCAATCGCTCCGTGCTTGATGATTTCAGCCAGTCCGCAGGACAGTTCGCGATCGGGCAACGTATCAAGGGTCGCCAAATCCGCCACGACCATTTTGGGCTGATAAAACGCCCCGATCATGTTTTTACCCAAGGGGTGGTTAATGCCGGTTTTGCCCCCCACTGAACTGTCGACCTGCGAGAGCAAGGTGGTGGGCACCTGAATAAAATCAATCCCGCGCATAAAGGCCGATGCCGCAAACCCGGCCATATCGCCAATCACCCCGCCGCCCAAAGCCACCACCACCGCTTTGCGGTCGCAGCGCGCCTCTAGCATGGCATCAAAAATCAGTTGTAAATGCTGCCAGTCTTTAAAAGACTCACCATCGGGCAATAGGGCGCGCACCACATCACGGGCGCCTGCGGTGCGCAGGGTGCGCTCAACGCCGTCGGCATACAGGGGCGCTACAGTCGTATTGCTGACAATCACCACCTGCCGCTTGTTTACAAAAGGCGCAAACAGGTCAGCCTGTTGCAGCAAGCCGCGAGCGATATGAATGGCATAGCCACGGTCACCGAGCTCAACGCGCAGTTCATTCATCAGTTTGCTCTCTTAAGTTCAGTACCTGGATAATTTGATTGACCACCGAGTGCACCGGCTGGCGGCCGGTTTCAATCACGGTGTGCGCTACCTCCAAATACAAGGGGTGACGGGCATCGGCCAGCTCTTTGATCCGTTGACGGGGGTTGGGGGTTTGCAGCAGAGGCCGCCCTTTGTCGTGCCGGGTGCGCTGATACAGCTCCTCGACCGACGCTTTTAAGTACACCACGTGGCCGCGCTCACGCATGTGTGTGCGATTTTCTTGAAGCAAAACGGCGCCTCCGCCGGTTCCAACGATGGTATGGGGCCGCAGGGTGATGTCGTCAATCACCTGGGCTTCGCGCTTGCGAAAACCGATCTCGCCTTCGATCTCGAAAATGACCGGGATTTTGACACCGGTCACATGTTCGATTTCGTGGTCAGCATCGACAAAATCCCATCCCAGTCGCTTGGCGAGGGCACGACCAACCGTACTTTTGCCGGCGCCCATCATGCCGACCAGGAAAATAGAACGATGGGGCACAATCACTCACAATCAATGTAGTGCCCCTATTGTACGATTAAATCGCTCCCTCAATTCGGGTTCGTGCAGGTGGTCGCACGGCCAAAGGGACTGACCACAAACGGCGGAGGATTGTCAGCATCCTTTAACACGGACGACGGGCTTGACAGGGTGAAGGTTCGGTTGGCGGTGGTATTGACGCCATCGACCGTGGATGCCGCATCCAGCTCCACGCCCACCCAGGTGGCGTGATCGGGCAGATAGTCGATGTAGATCGCGGCCAGGCCAGCAGAATCGGTTTTGACGGTGATGGCACTGGCAGAACCACCACCGGTTGCCGTGGGGTTCAAGCGTGCATCTCCATCAGGGTCCAGCCGCCCATTGCCGTTGGTATCAAATTCACCTTGATCCAGAAAGCCATTCCCGTTGCTGTCCTCAGCAAGGCAATTGGTGTAACTTTGACGCACCCAATCAGTCCCGTTAAACGTGTAATAGCCTTTTCCGTAGTTGATGTAGCGACGCGAGAAGGTCACGTTCCGGTTGGCCAATGGGGCGCCGCTGCTATCGGACAAGGTCGCAAAATATCGCAGCTGATACAGGTTGTCGGGGGTGATGTAAATTTTTCCGTCAGTGCCCATGCTGATGGTGTTGGCTGAATTGGAAATGGTCGCTGTCGCCTGGCCATTGACCGACTGCACCGGAGAGGTGTTCGGAATGGGTGCGGTGGCCTGAATAATCACGCTGTTTTGGCCTGATTGCGAACTGCCCGCGGTAAACGATACGGTGGCAACTCCCGTGCTGTCCGTCACCGCGCTGGCTGGCGACACGGACCCATTGCCCGACGGCACGGAAAAATACACCGTGACCCCTTCAACCGGGTTCCCACCCACATCCTTGACCGAGGCTTGTGTGGTCGCCGATTGTCCGGCAGCCACCACCGAGGGTGACACCTGATTCAGCAGACTCGCAGGCACCGTGGCAATAAAACGAATCGGCACCGATGTGGCGCCCCCGCCCGCAGAACCCTGCACAATGGCTGGGCCGGGTGCCGGTGAAGCGGCATAGACAGTCGCTGACCCTGCGGTGAGCGTTACAGGCTGCACGGGCGACAGGCTGGTGGTGCATGTACTGTTCGAATACAACTGCCCCCGGTTGATCGAAAACGTCGCTGTCCCTCCTGCCCCGACCGATTGATACACCAGCGGCTGGCACCCGGACCCGGTGGGCACCGTGGTATCGGCGCTGGGTGACGTAAAGGATTGGGAGAGAGTCGAGACCTGCAGGGTGGCGATCGCGCTGGCGCCTAACGCACTCGCGGCAAGCTGCACCTGGTTGCTCGATCCATCAGGCGTGACGGAGAAAGTAGCCTGCCCGCTGCTGTTGGTGATGGCTGTGACGGCGTTGACCGACCCACCCGTGACCTTGGCTGACACCGTATTGCCAGCCAGCACGGCGCCTTCCGAGTTTTTTAAGGTCAATACAAAATTAACCGATTGCCCCACCACCGCCCCTGTCGGCCCACCAACGGACAGGGTAGTGCCCGTTAATTGCACCAGGGTGGTTTGTGTCCCAAGCCCGGGCACGGTACTGGTCACCGTGATGACCTTGTTGGACTGGTCATCCCCGGCTGTCAGCGTGACTGCGGCGGCGCCGCTGGCATCAGTGACTGCCTTGGCAGCGGACAACACGCCCCCCGTCGACGCAAAAGACACCTCGACACCGGGCACGGCTGCATTGCCGGCGTCTTTGACCAACGCACGAATCGTCACTGGCTGGCTGTTGCCGGTTTTTAATTCGATATTGCTGGTTGATACAGAATACGACTGCGCGTTGACGGTCGCGCTTGGAGGCGCAGAGGAGGTCCGCTGCGCGCCGCCGCCACCGCCACACGCCACCAGAACCGCCAGGGCTGTGGCGCTGAAGGCATGTTGAGCGACCCTGCCAGTAATTAACTTGTTCATTCCGGACCTCATACTTAACGGCTGTTGTTGCTTAACACCCGAGGCGTCAGAAACACCATCAACTCGGTTTTTCTGTTCGAGCGGGAGCTTGTTTTAAATAAATGGCCTACGACCGGCAGATCGCCAAAAAACGGGGTCTTGACAACGTTGTCGCGCTCATCCTGTTCAAAAATGCCACCGATCACGACCGTTCCGCCGTTCTCGACCAACACCTTGGTTTGCACATGTTTGGTATCAATGGCGACGCCGGCTTGCACGATTTCTCCCTTGGCATCTTTGGTCACATCCACATCCAGAATCACACCGCCTTCAGGCGTGATCTGGGGCGTGACCTCCAGTTTCAGGTTGGCCTTTCTAAAGCTCACCGTAGTGGCACCACTGCTCGATGCCGAGGTGTACGGAAACTCTGTTCCCTGCTCAATCATGGCCTTGACCTGATCGGCGGTAATGACCCGCGGACTGGAGATCACCCGTCCCTTGCCGTCGGCCTCCAAGGCACTTAGCTCCAGATTGACAAACTGCGTCAGCTTGGAATTGAACAAGCTGAAAGCCACCGTACTGGGTGCAAAACTATTGATCGGTTGAGCGGGTAAATTCACAAGATTGGTATTGGCGCCAGGGTCGGGAAACACCAAACCCGCTGAGGTTTGACCTGTGGTTGAGCGCAAGGTGTCCTGAGAGCTGCCGATGGCACCATAGGTCCCTGTACCCGGGATTTTGGATCCACTGCCCCCCGTGTTCGGTGCAATGCCACGCGCATCCAGATACCCCAGGCGCGCACCCAGTTGCGAAGCAAAGGTGCTATCGGCGATGACCACGCGAGCCTCGATCATGACTTGTCGAACAGGCACATCCAGGCGGGTGATGAGTTTGCGAATCTGGTCCAACTGGGCGGGCACATCTTGTACAAACACTTGATTGGTACGCGCATCGCGAACCGCACTGCCCCGACGGGACAACATGCGCTGACGATCGTTGGTGATCAGCGCCACCACATCATCGGCTTTTTGATAATTCAGGCTAAAGCTTTCCATGCGCAGCGGTTCCAGATCATTGAGCTGAGTTTTGGCCTGTAACTCGCTTTGCTCACGTTGGGCCAGCTCGGCAGCGGGCGCAACCAGCAAGACGTTGCCGGTTTGCCGGATGTCCAGTCCCTTGCTTTTGAGCACGATATCCATCGCCTGATCCCACGGCACGTTCTTTAGACGCAAGGTCACATTCCCACTGACCGTATCGCTGGCAATGATGTTCATATTGGTAAATTCAGCAAACACCTGCAGCAAGGACCGAACATCCGCATTCTGGAAGTTCAGCGAAATCTGCTCTCCTTTAAATTGCCGGGTCTTTGACAACAGCGCGCTGCGGGTGGGGTCTGAACTGAGCGGCTTGAGATCCAAAATCAAGCGTTTGTTTTCCTGATAGGTGGCGTGCTCCCAAAAACCGGAGGTCAGGATTTTGATGACTGTTCCACCCGGAACGCGGCGGGGGGAAATCGATTTGACCGGCGTTCCGTAATCGGACAGATCGGGGGTTTTTTGCAATGCATCCGCCAGGCCCGAACCGTCCAACCCGAGGAACAGTTGCCCCACTTCGGGACGCACCTCCGGACGAATATCCGTGCCTGGAAAA
>DAITMV010000144.1:0-7696 GCA_036834985.1 Burkholderiaceae bacterium | reverse complement strand
ACCATCTGCAGTTTCGCTTTGTCACCTCTGAACGCTCGGGCGGCTCACGGTTGCTGCGCTTGGCCATTCGTCATGAGATCAGTCATTTTGCCAACGAAATGGCTGCCGACATACGCAGTCTGGGCGGTTTTCCCGATATGTCGACAGCCAGTTTGCAGATGGTCTGTGGTTTGGTGGTCACAACCATGCTTGCAGCCGCAACCGATATTCTGGATATCCCGTCCAATCAACCGCGTATTGAGCAGGAGATGATTGATAATTTCGTACGTCAGCTCATTGTGATATTTTTAGGGGCAAGACGTTGGAACGATAACCCCCGTGGGCGAGCCATACTAGGCGGATGACTTTGTAAAGGTACTGTTATGTCTGTGCAAAAAAGTGCGTTATTTGTCCTGATGGCGGGTTTATGTAGCATCAGTGTTGCTGGTAAAGCCGAGGAGGGCGCAGGCTTGATCGAACCGTGCGGAATGATGCCCCATTGCGTCAGCAGTGCCAATAAAATGGGGTCGTTTCATTACATCGCCCCTATCAATGTGCCCAATGGCGAAAAATATCCGTGGATGCGCTTAAAGCAGGTACTGGCCAAAATGGACGGCGTCAAAGTGGTTCAAGAGTCGGGTGACCGGTTAAAGCTCGAAGTGACCACCAAGATGATGAAGTTCACCGATGATGTCGAGTTTGTGCTGAACAAGTCCCTTGGGGAGTTTGAGGTCAAATCGTCCTCCCGTGTAGGGATCAGTGATTTGGGGGCGAACCGCCGCCGTATTGAGGCCATCCGTACCGCATTTGACGCGTTGGGCAATACCCCGGCGCCGTAATTTGTAACAGTTGCGAGCCTGTGTATTCTTTTTCAGATGTGCATGCGTTATTGAAAGACAACATGCGCAGTCATAGGAGTGCATTGTATGAAAAAGCTTATCTCAACAGTCGTTGTTGCCACAGGCCTGATGGTCGGTGCAGTAACTCCCAGTTATGCAAATCGCACCGGTGATGTGATCGGTGGGGTTTTATTTGGTGGTCTGGTCGGCGCTGCAATTGCCAATAACAACGGTGGCCGCGTTTATTCACAGCCTGCTCCTGTTTATGTGCAGCCGGCACCTGTGTATGTACAGCCTGCCCCAGTGTATTACCCACCACCAGCGGTGTATGTGCAACCTGCTCCCGTGTATGTTCAGCCAGGTGCGTACTACGGTTATCAAAATTATGGTTACTATGGTGGTTACCGCCACGGTTATGGCCATCACCGCGGTGATTATGATTAAGTAGGCGTGTTTGCCCCCTCCTAAAAAAACCCTGCCAGGTGGCGGGGTTTTTTTATGTCGGTCTGTCAGGGTGTTCGATCTGATGGTTTGAGCGTTTGATGTTCAGATTGATCAGGCGGCGGCGCAACTCACGTTGGGCCACAGGCTCCACCCACAAGGCGATCATTACAGCCAGCCCCACACACAGTGAGAGGCCCAGTATCAGAGCTGTGTTCGCCGATAACCCAAGGGAAAGCGCCCACCCAATCGTGCTTGAGCCGATGACACCGTGTAACAAATACAAAGGGTAGGAGCTGAGCCCGGCAACACGTGCCAGGCGAGCATAGACCGAGGGGGCTGGATCAACCGCGTGAACTCGTTGGGCAGACCAGATGAGCAACAGCACGGCACATGTCCAGATCAGCGGGCCTGTCAGCATGTTCTGCGCAACCCCAGTCATGTGGATTTTTTCGAGCGCGCTGACATTGATTTCGCCGATGCACAGCGCGCCAAATAGCATGCCCAACAATATGCTCGAGAATGCGCCAACCGCTTTTGGTTCCGTGGATGGCCGTGTTGATAGATAGATCAGACCCCCGACCGCAAAAAAGACGCCGTGCCGCATCAACAACAATTCGGTCAGCCGGGGCGGGATGGCATCCAACCAAAGGGTTAGCGGCGTGATCGATAATAACTGAGCCAATAGATATAGAGCAGACCAGCTTCCGATCGCAATCAGCCAATAGGGTAAGTACTTGGACTGACCCCTTGCCAGACATGCAGCAACCAGTCCGTAAAACACCAGTTCAATACCCAGGGTCCAGTAGCTGATGTCGATAAACGTCAGCGACCCGGTTGGCAACGGAAACAGTGTCACGCTAAATAACCAGTGGGCCAGCACCGGCTGCCACGGCGTTGAGGTCACGCAGAGCAGTACCAGTGCGCTGAGGCTGGCGCAGATCCATACGGCAGGCGCCAGTCGCGTGATACGGCTGATCATAAAGTTCACGCCGGTTTGTGTTTGAGCCGAGTACGTGATGACAAAGCCGCTGATGACAAAAAACAGCTCCACCCCCAGCCATCCTGAGGAAGCTAGGGGGATCAGCGTCAGTCGGGGTGTCAAGCCGTGCGCCAGGTCTCTGTACAGGTAGCCCGGAGCCTGTGCCCATGTACTGAAGCCCAGATGGTAGATCATGACCCAGCATGCCGCAAAAAAACGCATGAAGTCGATTTCATGAATCTGCTTTTTTTGCATCACATTAGTGTACGCGCTTAAAATGCACACTTGATCCGAAATACAGATCCATAAGGTAACCTCACATGATTCGCCTGACCGAGCTCAAGCTGCCGCTTGACCATCCGCATGACGCCCTGCCTGCGCTGATTATCCAGACCCTGGGCATCCAGCCTTCAGAACTGGTCGAGTACAGCATTTATAAACGCAGCTACGATGCCCGTAAACAAAAGTTGTTGCTGGTGTATATCGTGGATGTGCACGTTGCCAGCCAGGTGCTAGAGAGCCGCTTGCTCAAGCAGTTTAAAACCAATCCTCACATTCGACCCACCCCCGACCAAACCTATCGACTGGTAACGCAGGTACATCAGGCCCCTGCGTTGCGGCCGGTGGTGGTCGGGTTTGGCCCCTGCGGTATTTTTGCGGCGCTGATGCTTGCCCAGATGGGCTTCAAACCCATTGTGCTGGAGCGTGGCAAGCCCGTGCGGGAGCGCACTAAAGACACCTGGGGTTTGTGGCGCAAACGTAATCTCAATCCTGAATCGAATGTGCAATTTGGTGAAGGGGGCGCGGGTACGTTTTCGGACGGCAAGCTGTGGAGCCAGATCAAAGACCCCCGCTTTTTGGGGCGCAAGGTGATGACCGAGTTCGTCAAGGCCGGTGCGCCTGAAGAAATTTTGCTGGTCAGCAAACCTCATATTGGCACTTTCCGGCTGGTCAAAGTGGTCGAGAACATGCGCGAGCAGATCATCGCCATGGGAGGCGAGATTCGTTTTGAGCAGCGTGTCAGTGACCTCTTGATCGAAGACGGACATATTCGCGGCCTGACCGTGCACAACCTCAAGGACAACAGTCACTACGACTTGCGGGCTGATCATGTGGTGCTGGCCTTGGGTCACAGTTCGCGCGATACCTTTGCGATGTTGCATGAGCGAGGTGTTTACATGGAAGCCAAACCGTTTTCGGTGGGCTTCCGGATTGAGCATCCGCAGGGGTTGATTGACCGCGCACGGCTGGGTCAGCATGCGGGCCACCCCTTGCTGGGCGCTGCTGACTATAAACTGGTGCATCACGCCAACAACGGTCGCTCGGTGTACAGCTTTTGTATGTGTCCCGGCGGTACCGTGGTGGCAGCCACCTCGGAGCCTAACCGTGTAGTCACCAACGGCATGAGTCAGTATTCCCGCAATGAGCGCAACGCCAACGCTGGTATTGTGGTGGGTATCAGCCCGGCAGATTACCCGGGCGGCCCGTTGGCCGGGATTGCCTTCCAACGCCAGCTCGAATCACATGCCTTTACGCTGGGTGGGGGAACCTACGAAGCACCGGGCCAGTTGGTGGGAGACTTTATTGCCGGCCGTGCATCAACTGCTTTTGGCAGTGTGGAGCCTTCGTACAAGCCCGGCGTGCATCTGACTGATTTGGCCAGTGCCTTGCCTGACTACGCCATCACAGCGATTCGCGAAGCCTTGCCCGCCTTCGGCAAAAAAATCAAAGGCTTTGACCTTCATGATGCGGTATTAACAGGGGTTGAAACCCGCACGTCATCACCGCTGCGTATTACGCGGGGCGAGGATTTTCAGAGTGTGAATGTTAAAGGCTTGTACCCGGCGGGCGAAGGGGCCAGCTATGCGGGCGGTATTTTGTCGGCCGGTGTGGATGGTATTGAGGTGGCTGAAGCCGTGGCGTTGCAGATGGTGGGCTCAGCAGCTCGCAGCGTTTAAGCGTGAAGCGGCCACCGATCAGGTGGTTTGCCGTTTCAGACGATGATGAACACCGTCGGGATTGTGTATGTGCTCGGGAAAAAACCGGCACATCAAATCGTTGGAGGACGCGATATGCAGCAGTTCTTCATGAGACATCGGTGCCAGCCAGCGGGCCGCCTCTGCGGTCACGCCCAGATGTTCGATGGCATGCGATACATCAGTGCGCACCATGGCCTGCACGTTGAGCAGGTAAGACAAATTGCTTTGTCGGATTTGGTTCATCATGTCGGTGGAAGTCATACCCTAACCATACCTTGTTGATTGTTTCTGCATCTAGCCTCCGATCCGTTCTGATGTTTGCTACAGATCGGAGGTTTTTTCACAACGGCGCTTTACTGCTTAGACAGGCAATCCAACGGGCAAACCAACGGGTGGAATACCAGCTGGTGGGACCTGACTGCTAATCGAACTGGAGATTGTGTGCAGGACGGTTTCCACTGGAGTTGTCACTTGCCCATAGGTGCTTCCAAAGGTGTCAGGCGCTCCCTGAAAAGTACCTTGGAGGGTGCTAAACACCGTTACCGCGGTGCCAGAAATGGTGCCTCCTGCTGATCCAGCGGCCGCTTCAACCTGATTGGCACCGTTGTTGAACTCAGGCTGAATCTTCGCGAAAACGCCGCTAGGATCTTGCCCTGACAGTGTGCCTACCAGATTGGCTGGGATTTGAAATGCGTCAGGTACGATCGGGTTGGCTACACTGCTGGTTACGATGTGGGTGATCGCTGCGGCGGTATCGATGCCTGATTGGCCCGTAGTGACTGCGCCTTGAAGGATGGTTTCTACCGATGCGCCCAATTGCGTAAGCACACCGTGAGGGCCAACGCCTGCATCACTGACCGCGTTAAGAAAGTTCACAGTGTTGTGAGCAAATGTTGAAGTATCGGTAGGGAAGTTTCCACGGCCTGCTTCAAATACGCTGATGCCGCCTTCAGTGATGGCGCTGCCAATATCAGACACCCCCGTCACAACCGCGCCTCCCAAACCACCTACAGACTGACCGACGGTGCTATTGGCCAGTACATCTACAATGCCGGTGACGATGGATTGGCCGTTGTTAAATCCGCCTGTCAATACCGTGTTCCCGGACGCCAGCTCTAGGCCTGTTGCCTGCAGCTCTGCCGCGACCTTGCCGCCTGTGGCGCTGCTGCTATCAATCGTAGATGTAATTAACTCAAGATTGCTCACCACAGCGTTTTGGCCAAACACGCCATTGTCAGAGAGAGCCTGATTTGCAAAATTGATGCGATCTGTTGCAACGCCCTGGTAATGGCTGACGGTGTCGCTTTTGCTGGCGGCAAAGCCGGAGATGTTGTCAGTAAGGATGGCGAATTGTTTTGAGGCTGCATCCTGCGAATTGTTAAAGGCGGTCTGCATATCATTTGCAAAACTGGCACCTGCTTTGTTAAAGCCAGAGCCAATTGCAGTGACGCGTTCGGAGTCGCTGGTGGCTGTCTTGGAGACTGTATCCGCGTCGTGAGATACCAGGCTGGCGATGCTCTGTGCTGGCGTAGTGACCAGACGAGTATAGTGCTCAGTGCCCGCTGGCGGTGTAGGTGTGCCGCCGTTGCTGGGTGGGGTTGGCACGCCGGACTGCAGTGCTTTTGCCAACGCTGTGGCGCCCTGGTTCAATTGTCCAGGTACTTTGCTGCCCATACCTACGAAGTTTCTGATTTGATCAAATGGTGTTGCCATGGTGCTACTCCTCTGTCTTAGGGTGTTGTGCCGGCGTTAGTCCCGGCGTTGTGTAAATACGGTATGTCCGACGATGCGCTGTGGATGGGCTGATACGACGTGTTCATCGACAGCATCGGTGGTGATGGAAAAGGATTGCGTGCAAGGGTTTGATCCGCAGCGTTGTATTGTGTGACCACTGTGTCAAACAGGTTGTTAATGCCCTGTACCGACTGCTGGGTCGCAAGTTGAGTCAACTCCGTTGCGTTGTTGATTTGTGTATTTAATTGTTGATCACCTGCTGACAACGCATTACCGACCGGCATTGCCACGTTGTCTTGAACCGTGTTGAACAGGGCTTGTTGTTGTTCGCTGTAGCCAGAGATCACTGTGCGAACCAGTTCTGCAAGACGGCCTGTGGTGCCCGCCTGTACATCGAGCGCCGTCTGTTCTCCAAGGCTCAGTAGCGTGCTGTTGGTGTTACTCAAATTATTCACCAGCCCCTGAAACGTTTGCGATATCAAGGGTTCAAGCACTGTGGACTGACTGAACACCCCATCAATGGCCGCATGGCTTTTGTTATCCACGGTGTTGCCGGCGTTTATGCTAAATGTCTCTATCGCGCTGACGCTTTTTTCCAGGGATGTTGTGCTTTGGTCGATTGCACCAAAGACAAACGATTGCACTTGCAAGAACGTGTCCAGCGCTTGCTGGCTGAGGAACGCGGCATCTGACACACCCCGGTCGGACGCGGATAACACCGCGGGTACCAACACTGAATTGTTGGTGGTATCCAGCAACAGGGCCAGGTCGTTGACACCCGCTTGCACCGGAGTCGGGTCCAATGGAGCGGAGTAGGTTTGGCGAACAAACTCCAGCGCTTGCTGGTAGCCGGTGAATGCCGGTGTGTTGCCCGCCGCATTGTTGAGGGTACTTTGCAGTGTCGCCAGTTGATTCAACAGCGTGGTCTGCAGTTGGGTCGGCAATCCGTTGATGGTGCGAGCACCTGCTGCCGCCATGGCTGATGCTGCATCAATGTTCTGCGACGCCTGTTTTTCGAGCTCTGCCAACGGTGCAAGCGGCGGGTTGATGGACGGCTGGTAACTTAAGGACGGTACAGAGACTGCTGGCAAATCAACACGGGCCAGCTGGGCGAATTGCAGTTGCTCCAAGCCTGACAACACCTTGCCAACGGTCTGGTTGACGGCTGTTTTGGATTGATTGGCCGATAGCAGCAGACGCAAACGCTCGACTTCGAGCAAGGGTCCCATGTGCAGTGTATTGATTGACAGTTGCACGCCTTCCCCAGCTGGCAACAGCGCCGCTTGCGGCGTATCTACAGCCACATCATTTTGATGTTGAGTGTTCAGTGCCTCGACATAACCTACCGTGAGGTAAGTGGTGTTTGAGCCCGATGGTTGGATCGACAAGGCATCGTTTGAAGACGCATTGACAGGTTGAGGCATTGCGGCTTGGGCTGCGAACCGGCTGCTTGCCGCTTGTGTGCGTACGGAAGATCCGCCAGACGATCGACTTGGGCTCCCAAGGGCAAAGCCTGTAAAGCTGGGTTGTTGGGAGGAGAGGTTAAATTGTCCGACTGACGCAGGCCCTACGCTCAAAACGTTGTCCACGATGCCATATTGGCTGGGCGACAGTTGCGTGACCCTACCGGATAGGGTTCCTATGTCCGGAATGCCGGGTGCTGTGCTGGTGCCTGTGCCTGTGCTGGTTCCTGTGCTGGTTCCTGTGCTGGTTCCTGTGCTGGTTCCTGTGCTGGTTCCTGT
>DAITMV010000143.1:0-7738 GCA_036834985.1 Burkholderiaceae bacterium | reverse complement strand
GTGTGTCGGCGTGGCTTGCATGACGGTGACACCATATTCGGTTACACAGTGGGCCAATGCATCCATGTCGGTGGTTTGCATCTTGTTGCATACAAAGACGCTGGCACCGTGCATCAACGGCAACAACATTTCCAGAAGCGATATATCAAAAGACGGTGTGGTCAGCGACAGCCATCGGTCATGAGGTGTTATACACAAGGTATCCTGCAAACTGGTCAATACGTTAAGCAAATTGCGATGTGACACCCGCACACCTTTGGGCTGCCCGGTCGAACCCGAGGTGTACAACAGGTACGCAGGCGAATCCGCGTTAATCAGTCCAGGTGCTGCAGCCTCTGCGCCTAAGAGGTCAGCGGGCAGTTGGTCCATGTTCAGCATCCTATCGGGTGATATCTGCTGCGCCATGCAAGCCTGGCCACTATCGTCCACCAGTAACAGCTGAAGCTGTGCGTCCTGCAGCATGAAGGCGATGCGCTGTGCAGGTAACTCCAGATCAATCGGTACATAGACCGCACCAACTGACCACACAGCCAGCAATGCGATGACCCATCCGCCTCCGCGTGCACATGCAACCCCCACATGAGTCCCAGGTTGAACCGACAAGTCACGCAACCGGCTGGCCAGACGGTTGACCGAGCGGGCGAGATCACCATAGGTGATTTCATCGGGCGAACCTGCCCCGGGCGCTTGGCTGGTTTGTATCAGTGCGGTGTAGGTCGAATGGCGGGCACTGATCACTGCAAACCGATCCAGTACAGTACCTGCTGGTAACTGACGGGTGGGGCCTGCGCCCTGTTTCATCAACGCATGAGTTTGCTCTGGCGACAGGACTGACAGACGTGACGCAGGGCAAACCGGCGTCGACAAGGCGTCCGAGACAAATCGCGTAAACGCCTGAGCCCAGGTGTGCACTGTGTCGTGTGTGAACAGGTCGCTTCGATACTTTAGCTGGGCCGAATAGGCGCCGTCAGCGCTCATCCCACCCATCTCCAGAGCGAGCTCATATTGACCCTCTTGTTGAGGTACAAAAAACGGGCTTAACACCACGCCCTGGGTGTCGATTACATGGCTTGTGTCACCCGGTACAAAAAAGGACTCAAACGGACCCATCAATGGAATCCGCTCCCAGGCAAAACCGATTTGCATGAGCGGTGCATGCAAGGCACTGCGTGGTGCTTGCAGCCACTCGATGATTTGTTCGACCGTCGCATCCTGATGCCGCAGCACCTCAAACATCGAGGTTTTATTCAAGGACAGATGTTCCATGAGGTTTTGACGGATATCGGTTTTTAACCGAAACGGCAGCACGTTAACAAACTGCCCCAACTGACGACGTGACTCACGTGACATCCGTTGCATGCTGGGGCAGCCAATCACCCAGTCAGACTGTATCGCCAGACGGGATAAAAACATGCACCACAGGGTTAGAAACAACATAAAGGGCGTGACGCCAGCCTGCTTGCAAAGGGCGGGCACCACCGCAGCAAGGTGTTTGTCCAACACCAGAGGAACACTACCACCAGGCTCTGTACTGGTAACGCGTCGTGGCAAATCGGTTGCCACTTGATGCAACAGCGGAACTCCCTGCAGGTAATGGGTCCAAAAACCCTGCAAGGCCGATGGATCACCTGGAAAATCAAGCGTGGGTGACGACGATACGCTTGACAGGAACCCCTCGCCATCGACGTCGATCCGATCCCGTTGCGGCACTCCCAAAAATGCCAGGACCTCGGACAACAATAGGCCCAACGACCAAAAATCAAACACAGCGTGATGCAGCACCAGACAGACCAGCGTCGTGGTGGGTGTACGCTTGTATAAATGGATACGCCACAAGGGCCCCTGAGTGAAGTCAAAGACTTCACGACACTCCTCGCGAGCCAAGGATCGAACGGCTTCTTCATCCAGTTGACTGCAATCACGACAGCGAATATCAGGCTCTATATGACTTGACAGTATATTCTCAAGTGTCAGCTCACCAATAGACAGGCGGGTTCTCAAGAGCGGATGGCGACGAATCAGTGCTCGCAACCAATCCATGGACTGTGCAATCAGACTATCGTCTTTAAGAATAATCTGGGTGGAGAACACCAGATGCTGTGAATGGAGTGTAGGCTTGGCGGCCGTCAACAAGGCCAAGCCACGTTGCCATTTGACCAAAGGCCGACGATCCGTACCCGCCTTTAAATTGACCACGGTTGAGGAGATCGGCTCACCGGAGTCGTGGGTCAGCTGACGAGGAACAGGCAGCATGGCAGCGTTAGGATCCATGTTTTTGCTGAACGGAATCGTTGTGTTGCAAGGTATTGCGTAATTGCAGAATCAGCGCCTCTGCCGTGGGACAGTCCCATAACAGCGTTGTAGATAAGCGGATACCCCAGCGGTCTTCCAGCTCACCTGCAATGATCAGTGCAGACATAGAGTCCAACCCCATTTCGATCAGCGGGGCTGTCAGATTGATGTCTTCCGCCTTCATTTTTAATTCACGTGCCAATAGCCTGATGACCAGATCACGAATGGAATGGTTACTGCTGTCATGAAGATCCATCTTGAATTACTCCTGTTTACTGACACGGCAAGGGCCAGTCAAATTGGGAAAACATTCGGCGCATTTGAGTCATTGACATCAAACGATCAACGATCTGTGAGTCGCTGCCCTGTGGGTTGGGAGTCATGCCCAACGGCCAAATGGACAGATCTACGACACAGGCTAAGACATCACTCAAGTCAAGGCGTAGCGTGTTGTCTGCCGAGGGGTTAAACGCCCATGCACCGATCACACACAACTTGGCGTGCAACTCGATGTACTGCTGCGTAAGTACCAGCAAATTCATGTCACACGACTTGTGGCCAACGCCTGGTTGACGGATCGGAGGACAAGCCTGCCGGTGCGCCAACGCGCAGCCAATCTGGTCAAATCGGGTCTGGATTGACTCGATGACCTGCTCTGCAATTGATCGGTTGCCAGCCTCCTGATCATGAATAAGCAATCCCGATTTAAGAACGGGCCAGGCATCAAGCACAGGATCAGAGTGACGACCGCAGGCCCTGAAAGCGGACCAGTTCAAATCAGGCAATTGATCATCCATCGCGAACAGCGATCGGGCCTGCAGCTCTGTCAGCGGAACAGCCTGAAGGTGTCGATCCCACAAACCCTCAAACTGGACGGCCAATCCATCGAGGCATACTGCAGAGCTGCCATCAAAGACGGAAATCACCTGGCTGTCACGAAGCAATTTCTCGAACGGTGCGTGGTCATGCGCGGAAGCCATATAAAACCGCGCGCCCATCATCGCCTTCAGTAATTGCCCGCCAGACTCCAGGCATCGTGCGGCCAGTACTTTGACCAGCAGCGACCAAGTACAAAATCGTTCCGGGTATACATGCAGCGCACGGGCAGCAATCCATTGGGTGGACTCTTGCAACAACAAGAGGCGAGCCACCTGAACCAGCTCATGGGCGATGACCGGGATACGCAATGCGGGCTGCTGATACAGTTGACGTGTACTTAAATAACTCACGGCGCATCGCAGCAGACCATCCAGCGCTCCGCTGGCCAACGGAGCACACGCAGTGCGCGTAAACTGCAAACCACACAGGGCATGAACCAATCCCTGACCCACCTGACCGACGACCTGCGACAGATCCACTGGCAAGTCCGAGAAGGCAATGCCGCTGATATCACAGGCTTTCAGGCCATGTGTCAGAACCCGTTCGAGTGGCCTCCAGTGATCTGGCGAAGTCTGGCTGCGGTCAAGCCATAGAAGCGTCTGTCGACCGGGATGCTGCGCTGAATCATGATGCGTTGTCAGAACGATCCAGCTATGCCCCAGAGTCGCGCGATTAATCGGCCACTTCTCTCCGGTCAAACGCCAGGAGGGCGCTGTCGCCTCCTCACCGTGAATTGGTTCGATGACGGTTTTGTTATTCAGTAAATCAGCACCCTGTTGTCGTTCTGAATAAGCCAGTGCCGGATAACACCCCTTGAGCAGATGGGATGCCATGGCACGTTGCTGCACCAGGGTGCCGCTTTGCCAGACCACGACAGACCAAATCATCGGACTGATATGGACCGTCAGGGATAAATCTCGACGCGCGAGAACCTGTGCGATCGCAAACAAGGACATTGCCGACTCGAATTGACCTCCATGCTGCAAGGGGATGTAGTGCCGGGGTAAACCAAAATCGTGCAGGGCCTGAACAATCGCGTCCGGAAAATGCGCGCTACGGTCTGCTGCCAGTGCATCCGCGAGGCTCCAGACAGAGGAATCCTGACGTTCATCGCCCAACAACCTATCAAGCGCCTGAGCAACAGTGAATGCCTTGATCGTCATAGGACTTATAGACGATTGGATACGACGCGATGAACAAAACGGATATTCACCAACTGTTGGTTATGCCACTGAGCGCGTGTTAACTGCCGCTGCAACTTGCCGCTGGTTGTTTTGGGAAGGGTTCCCCGGGCTACAAAAAACAATTCGTGCAACATGAGCTGGTGCTGTTTGGACACCGCTGCGCGCACCTCCAGCTCGAGTACAGCGAGTGTATGGGAGGGTGTGTGCCGATGTACCTCGGCCACAACCACGAGGCTTTCCTGCCCATCGATCACGGCTGCAAATGCTACGCTGCAACGCCCTCCCGACTTGACGATCAGTTGATTGACCGTACTTTCGATATCCTGTGGGTAGTGATTTTGACCGCGAATGATGATCAAGTCTTTGAGCCGACCGGTGATCCATAATTGCTTGTCGTACAGGGTCCCTAAATCGCCGGTACGCAACCAGATGGCGTCCCCGGATAGATTGCAATTGCCCATCGAAGGCGCACTGTCCACCACAAAGGTTTGCGCAGTTTGCTCCTGTTGCTGCCAATACCCTGCGGCGACGGTTTGACCACTCACCCACACCTCACCGACCTGACCTTCCATACAAGCTGATAAGGTCAATGGATCCACAATTTTGACGGCATTAGCCCCCGCAGGAGACCCCACGCTGGTCAGGGTGATCGCATCGTTCTGTGTCGGACACACCTGACACATGGCCCCGACGGCCAGCGCATCTTTTGAAACGTGTTTGATCACTCGCCCGCTACCGCGCTTTAAACCGCTGACCATTAAGGTCGCTTCAGCCAGGCCATAACATGGCAACCACGCTGAGGATTTAAAACCTGCGCTTGAAAATTTATCTTCAAATCGCAGGAGCGTTTCGGCGCGGATGGGTTCAGCACCGTTAAATACAACCTCCAGAGACGATAAATCCAACGCAGCGACGATCTCCTCGGAGACGCGATCGGTGCATAATTGAAATGCAAAATCGGGGGCGGCAGTGATACTTGCCTTGTACAGGCTGATGGCTTGCAACCATCGAACAGGCCTTTGCAAGAACGCCGATGGGGCCATCAGATAAAAATGCAGGCCACTAAATAGCGGCTGCAAAATGCCGCCGATCAACCCCATGTCGTGATGCGCGGGCAACCAGATAACACCACAATCGCCGCTACGCGGCCGCATGACGCTGCGAATGGCCTCTAAATTGGCCATCAGCTGCGCATGACGCAGCATCACACCCTTTGGTAAACCAGTGGAACCTGAGGTGTACTGCAACATGGCCAGAGTGTCTGGACGGTAGGCCATGTCGCTTACATACGGCTCTTGCGGTGAGTCGTCAGCGGTGGTCTGATCAAGATCAACTTCAATCAGCTGACAATGGGTGATTACATCGTCGACGGTTGCCTGCTGACGCATCCAGCGTAAAAGATCGACACTGCTTAGCAGGACGCAGGCATGGCAATCTTGCGCTATGGCTCGCAGCTTGTGTGTGGTGCCTGAATGTCTGGGTGAACACACGGGAACAGCGACCATGCCTGCGACCAGGCAAGCCATATAGGCAGCGACAAATTCTAGTCCTGCATCAAACACCAACAAGACTGGCTGACCTTGTTCCTGGAGTGCAATTAATTGGCGGGCGATATGCGATGCCTTTGACCACAGCATCCCGTAGCTCAGGTGTTGATGAACCTGCAGATCTGAATTTAAAAAAGAGTAAGCAGGCTGATTGGCGTGATGTAAGCCTCGATGCGCAAGAATTGAAACGATGGTTGTGAAACGCTCTGCATGATCGCCTGAACTGACCAGAGGCTTGTGCAGATCCAACCCGCTGCACCCGTTTACCGATTTAATGCTCAACATCGACCCCCAATAGCGTGCAACTTTTTTACAGTTGCTTTGTCCGCAGGTGTGCGGCGTTGTAAACAACCGCTCCTGTGACAATGTAATCAGCTTTGTAGGGACGAGATACGTCGAAGTCCGTTCTGTGATTGGCTGGGTAAAAAGGCCCAGAAAAACCACTCAAACAGGTTAGTTTTCTTAATCAAGCTAAAGGAAATTAGCTATTTGTAGGGATGGGCGCCGAATCTGTAAGTCGGCACCCCATAAGCATTCATGTAAACAGTGCTTAACGGGTAATACGTTAAGCAATGCAACTCTTGTGCCAACCAAGCACGCACCAACTCAAGGCATAAGAGAGGGTCTCGGGTGGTTGGTGGTGTCAGCGCAGTCCGATTTGTTTATGACTTTGCAAGCACAGACGCCATAAGGCGTTGTTCATGCAAAACTGGATGGCCCAGGACAAATTGTCGCGGGTATGCAGATTGTCCATCGGCTGGACAAAAAAGTGTTTGAAGTCCCAACGTTGCATGGTCTGAAAATCCAGCCCTGTCTGCGGTACAACCACTTTCAATTCATCGCCACGCGTTTGCACCACAGGATTACCGGCTTTGGGGCTGACACAAATCCAGTCGATCCCGTCCGGCGCGGCTAAGGTGCCATTGGTTTCTACCGCCACTTCAAAGCCACGGGTGTGTAGCGCGGCAATCAGTGGGGCGTCCAGTTGCAGCAGCGGCTCTCCCCCGGTCATGACCACGTAGCGAGGACCTCGATTGTGAGCGGGCCACTGCTGCTCAATGGCGCGAGCCAGATCGTCTGCGGAGGCAAATTTTCCGCCGCCCGAGCCATCCACACCCACAAAATCGGTATCGCAAAATCGGCATTGTGCGGTGGCACGATCCTGCTCTCGGCCCGACCACAGGTTGCAACCTGCAAATCGACAAAACACGGCGGCCCGACCGCTTTGCGCGCCTTCGCCTTGCAGCGTAAAAAATATTTCTTTGACTGAATACACGGGAACTTTCGCGTCATCAGGTGGACGCACAGAGAGTAAGCAGTGGAATGATACCCCGTTCGCTAGGTAATCACATCCGGGGATCGATGCAATTGAAAGCGTTTTACCCATGTATTAAAGCGGAACGACCTTTATCGAATCATGTCCAATAGTGTATGGTTGGAACAATCGCGGAGGCGCTATGACTACCCTGCAATACGGCAGTCCAACAATACACCTGATCGGCGTGGCCAATAACCTGGGCTGCAAAACACCGCAGGTTGCACAAGGCCCAGCCCGTCTTATGCAAGCGGGGTTAGCCGACATGCTAAGGGCCGATGGCATGGCTGCAGCCTGGCTTCCTCAGATCGAACCTCTGATCAAAACCCCCAAAGAAACAGCATTGGCGGATGTGGCTGAACGCACCGCCGAGCAGGTTGAGCGTTCACTCAATACCTATGCCACCCCGGTTGTGATGGGTGGTGATCATTCAACCGCATTAGGGACATGGCGAGGCGTAGCCCGCAGCCTGCATCAAGGCAGTTCGCTGGGGCTGCTGTGGATTGATGCCCACCTCGATG
>DAITMV010000142.1:0-7752 GCA_036834985.1 Burkholderiaceae bacterium | reverse complement strand
ATGAGGCGGTTGCGATTCAGCGGGGACGGCAAAACATCAGCAATCAGAATATCTGGAGCATGGAAGAAATTGAGGTGCTGATGGCTGATGAACGTATGCAGCAAGTCATCAAGATCAAGGCATTATTTCCAACAGCCACAGTAACCAGTTTCAAGACATCAGAAGGATTCAAGCTAGGCGGTGCAACAGGATTTGATGACTTTGAAAATGATCTGAAATTCGATGACAATGAAGTCATGGAAAAGAAGTTTGATACGAAACTTGCAGGAAGGCTCAAGAATGCAGCAAATTAAGCAGTGGGTACTGGACATCGTCCAGCGGATTAAAACGGCTCTGAGGAGGGTCTGAGCGTGGCAGGAAGACCGAAATTCAGACAGGACATGACTCTGCTTGAGGAATTGCCTCACGACATGATCGTGTCCATGTTTGAGGCAGGCAAGTCACAGACAACGATCTGCTACGAACTCGGCATTGGACGCAGGGCGCTAGAGCAATGGATCGAAGATACCGATCCCTCTATAATTGCGCGTGCGCGCGCGATAGCCGCCGATAAGTTGGCGGTAGAGACAATGTCCATTGCGGACGACATGGACGTGGAGCATCCGCAGCGCGATGTCCAGCGCATCCGAACGAGGCAGTGGCTCGCCGAACGATGGGATCAGAAAACTTACGGCTTACAAAAAGCAGCCTCAATCAACATAAACATCCAAGACTTACGCATGGCGGCACTGCGCCATGTTGAGGTTGTTGACGACTTATCCACAGGCGAGAGGCACGATTAAGCCATGATTGAACACATTGCCCTGTGGATAACACAACTTTGCCTGTTTGTTGAGCAAATACTGGTCAGTTATCCACAATTGACTTAACATAATGGACATCGTGTAAAATGGAATATGTCAGCATTCTGTAAGAAAGCATATAGATCAATGACTTGCATGAATAGTGGATTGTGGATAACTTTCAGCGGTAAAGTGGCCGCTACTGGCGCTGGAGCGTGCCGCTGGCCGTGGGCGGCTGCGACCCCCCCCCCTCGAGCAATTTCGGCGGGGGCGGCTGAAGATGCAACCGAACACCTACCGAAATCCGCAACCGACACCGCCTGACACGCGCCGAACATGACCGACCCCCATACCCCCACCGCGACAAAGCCGCGCGTCCCGAAAAAAAATTCCGAGGATTTGCTGGCGAATAATCCATTTGTCGAATTCGTCAAGCTATACAAGAACAACCCTGTGCTGTTTGTCCGCGAGGTGCTCAACACTGAGCCTGACCCGTGGCAAGTGGAATTCTTGAATCACATTGCCAAGGGAAACAGGCGTATCTCTGTCAGATCAGGCCATGGCGTTGGAAAGTCCACCGCTAGCGCCTGGGCGATGATCTGGTACTTGTTGCTGCGCTTTCCGGTGAAGGTGGTGGTGACGGCACCAACGAGCAGCCAGCTGTATGACGCGCTGTTTGCGGAGGTCAAGCGGTGGGTAAAGGTGCTGCCGCCGATGCTGGCTGATATGTTGGAGGTGAAGCAGGACCGGATTGAGGTGAAGGATGCGAACGAGGAGGCGTTTATCTCAGCGCGGACATCCAGAGCCGAGCAGCCCGAAGCCTTGCAAGGGGTTCACAGCGACCATGTGATGCTGGTGGGGGACGAGGCCAGCGGTATACCGGAGAAGGTGTTTGAGGCGGCCAGCGGAAGTATGTCGGGGCATAACGCTGTGACGCTGCTGCTGGGCAATCCGGTCAGGAGTAGCGGGTTCTTCTACGACACCCATAACCGGCTGGCGGGGGATTGGGTGACGATGAAGGTGTCCTGCGCCGACTCGCCGAGGGTGTCTGAGGCTTACATTGAGGAGATGAAATCGAGGTACGGCGAGGAGAGTAACGCCTACCGTATTCGCGTGCTGGGTGAGTTTCCGAGGAGTGACGAGGATACGGTTATTCCCATGGAGTTGCTGGACTTGGCGATGAATCGTGATGTAGTGGCGAGTCCTTATGCGCCGCTGGTTTGGGGATTGGACGTTGCGAGGTTTGGCTCTGACCGTTCGGCGCTGTGCAAGCGGCGGGGTAACGCGGTGATTGAGCCGATTAAGACGTGGAAGAATCTGGACTTGATGCAGCTGACCGGCGCGGTGGTGGTTGAGTTTGAGGCGTTGCCGCCAAGCGACAGGCCCGAAGAGATACTGGTGGACAGCATTGGGCTTGGTGCCGGCGTGGTGGATCGGTTGAAAGAGTTGGGGTTGCCTGCTCGCGGTATCAACGTCAGCGAGTCACCGGCCATGGGTGGGACTTATCGGAATCTGAAGGCCGAGCTTTGGTACAAGGCCAAGGCGTGGCTGGAGCAGCGGGACTGTCGGCTGCCAAAGGATGAGCTGCTGGTGGCCGAGTTGGCGACCGTGCGGTATATGTTCACGTCCAACGGCAAGATTCAGATCGAGAGCAAGGACGAGATCAAGAAGCGGGGTTTGGCCTCACCTGACAAGGCTGATGCGTTTTGTTTGACCTTTGCTTCTGACGCTGTAATCGGCATGATGGGGTCAAAGGCCAGCACCAAATGGGGACAGCCGCTGAAAAGAAACCTGTCTAGGGTTGCATAATTGCGTTATGCGTCAAGAAGTCTGAGAGTTGGTGGGTATGAAGTCGGTCATGTGGCCTCTGAGGTAAGGTGTCTTGCAAGCAAGCCAAACCCAAGCTATTCATCCCGATGCTCCATGCGGATCGCAACCGCAACAACTTTCAGTCTTGTTGGTGTGTAGCATTGAAACAGAGTAGATCATGTATGCCCACTGCATGACATGGCGAAGCTGGCGGCTAGAACTGTGGTGAAACCGTCCACCGACAACCTATTTTTCAAGGAGCATTCAGATGAAGATGACCAAAGCGGCGAAGAAGGTGGGCAAGGTAATGCATGAATTCAAGACCGGCAAGCTGCACTCTGGTGCTGGCGGCAAGGTAGTCAAGAATCCCAAGCAGGCGGTGGCTATTGCTTTGAGTTCTGCTGGGGTAAAACCAAAAAAAGGAATGAAGTAATGGCTACTATGCAACGCACCATGGCGCAGGCCATGGATCAAAAGCCTGGCTACCAGGATACCAGCGCCAGCTGCCCTGCTCCAACGCAGGACGTGACGCTGAATCTGAAGAATCGCGCTAAGGCTATTACGTCTGCGGGTTACGGCCCTGAGAATCCGGCGCTGCCTAATGATGCTTTTTGGAGCAAGAAGGCTGACCAGTGGGACGTGTCAGTTGATGATGCCAAGCAGAGCCGTTGTGGTAACTGCGCGGCATTCAACGTGTCCGACAAGGTCAAGCAGTGCATTGCTGACGGCATTGGCCGCGAGGCTGACCCATGGGGAACGATTAAGCTGGCCGACTTAGGCTACTGCGAGATATTCGACTTCAAGTGCGCCGGTACGCGCACCTGTGATGCGTGGGTAGTTGGCGGCCCGAACAAGGGTGACGGCGGTGGGGACGGGGAGAATGGGGGTATGGATGCGGAAGAGAGCGATTCTGAGCCTGATTCATTGCTCACCATTAAAATCGGATCAGCGGATTGATTTCCCCGATATGCATCAGTACGGTACACGGCAAAGGTTTGCGGGTGATGCTCACAAGCATTGCCGAGTACTGTCCCGAAGTGCCTGTCTATTTGCGAGGGCCAGAGTCCATCATTGGCGGCTTTAACGCTGACCTGAAGGTGTTTGGTGCAGCGCACAATTTTGGTCTTGACTACAACGAGATCATTGACCGTGCCTTTGCCGATGGGTTTGAGTCAGTGATCTGCGCCAATGACGATATTGTGCTGACACCAACGAGCTACCGGCTGCTGATGGAGGATGTCAAGCAACTGAAAGCCGAAACCGGTGAGCCTGTGGGCTGGGTTTCTGCACGGTGCGATGCAGCCAGGCCAGTGCAGAATATTCGCTCTAACCCCTTTGATCAGCAGTTGCACTACTTCAAGTACCCATATGAAGACGCAATTGTGCCGATGGAATGCCCCTCCCCTATCTTTGCATGGATTGGTGCCGATGCGTGGAGTGCGGCTGTATTTCCACCGCTGAACTGGTACTCAGATGACGTGCATTGTGAGGATTTGCGTGCCGCTGGCTTTCACCATTACCTGAGTCGGTCATATGTGCATCACATTGGCAGCCAGACGGTGGGCATGAATGGTGACGCACTGACCAAGGCCGCCATCCCGTGGCTATTACAAAACAGGCCGGAATATGCAAAACAGTGGTTTGATTCTTAACTTAGGCTCCGGCAAGGATTACAAGCCTGATTGCGTGAATGCCGACATTCGTGCAGATGTTGGTGCCGATTGGGTGGTGGATATTGGTGCGCCGATGCAGATTGATCGACAGTTTGCCAAGATCATGGCCTTTGACGTGCTGGAACACATACCGAACTTAGTGCAGGCCATGACCAACTGCCGCGACTTGCTGGAGATGGGCGGCGAGATGCATATTCATGTGCCTTACGACCTGAGCCATGGCGCATGGCAAGACCCTACACACGTCAGAGCGTTTAACGAAAAATCATGGGTGTACTACTGCGAGTGGGCGTGGTACTTGGGCTGGAAGGGCAGCAAGTTTGAGTTGACGCATTTGGAGATGCGCCTCAGCGAGTACGGTGCAAGCCTAGAATTACCACAAGAAGAAATAATGCGGCTGCCGCGTGCAGTTGACTCCATGTATGTGATTTTGAAGAAAGTACCCTATGAAAACACCGGCATGGCAGCGTAAAGAGGGAAAAAGTCCGAGTGGCGGCTTGAATGCCAAGGGACGCGCCAGCGCCAAGGCCGAGGGTATGAATCTGAAAGCGCCGGTGAAGTCTGGTGACAACCCGCGCAGAGCATCATTCCTTGCGAGAATGGGCAATATGCCTGGCCCTGAGATGAAGAATGGTGAACCGACTCGGCTGAGTTTGAGTCTGAAGGCATGGGGCGCGTCAAGTAAGGCTGACGCAAAGGCCAAGGCCAAAGCAATTTCTGCAAGGAACAAGAAATGATCAACGATTTGCAAATGACCACCGACATTGCGGCAGTCAATCCGATGGATGACACCGAGTTGCAGGGCATTGTTGCCGGTGAGTTGGAAGATGCCGTCAGCTACATTGATGCTGATGTCTCACCGATCCGCGCCAAGGGAACAGAGTACTACCGTGGCGACCCCTTTGGCAATGAGGAAGATGGCCGCAGCCAGGTTGTGGCGATGGAGGTGCGCGACACGGTGAGCGCCATGCTGCCAAGCCTAATGCGCGTTTTCTTCAGCACCGAGAATGTCGTGGAGTATGTGCCACGCGGTCCAGAGGACGTGGCTGGCGCACAGCAGGCGACCGACTACGCGAATTACATCTTCAGCAACGACAACAACGGTTTCATGACCACCTATGCGTTGTTCAAAGACTCGCTGGTGCGTAAGTGTGGCATTGCAAAATACTGGTGGGATGAAACCGAAGAGGTCAAGATTGAGGATTATTCTGGACTCGATGACCAGACCGTGCAGATGCTGATGAATGAGCAGGCCGAGGTCAAGATTGTGGTCAGCTACCCAGACCCATCAGTGCCGATGGACATGATGCAGCCACAGATTGATCCGATGACCGGCCAGCCAATGCCCATGTTGCAGCCTATGCTGCATGACGTGCAGATCAAGCGCACCGTCAAGGATGGCCGCATCAAGATCATGGCCGTGCCGCCTGAAGAGTTGGTGATTGATCGCCGAGCCAGATCGTTTGATGATGCTGGCATCATTGCCCACCGTCAGATGGCGACCGTGGACGATCTACTCCAGATGGGCTACGAGTTGGAAGAGATTGAAGAAAATATCTCCAGCACCGACTTGGACAGCAATGATGAGTACTTGGCACGCCAGCCGCTGTCCACCACCATGGGTGCCGGTGACAGTTTGAATCCTGGTCAGCGCCGCGTGCTGTACGTTGAGTCCTATATCCGCGTGGACTTTGACGGTGACGGTATTCCAGAATTGCGTAAAGTCTGCTGCATGGGTTCTGGCTATACCGTGGTGCGTAATCTGCCGTCCAGCTACATCCCATTTGTGGACTTTCCTTGCGATCCAGAGCCGCATACCTCACCGCTGGAAGCAATGTCGATATTCGATCTGACGCATGACATTCAGGAGATCAAGTCCGAAGTGCTGCGAAACACGCTGGACTCGCTGGCGCAGTCAATCCACCCGCGCACCGCCGTGGTTGAAGGCCAGGTCAACATTGATGACGTGCTGAACAACGAAACTGGTGCAATTATCCGAATGCGTGCGCCTGGCATGGTGCAGCCGTTCTCTACCCCATTTGTTGGACAGGCCGCATTCCCCATGCTGGACTACATGGATTCCATGAAGGAAGACCGCACCGGCATGAGCAAGGCCGCGATGGGCTTGGACGCTGACGCATTGCAGTCCAGCACCAAGGCGGCTGTAGCTGCCACCATTGGCGCCAGCCAAGGGCGGCTTGAGTTGCAGGCACGCATATTGGCCGAGGGCATGAAAAAGCTGTTTAAGGGCATCCTGTACCTGATGACTACCCACCAAGACAAGCCGCGCATGGTGCGCTTGCGTAATGAGTGGGTGGAGATCGACCCGCGAGTCTGGAATTCCAGCATGGACGTGACCGTCAATATCGGCCTGGGCAATGGCGACACCAACGAGCGCATTCAGGCACTGACCATGATTGCGGGTAAGCAAGAGCAGATCATGCAGCAGTTTGGCCTGAGCAATCCGGTGGTGACACCGGCCATGTACATACGCAGTCTTCAGAAGATCATTGAGTTGTCTGGTTTCAAGGATGCATCGAGCTACATACAGACGCTGCCGGCAGACTTCCAGATGCCGCAGGCAGATGCACCAAAGCCAACGCCGGAAGAGGTGCTGGCACAGGTACAGGCTCAGTCAATCCAAGCCGACATCCAGAAGAAGGCTGCCGAGTTGGAGTTGAAGCGCGAGCAGATGATCCGCGATGACGATTACCGTAGAGATCAACTGGCGCAAGACTTAATGCTCAAGAAATATGAACTTGAGTTAAAGTACAACACACAAATTAGCACTGCCGAGATTCAAGCGCAGCAGGCTATGGATCGGGAGACCATGCAGCAGCAGTCAGCAATTGTTCAACAGGCAGTGCAGACGGCGGCGAATGTGCCTCCACCCATCAACCTTAATGGAATGGCTCAATGAACGAAGAACAAGTACGAAAAGGCCGCAAGTCCGAGCAGTTTATGCAGGACGAGGTATTTGCAACGGCCTTGGAGAAGATGCGTGGCGATTTGCTTTGGGAGTTTGAGAACAGCAAGCCGGAAGAGGCTGCAAAGCGTGAAATTTGTTGGGCGCAGTTGCGTGCCATTGAAAATTTTAAGAACGAACTCACCAAAATGATCGACAACGGCAAGGTGGCACAGCGTGCCATTGAGCGCGCACAAAAGAATCTTGTTTAAATAGGGAAATAGACCATGCAGACAGTAGCACCAACGCCAGCAGGCAGTGCCGTTCAAGGTCCGATGAATATGGCTGAAGCAGCCGATGCACTTGTAGGAATGCTCCCCGATGAGGGACAAGAGGATTCAGGCGAGTCGCAGTTGCCCGAAGAGGGCGCGGCGGGAGAAGATGAGTTGCTGACCGATGCAGACGCGGATAGCAACGAAACTGATCCCGAACAATCCGAAGAAGATGGAAATTCTGAAGAGGAAGAACAGCCACAAGTCTTCACCGTCAAGGTTGACGGTAAAGAAGTCGAGGTGACGCTGGA
>DAITMV010000141.1:0-7834 GCA_036834985.1 Burkholderiaceae bacterium | reverse complement strand
TGAGCGGCAACATGCAGAACAACAGCAAAGCCACCCACGCACACGAGGCACGCGCTGTCACATGGTTGTTGGCGACCATCGGCGCTTTAATGCATGAAATAACTGCTAAGGCCGGCGATCAACCCAGCCCCGGTGAACGCAGCAACCCCCACGGCCAACCAGCGCTTTTTGGTCAACAAGGTGATGGCCGACAAGGCGATGGATACCTGCAACAAGGTGGTTGCCAAGGCCCAGCGTCCATGAATAAGCATCTCGTGCTGACTGTGCTCATCGGCTTGTTTGGCCTTGTCCTCCAGACGCTCAGCTTCTGCCTTGATCTCTTCCTTTTCTTTTTTGTAGCGCTCTATGGCCTGAACAAACTTCTCACGTTCTGCACCGGCTGTCAGCACCACAGACAATTCAGCCAGATTCTGTTTGCTGCTTTTAGCCTGATAATAATTCCACTGATTTGAGGCAGCCGTTTTCTGGATGGCCGCTTCGTTTTTGAATAACAAGGCTTCATTCTGCGTATGTCCGCCCATGTAACCAAAAATGGCACCGATGGTCGAGATCACCGCAGTGACCACCGCCAGTCGAGAGGTAAATACATCATCATCGTGATGAGCACCGTGCTCAATCACATGATCGTGGGCTCCATGAACATGAATACCGTCACCAGACATAAAAAAACTCCTGCAGTGTTGATACCGTAGTGTACGATTAAATGGCAAAGTCCATACAGTGCCACAAGGACCTGCCCTATACATCCGCCCACATCCTCCGGAGACACCATGATCAAAGCCTATGCCGCCTTCCAAGCCAAGGGACCGCTACTTCCGTTTGAGTACGACCCCGGCGAACTGGGCGCGCTTGACATAGAGATTGACGTTGATCATTGCGGGATTTGCCACAGCGATCTGAGCATGCTGGACAATGAATGGGGCCGCAGCCAATACCCCCTAGTAGCAGGCCACGAAGTGATCGGTCGTGTGGCGCAGGTGGGCAGCCACGTCAGCCATCTGGCCCCAGGGGACGTTGTGGGGCTGGGGTGGCATGCGGGCTACTGCCAAACCTGTCGCATGTGTATGGGAGGAGATCACAACCTGTGCAGTCAAGCTCGTCCCACCATCGTGCGTCGTCATGGCGGCTTTGCTGAAAAGGTTCGTGCGCAGGCCATGAGCGCCATCAAACTGCCATCGGGCATCAACCCAGCCACGGCCGGGCCGCTAATGTGTGGCGGCATCACCGTCTACAACCCGCTGGTGCAATACAACGTCTCCCCTCAAAGCCGCGTTGCAGTGATCGGCATTGGCGGATTGGGTCACATGGCCATCCTGTTTCTGAAAGCCTGGGGCTGCGAGGTCACAGCTTTTACAAGCAATGAATCCAAGGCCGATGAATTACGCCGCTTAGGCGCCCATCATGTATTAAACAGCAAAGACGCCGATGCGCTGAAAAAAGCAGCCGGCTCCTTCGATCTGATGATTTCAACCGTGAACGTCAAACTGGACTGGAATGCCTACCTCGGGACACTGGCCCGCAAAGGCCGGTTACATTTTGTAGGGGCTACCCTGGAGCCACTGGACATCGGTGTCTTTAGTTTGCTGGGACAACAGCGCTCGATTTCAGGCTCCCCCGTCGGAAGTCCCCGTGTGATTGCCGACATGCTTAACTTTGCAAAACTGCACGCGATTGAACCGATAGTAGAACGCTACGGGTTTGATCAGATCAATGACGGTTTGGAACGGGTACGCAGCGGTAGCCCACGGTTCAGGGTTGTACTGTCGAGATAAGTTGCCGAAAGACATGGGTCGCGTCTGCACGGCTTTTAACTTGCAGGCGCTCAAAGATATCTGCCAGCACATCCTTGACGACATCCGGTGCCATCTCTAAATGTCGACCGATTTCTTTGTTGCTCAACCCAACCGCTACTAACTCCATCAAATGAAGTTGCCGGTGAGTCAAGGCGAATACGTGATCGGTCACCTGACCGATTAATCCATCATCCGCATCAGGCGTTGAGTGAGGCAGAACATAGGTTTGAACGGTTGAAATCAAACCCGCCATCTGCATCGCCTGCTCGACAGTTGTACACACCGTATCAAACGCAATCTGCTTGGCGACAATCCACAGCCCATGGCGAACCTGCGACCGATACCGATCGAGCAAAGACGGATCACCCGCCATCACAACCACCGGTAGGCCTGGAACATGGTGATCTGCCCACGTAAAGACCTCGCCATCCATTCCATCGGGTAAACGGATGTCGCTGATCACCATTGACACGGGCTCCTTTAAGAGCATGCGGGTGGCCTGCTCCAGTGTCGCCACCTGAATGATCGAACAATCCGCAGCCATTAATTTGACCAAGTCTCTCAGACTGGTGGCAAACAGAGGATTGTCCTCAATTATCAAAACTGTCATTTGAGTAGATCCTTTGGCTGCCAATCGTCCGACGCCAGGCCCGGCGGCATCAGCAAACGATCAAGCGTCGGAATGATATGTTCGAATTGCGTTGTTTTGGATAAAAACTCGGCGGCGCCTTGACTGATTGCCCGTCTCCGATAGGCACAGTCATCAAAAATCGAGAGCACCACCACCGGAATGGACAGGGTTTTATCACGGATAATCTGCAGCAGTCGCAAGCTGTCTTCCTTGTCTGGATGCAAAGCCAGCAAAATGGCATGCGGATGGTCATCTTCAAGCCAGGGCAATGCATCGGAAACGCTATGAGTTCGCGCAAGTACTTGATACCGATTGGTCAGTGCTATCAGTGCAGCGACACGTTCGGATACGGTGTCGGAGCCCTCTATCAGAAGAATTTTCATCTGCATCCCACTCATGGTGAGGTAGATACTGACGCGTCCTGATCGATATCAATATCGGCAGATCTAAGAGAATAACTATCCGAAAGTGCTTACACAGTGTAGGAAACGTCCTACGTTGCGTCACTTGGATCCGTATTGTCAAACGAGTGTTATCGGCGATTCGATAAACCGTGATCAATGGCGTAGTGAATCAAATCACTGGTACTCGAAAAATTCATCTTTTGAAGGATGCGGGTTTTATACGTGCTCACCGTTTTGTTGCTTATGCATAAAGACTGGGCAATGCCAGCCACGCTGAGACCATCGACCAGCAGCTTGAATATTTGGAACTCGCGATCTGACAGCGTTTTATGCAACTGATCGCCGCTGTGAAGGGTCCCCACTTCGAGCGCCAGGCGTTCAGCCACTGCCGAGGTGATGTAAGGCGAACCTGTCGAGATTTTTTTGATCGCATGAATCATCTCTGCAGTCTCGCATCCTTTGGTCAGATACCCCAAGGCACCGGCCTTGATGGCCCGCACTGCAAACTGATCTTCGTGGTGCATGCTCAAAATCAGTACAGGGAGCTTCGCTCGTTCGGATTTGATCATGCTCAGCAGCTCTATACCGCTGCGTCCGGGCATCGATACATCAAGAATCAACACATCCATCTCGGTCTGCCTGACCAACGCCATCACTTCAAGACCATCAACGGCTTGACCAACCAGGGTCAACTCAGGGTCCGATTCAATCATGTGCTTGAGCCCCTGGCGAACCACGGTGTGATCATCTGCTATCGCCACACGAATCATGCATCCGGCTCCATACGCTCTGTATTGAGATGCAAGGGCAAACACACTTCCAACGCCAGCCCTTGACCTGACTCACTGCTGATTTTGAATACCCCGCCCAAGGAATGGACCCGTTCTTTCATCCCCATCAAACCAAACCCCTGTTGGGTCTTTGCTGAAACGGGTAAGCCCCGCCCATTGTCCGACACCGAGATCATCAAAGCATCCTGCGCCTGCCAAGTAACAAAAATATCCACAGTGGTGGCGCCCGAGTGCCTGGCCACATTGGTCAAGCCTTCCTGAATAATCCGGTAGACCGTGATACTGACCTGCGGTGACGGTTGGTAATGCTGCAAATCAAATACCAGCTCGCACGATATATGGCGATGACGCGTCTCAAACTCCTCGGTCATCCATTCAAGCGCAGCCTTCAAACCCAACTCGTCGAGCATCACGGGGCGCAGATCAGCGGAGATTCGTCGCACAGCGGCCAAGGTGTGATCAATCAACTGATTCATCTCACGCACCTTTTGGCAGGCAGGCTCAGACTCTGCGACGATCGACGCCAGCCAGGACAAGTCCATTTTAACCCCGGTTAATAACTGGCCCAGCTCATCGTGCAGTTCACGCGCCAGATGCTTTCGCTCCTCTTCCCTTGCGTTCGATTGATGAACGGCCATTTGTCGCAGCGTTTCACGGGAGCCTCGAAGCTCCTCCTCCACCGCGTGTAATTCCGTAATGTCCTGAACCACACTGATCGCGCCGATGGGCTGGCCGTGCGCCGTTTGCAAGGGGACGATCGAACTTAACACCGTTTTATGGCCGCCATCGGGTAGTTGCAACCTGAACATGGCATTGCTGATGGGGCCATCGAACAGCCATGTATTGCTCAGCGGTGTTTGATCAGAATCCATCCACTGCCCGGTTTTTAAATTCAACCGTTGATGCTCAATACGCCACGGTGAGCCGGGCGGAAATGGTTGCCCCCAGATCTGTCCACTGGCTGGGTTGCTTTTAACCACGCGTCCGGCGGCATCGGTGATCACCACGCCGATGGGTAAAGAATCGAGCACCGTGCGTATCAAAGACTCCTGCCCTTGCAAAGACTCCTCCGCCATTTGATTGGCCTCGCGTAAGCGCAGCGATTCAATGCCAAATGCAAAATTGCCGGCCAGCTCTTCAAGCAATTCGACTTCGTCCGGCTCAAATGCCTCCGGCTCCTCTGAATACATTGTTAATACGCCAAATACCTCCTGACGGCCACGCAAGGGCAATGAAACGCTGGATTGATAGCCCCGCAAAAATGCAGCTTCTGTCCAGGGTGCCATTCTAGGATTGGTTTTAAAACTCTGATTGATCTGTGTTTTTCCCTCACGGATGGCGGTGCCGGTAGGCCCCCTGCCAGAGGGCGTATCCGCCGCCCAAGACAAATTCAAGGCGGCCACATAACCTCGGTCGTACCCTGCAATACTGACTGGCAATACACTGCGTTCCTGGTCGTGCATGGCGATGCCGACCCAAGCCATGCGATAACCACCGGTTTTTACAAGCAGCTCACAGACTGCATTCAAAATAGTGTTTTCATCCTCCGCATGCGCGAGCCTTAAATTGCATTCGCTTAACAAGCGCAACGCCCGTCCGTATCTGCGTTGCGCGGTCTCCGCATGTTTACGATAGGTCATGTCAACAATCGTCGATCGGGTCTCCAGAAAACGCCCTTGTTTGTCCTTGTGAACCGTCATGCTTAAGTGCCCTGGAAATACGGATCCGTCTTTACGCCTGAACTCCAGCTCAAGATCGTTGATAAACCCTTGCTCCAGCAACTGCTTGCTGTGTTGTTGATACAGGATTCGACTGGGGGTGGTCATGAGATCTTCAACGGGACGCCTGTCAATCAACTCATCACGGTCATAGCCCATCAAAAGCAGTACTCGTCGATTGACTCGCCTTAACAATCCATTGGCGTCAGTGGAATAGTATCCGCAAGGTGCGTTTTCATATAAATCTCGCGTTTGCCAGAATGCTTGCCTTAAGTCGATCTCCATCTCACGTCGCCGACTAAGCCATAGCGCACATATCGTGAGCATCAGCAAAGACAAGGAAACGACAATTGCAGCCGCGCGATTCAAACTGGCATAGACCTCCGAGCGATCGCGTTTGACAATCAACAGCCAGGGTGTCCCTTGGACGGGCAACACATATCCCACAGAGGCAAGACCGCGATAATCGCGGCCCTCATAAAAGCCTTCACCATCCCGCAGGCCTTTGGCACCCAGTAAATCCGGGGTATTGATGGGACGTCGCACCACACCCGTTGTACCTGCCGAATCCCGTTTCAGGGTGTTCAAAAAAACGATGTCTTTATTCTCCGGACGGGCCAGCATGGCCTCGGCCGAAGTTCCGGTACCAGGCCATTGAGACAACATGGGAAAAAGGTATTGGCTGGGGCTCAGCAAAATATGAATTACTGCCAGCACCTTGCGGGTGGGCCCGCTGGAATAGATCAATCCAAAGACCCCCACCCTGACCGCCGACTCATTGTTCAAGAGTGGAAATGCCACCACATCGTCAATCAGCAAGCCCCCACGATTGGCGACTTGAACAGCCTTGAGCTGCATTTTCTCCGAGACAGTAAAATGGGCTGAGGCTAGGATGGGCTGACCTTGTTCGGCTGTCAGAATGGCCACATCACGAGCCTGGGTTTCGTTCTGAAAAGCCAGTTGGCGCAACAGGCTCTGTTTTTGGCCATTGTTGGGCATCCCGCTGGCCATCCATTGCTCCAATTGCAGTGCAAACTGTTCTGTGACGATCAACGCAATGGCTTCGCGGCTTTGCAACAGCCACTGGTCGATTTGCCAGTTTTTAAGTTTGGCAATCGATTGCATTTCGTTGGCCACCTCCTGTCTGAGGGTGGATCTGAAAGAACTATAGGCGTACCAGCCCAGCCAGGTCAGCGCTATCAGGGCCACCAGCAAAGGCGCAACAACGGTGCGCAACAGCCCGGGCTCTTCATGCGGGCCTGCGGTGTTTAACGGGGGATCAGATTCTCGGATCGGGTCAGACATGAGTCTGGGGCGCTTGTTCAATTACAAAAAACGCAGCGATACAGCCAATCGATAGCCAACCCCTCGGCTGGCAACGACCAGATTGTCGATCCCCAGCGTTTGTTTACACTTGGTACGCAAACGGCTGATCAGGGCGGCCAAGCCTTCGCGACTGGAGGGCCGCTCCTCGCGACCACTCATCGAAAACAGCAAATAATCGATATCCACCTCGCGTCCAGGTGCCAAGGTCATCAATTCAAGTAAGCGCAACTCGCTTTGTGTCAGGGAACAACGCTGCCCCCCGGGGGATACCAGGGAGCAGGCGATTCGATCCAGCACAAAGTGTTCGGGCTCCTGTCGGTATAGGCGCCTGCCCAGATTATCGATCACCGCAATCAATTCAGCGGTATTGGTCGGTTTAGTTAAATACACATCGGCCCCGGATTGATACCCTTCAGAGCGGTCTGCAGGGCGCACCCGGGCGGTCAGCATGACGATGCCAATGTCTGGATGGCTTCGCCTTAGGCGCTCGGAAATGCTGTAACCGTCTTCGTAAGGCAAGTTCACATCCAGCACCGCGATGTGGGCCGTATGCTCAACTAGCCACTCATTTAATTGTTCACCAGAATCAACGCCATACGCCTGCCATCCGGGTCGCGTGAGAAAGCAGACCATCTCCTCCCGCAACACGTCGTTGTCCTCAACCACCACAATCGTTAAATTGGTAGACATAAGCGAAACACCACCCATTCGTGCTCACGTATGTAGTATGCATCTCCACCCATCCGTCGCGCCACCCCCCGTACCCAATACAATCCCAACCCCATACCGCTGCGACGCGCCGCCAGGGGGGATCGGTAGTATTTGGAGAAGACCTTGTCTTCATCTGGAAAGCCCACCATCCCCACCAGGTTGCAGACCTCCAGATACCAGGTGTTTTGGTCGATCCCCATGCGCACATTAATCGGAGATTTCTCTGGCGCGTATTTAATGGCGTTATCAATCAGGTTGCCGACCATCAATGACAACAAATGGCTGTCGACATGGGCAATCAATACCGTTGGCAGTGCGGACACCAGGCGTGTACTGGCCGGGTGGTGGGCCTGTAGATCGGCCACCAGCTCAGCAACGTTGATCGTGGCGTATTCAAGGACCAACGCCCCCTGCTCCAGGCTGTCCACTTCAACCCCGCGTCGCAACACCTCATCTACAT
>DAITMV010000140.1:0-7835 GCA_036834985.1 Burkholderiaceae bacterium | reverse complement strand
GGACAATACTTGTTTGACCAGGGGTAGTTTGTCGATGGCATCACGCAGACCCTTGGGGGGTTCCGGTTCTTTAAGATAAGCCAGTGTTTTACCAATTTCGCGCAATGCATCGGTGTTGTCTGCCCCCATGCCAAGTGCAACCCGGCGGGGCGTTCCGAAGAGATTTCCCAGTACGCGGTGCTTGTAGCCTTGCGGTGCATCAAACAACAAAGCGGGGCCTTGGTGTTGCAAGGTTCGGTCACACAGGGCCGTCATTTCAAGGATTGGACTGACTGATTCTGGCACTCTGATCAGTTCGCCTTCGCGGTGGATCTGATCAATAAAATCTCGCAAGTCTCTGTATTTCATAGAAATTATTTTCTCTTAATTGTATTTTTCAAACATGAAGCCAAGTCCTTGAAGTGGCTGAAAAAACTGTGCTAACAGATTTTTGATAAAAAAAATGGTAGACATTCTCTACAAGTTTTTACGCTTGACCACCTTCCATTCCCTCCCTACAATTCGCCCATCTCAACGCTATATTGCATTGCAGCATTATTTTGGGCCTGTTGTAGGGGCCCCAGGTGACCAGCTCCAACCCGTCGGGTTGAGGATAAAAAGCATTATCGCAGAGCTGGTTTTGGAGTGTTGTTTAACTAAACAACAGAACGGTCTGTCCGGCTGCGCGGCCATTGGACAGATGCACCAACCGATTGACGCACGTGGGTGAAGTTCGCCACAGGCGTACAAACAAGGAGGTTGCATGGCTAAGCTTTCGCTTACCCGTTTGCGCAATTGGGGGCAGTCCCCACGCGGCGATCTGACTCGCCGAGTCGCAATCATTGCACGTGATGGTCTTTCGATCATCGGTTTTGCTGTATTAACCATGCTTGTTGTTTCCACATGGAAACCCGAGCTCCGTACCAAAATTTTCTTCTTGCGTCCTGTGCAGGTGTTTTTTGCCTCAGGGGTTGAGCAAGTGGAAGGGTCCAATCAGACTGGTGTGAGCACCGACTGGCTGGCACCACCTGTCAAATCTCTGGGTGTTAATCCCGAGAAAACCGCGTCTGGCTTGCTGTTAAGTTCATCGAGCAATGGTCTAAAGGGCGCCACCATGGAGCCCCTGACACGCGAACAAAAGCGTGTTGCCCAGTACCTGAGCAGTCGTTATCACATTGTGGGCGACGCTGCCGAGGCGCTGACCCGGTCTGCTTATTTAGTCGCCAAAGACTACAAGCTTGACCCACTGTTGATTCTGGCGGTTGCCGGCATCGAGTCCAGTTTCAATCCCCTGGCGGCCAGCAGTATGGGCGCTGAAGGTTTGATGCAGGTCATGACCCGCGTCCACAGCGACAAGTTCGAATCCTTGGCTCCAACCCAGCGCTCGGCCTATCACCCGATCGGCAATATGCAAGTGGGTGCTCAGATCCTCAAGGACTGCATACAGCGCGGCGGGTCAGTGGATGCCGGTTTGCGTATGTACGTTGGCGCCGGTGTATCGGGCAACGATGGCGGTTATCCTGAGAAGGTCATCGCCGAACGTGACCGAATCCGCTTGGCATCAGGGGGCAAGGCTTTTGACACCATCACCCGAGTCACGGCTCCGGCGGTGGCACCCGTCAAGGCCCCTGGCAACAAGTCGTTTGAATCGTCTTACGACAAGGTGGTTTCGGTGGAGGGGCATGCCGTACTGGCTCATCAATCAGTCAATCACCCGTCTGACTTGGCCGTGATCGCGTCTAATCCCTGATCGCCTGGGCGGTTGACAATCGTTCCATCCAACAGGCCAGCCTCTCGCTGGCCTTTTTTAATCCCTCCAGACTGGTCGCGTAGGACAACCTGACCATCTTGTGCCCGTTGATCAGTGAAAAATCCTTACCCGGCACCACACAAACACCTGTTTCCCTCAACAGCTTGGCGCACCATTGGTCGCTGTTCATACCCGATGCGCTGATGTCCGCGTAAATAAAAAATCCGCTGTCCGGTTTGACCGGAATGTTCAGTCCCGCCTGTTCCAGCGCAGGCACTATGTAAGAGCGGCGTTCATCAAAAATTTGCCGGCGTTGTTCATAAATCGTCAGGGTGTCCGGTTTAAAACAGGCCAGCGCCGCATGTTGTGCCAGGCTGGAAGGGCAAATCGCCAGGTTCTGGGCCAGTTTTTCAAAGGCGCTGACCCAGCGTGTGGGCACCACCATCCAGCCCAGGCGCCATCCGGTCATGTTGAAATACTTGGAAAAGCTGTTGATGATCACTAGGTCTCCAAACTCACCGGACTGCACGCTGGGCAATTGCAGGGCTGAGCGGGGTGCCTCGTCATACACCAGCCCCTGATAAATCTCATCGACAATCGCAAAGCCGTTTTTGCGGCCGACAAACTGGAGCACCACGTCCAGATCGTCCGGGTTCATCTGCGTACCAGTCGGGTTAGATGGGCTGGCGATCAGCACGCCGCGCGTATGGGCCTGCCAGTGATGCTCCAACTGATTCGGCTGTACATGGAAGGCTGAGGCAGCGTCGCAGGGCACCAATTGGGCGATGCCGTCGGCCGCCGCAACAAAGTGCCGGTTGCAGGGATAACACGGGTCTGGCATCAAGACGCCATCACCGCTGTTGATCAATGCCAGGCTTGCCAGTGTCAGTGCGCCCGACGCACCAGCCGTTACGATCACCCGTTCGGCATCCACATGTACGTTAAAAGTATCCAGATACCACCGGGCAATCGCCTCCCGAAGGGCCGGAATGCCACAGGCGTGGGTGTATCCCATCACCCCGGTTTGCATGAATGCAGACAGCGCCTGGAGTACAGGTTCAGGCGCCCCAAAATCAGGTTCGCCAATCGACAGGGGAATCACATCGACGCCCTCTCGTTTGGCTTGTTCGGCCTGCTTGAGGATTTCCATCACATAGAAAGGTTCAATGCGGGACAGGCGTTCAGACAGCAGCTTCATACGTTCAACGGCATCACTCATGTGGAAACCACCTAAGGATAAACCTTTATGAGAGGCCTATAATGTCGTTTTAGCTACCGATATCGATCACATGGCCCAACCAATGGATCCACGCCTGCGTGCTGCAGCGCTGGAATATCACGAGTTTCCCCGTCCCGGTAAGTTGTCCATCGCAGCCACCAAGAGCCTGGTCAACCAGCGCGATTTGGCGCTGGCCTACTCTCCGGGGGTGGCAGCGGCCTGTGAAGAAATCGAAAAAGATCCCACCACGGCGTTCCGATACACCGCGCGCGGCAATCTGGTGGCGGTGATCACCAACGGCACCGCTGTGTTGGGCTTGGGCAATATCGGCCCCCTGGCGGCCAAGCCGGTCATGGAAGGTAAAGCCGTTTTATTCAAAAAATTCGCTGGTATCGACGTCTTTGATATCGAAGTCAACGAAACCGATCCCGACAAGCTGGTTGAAATCATTGCGGCGCTGGAGCCTACTTTTGGCGGCATCAACCTGGAAGACATCAAGGCGCCCGATTGCTTTTATGTGGAGCGCAAGCTGCGTGACCGCATGGGCATTCCCGTATTCCATGACGATCAACATGGCACTGCGATTGTGGTGTGCGCAGCGATTCTGAACGGGTTGGAGGTCGTTGGCAAACAGATCACCGAGTGCAAACTGGTGGTGTCTGGGGCGGGTGCAGCTGCGCTGGCCTGTCTCGATTTATTGGTGGATTTGGGTTTTCCGCTTAAAAATATCTGGGTCACTGACCTGGCAGGCGTCGTCTACCAAGGCCGGCAGGAGTTGATGGATCCGGACAAAGAACGCTTTGCCCAGGACACCACGGCCCGTCACCTGTCTGAGGTGATTACCGATGCTGACATATTCCTGGGGCTGTCTGCTGGTGGCGTGTTAAAGCAGGACATGGTCAAAAAAATGGCCCCTCAGCCGCTGGTACTGGCGTTGGCCAACCCAACCCCTGAAATTCTCCCGGAGGAAGTCAAGGCGGTTCGCAACGATGCAATCATTTGCACCGGTCGCACGGATTATCCCAATCAAGTTAACAATGTGTTGTGTTTTCCGTTTATTTTCCGCGGGGCGCTGGATGTCGGCGCAACCACCATCACCCGTCAAATGGAAATCGCAGCGGTTCGAGCGGTGGCCGACCTAGCCCGTCGTGAGCAATCGGATGTCGTGGCGGCCGCCTATCGGTCTGCCAATCTGAGTTTTGGTCCTGAATACCTGATTCCCAAACCCTTTGACCCCCGCCTGATAGTCAGCATCGCGCCAGCGGTGGCCCAAGCGGCGATCGATTCTGGTGTGGCCACCCGTCCGCTGACGGACATGCAGGCCTACGCGGATCAGTTGCAGCAGTTTGTATATCACTCGGGCACCTTCATGAAACCAATCTTCGCGATGGCCAAACGGTCGGTCGACGAAGGGGGCGCCCGTCGCATCGTGTTCTCCGAAGGAGAAGATGAGCGCATCATGCGCGCTGCTCAGGTGGTTGTAGATGAAGGGCTGGCCCGTCCAATTTTGGTGGGTCGTCCTGCTGTCATTGAACGGCGTCTGGAGCGTTTTGGTTTACGCATCAAGCCCGGCGTTGATTTTGAACTCGTTAACCCCGAGTACGATGAGCGCTACAAACAGTACTGGCAGACTTATCACGAGCTGACATGCCGTAAAGGCGTGACGGAGGCGTACGCCAAGATCGAAATGCGCCGTCGTCATACCCTCATTGGCTCAATGATGATTCACCACGGCCATGCTGACGGCATGATTTGTGGCACCTTCGGTACCCACGGCCTGCACCTGCACTTTATTGATCAGGTGATCGGCAAGCGTGAGGGATGCCACGTATATGCAGCGATGAATGGCTTGATGCTCCCCGATCGTCAGGTGGTACTCGTAGATACCCACGTCAACGTGGATCCAACCGCAGAGCAAATCGCCGAAATTACGATTATGGCTGCCGAAGAAATGATGCGTTTTGGCATTGAGCCGCGTGCCGCATTGTTGTCTCATTCCAATTATGGATCGAGCAATGCACCCTCGGCCGTCAAGATGCGTGAGGCCTTGGTGATGATCCGAGAACGCGCGCCGTGGCTGGAGGCAGACGGTGAAATGCACGGCGACTGCGCGCTGGATGAGTCGGTGCGCAAGAGCATCCTGCCGTCCACCCCGTTAAAGGGCGATGCCAACTTGCTGGTGTGCCCCAATATCGACTCGGCCAACATTGCGTACAACCTGCTCAAAACGGCCGCCGGTCACGGCATTGCCATCGGTCCGGTACTGCTCGGAGCGGCCAAGCCCGTGCACATTCTGACTCCGTCAGCCACCGTTCGCCGCATTGTGAACATGACTGCACTGGCGGTACTCGATATCAACGCACAACGCTAACAACGCGGCTACACCGTGGCTGGTGTGTCTGCTTGGCATCGCAAACCCCGCCTTGGCGGGGTTTTTTTATGTCTTTTCCTCTTTTGGCCTAATCCGGACAGGCGCACAATCAGGGCATGACACTCAACCCTGCTCCTTACGATATTGCCCATGGCCCTGCTGGTCTTGTTCTGACCGGAGGTGGTGCTCGCGCGGCCTATCAGGTGGGTGTGTTGTACCAAATAGCAAAATGGCTCAAAGTGCATGGAAGGGAGGAACATGCTTATCCGTTCCCCATTCTGACAGGCACCTCCGCAGGTGCCATCAATGCCACGGCCTTGGGATGCGCCGGTGACCAGTTTTTTGAGTCGGTCGACAAACTCATGCACATCTGGGAAAACTTTCGTGCCGAGCAAGTCTACCGTGCCGACACCTTGGGTATTGTCAGAACCGGCGCGCGCTGGTTAACCGCTTTGTCGATTGGCTGGTTGTTGCGCAAGCGACCTCGATCCCTGCTCGATAACACGCCATTGGCTGAGCTGCTCAACGAATTTTTGCCCCTAAGGCGTCTGGACGAATCCTTGCAGGCTGGGCGTCTCAAAGCCCTGGCCGTATCGGCCTCCAGTTATTCCTCCGGGCATCACGTCACGTTTTATCAAGCGGCCGAAGCCCTGGAGCCCTGGGTGCGTACACAGCGCGTCGCCAGACCCGCCATGATCACCGTGGATCATCTCCTGGCCTCCAGCTCAATTCCGTTCATATTCCCTTCAACGCCCCTGACGTATGAAGATGAGATTGAATACTTCGGTGATGGTGCCATGCGTCAGTTGGCACCGATCAGCCCTGCCATTCATCTGGGGGCAACCCGCGTACTGGTGATTGGGTCGGGGCAATTGGAGCGGTCAGCCGCGTTTCCGGGTCAGGTCATGAATCAGTACCCGTCACTGGCCCAGATTGCCGGCCACGCCATGGCTTCGATTTTTCTGGATGGACTGTCGGTGGACATTGAGCGACTCACCCGCGTCAACAAAACCTTGAGTCAATTGCCACCAGAGTATTTGTCCAGAACGCCGCTCAAGCCCATTCAGTTGCTGGTGATTTCGCCGTCACGCCGCATCGACGAAATAGCCTCCCGTCACACCCAAAGCTTACCCCGTCCGGTACGCACCATGCTCTCCGCGCTGGGTGCAACCGAGGCCCGTGGCGCTGCCTTGGCCAGCTATCTGCTGTTTGAATCGTCTTACACGCGGGAGCTGATACGATTGGGCATTGCAGACACTCTGGCCAAAAAAGATGAGGTTTTTCAGTTTTTCAATCTCAGTCCCACCGCGTAAAGCAATTCGGGCTGCTCGCGTATCGATCGCGGCACTGGTTGCCGTACCTGCCTTGGCATATGCCTTGGCAGCTTACGATACCGGACAACCCCAGATTCAACTGCCTGATTTGCCAGTTTGTGCTCAACTGGCCGGGGCTGTCACCGACGTGCAGGATTTACCGCCTCAGGCCCGAATCACCCTGGCCCTGATTCGCAGGGATGGGCCGTTCCCGTATCAAAAGGATGGCGTGACTTTTCAAAATCGCGAGCGCCGCTTGCCTACTCAGCGTTACGGTTACTACCATGAGTTTACGGTACCCACCCCTGCCGAGCGTGATCGTGGGCGCCGTCGCATTATTGCCGGAGCCGGTTCAGTGGGGCGCTATACGGAGTCAGGCGAGTACTACTACACCCCCGATCACTACAAACGCTTTTATCGCATTTGTGCGTCCTCATAGGGCAGGACTGTTGTCCGCCGGGTCGGCGGCCGTCCAACCCATCGCCCATGCATACAAACAGATCACGATGAAAATGCTCAGTGGGATTCCCCCCATAAAATAGAGCAGAGGCATCCATAGCATCGAACCATGGGCCAGTACGTAGGCGTGAAGCACGTACTGCAGGGGGGTCAGCACGATCAGATAGATCACCGTGATGATGCTCAGCAGTACTTTTTGCTGGGTTGAAAACGGGAATACATTAAACACCAGCCCTAAAATCCAGGGGATCAGACCAATCAGTGTGGCGGTTGCCTCCAACTGACTGGCCAGGTGAACGGTCGCACTGTATGGAAATGTACCTGGCGAGATGAAAAAGAACAGTTGTGCTGTGGTCTGCAACACACCCAAAAAGCCCGCGATGTAACGCAACGGTATCCAGCGTTCCGGAACTAGCCACTGTGCTGCGATACAGGCCAGGCAAAAGATATTGCCCGCCCACCATTGCATGGAAGTCGGTATGTCTGAAGCGATCAGTGGTGCTTCCAGAGGTGAACTGCCATGAAACCAGACCTGATACGTTCTGAACTCGATGCCAGGAATTAACTCTACGAGCAGGTAATCCATCCATCCGGCCCACCAACGGCTGATCAGTGGCCAGCCTGTATGCAGCAGCACACTGATGATCAACGGAATCAACAGCACATCTGCCCATCGTCTGTGGGGAAAGTGTAAAACCCGCAGCGCACGATGTGGTTCGATCGGATCTCCATAGAGTGATTGAT
>DAITMV010000139.1:0-7897 GCA_036834985.1 Burkholderiaceae bacterium | reverse complement strand
TTGGCAGTGTGGAATATACCCAGTGGATTGATGGCAACATCGGCGGCGCCGTGTTTGTTGACGCCGGGGCGGTGTCGGAATCGTGGCAAGGCGCGCGGGTCACCCCGGCGATTGGATTTGGCCCGCGTTACAAAACACCGGCAGGTGCCGTAGCGGTGGACATTGCGTCGGCCCGGGGGCAACGGGGCCCCCGTTTACATTTTTCCCTGGGAGTCGCATTTTGAAGCGGGTGTTGTCATCGCGATTCATCGCTATCAGTGCAGTCTGTGCCGCCCTGATGCTCCTGGCCACCCTCGTGTTGGCGCTGACAGTCCTGACCACACAAACCGGATTGACCTGGGCTGCGCAGTGGCTCAGTGCGGCAACTGGCAAGGCCCTGCACATCAAGCAACCGCTGGGCTCCTTGTGGAACGGTTTTTACACCCAGCAGATTCGTTTTCAGAACGCACAGGTCGAAGTCAATGCCGATGACGTCGCAATCGCCATCGATCTTAAAAAGCTCCTGAGGGGGTGGCTGGACCTGCGGCAATTGCACGTATCGCAGTTGAACGTCAAAACGGCACCCAGTAACGACCCGATGGTACTTCCGGCCGCACTGCGCCTGCCGGTGGCTGTCCGCATCCAGCAGGCGATGGTCCGCAATCTGGTGGTCAACAACATCAGCCTTGAGCAACTGTCGCTGGCAGGCCAGTACGAATCAAATACCTATCGGATTGATCGCCTGAGCGTGCAAGGGTCCGCCGCCGCCTCAGGTGTCAGCCTGACGGTCAGCGGTGTGTTACAGGATCGGTTTCCCTATCCGCTCAACGCAAAAGCAACTGCCCGTGGCAACACGCGTCAATCCAGTTGGGATGCCAGCTTGACGGCGACCGGTACGTTACAAACCCCGCAATTCGATATACAAGGCAACCCTCAGGCTGCTCAGCCGGTCAGGCTGTCTGGTGTATTGACGCCATTTGCCACGTTGCGTACGGCCACAGGTGTCAAGGCGTTTGATCGGCCAGCCCTGCCGTTTAAAACCTTGCATGTACAGGCCTCCCAATTTGATCCGCACGCCTGGCTGGAGTCCTTGCCCACGGCGCGGCTGAATGTGTCCATGCATGTGCAACCGTCGGACAACCCGCGCGACAGCATCGCAGGCACCTTTGACATACAGAACAGTGCACCCACGACGCTCGATCTACATGGGATGCCGCTGCAGACCCTCCAGGGGTCGTTGCAGGTCGACGGCTCCTTGCAGCAGGCCGAGTGGCTCAAGGGGGTGGTCACGATTGACAAAGCGGTGTTGATCCGCGGACAGGTCCATGGGAGGGTGCAGTGGACACGCCAGCGCATCATCAGCGAGTTGAACCTGATGGATATCGATCCCTCTGCATTACACGCGCTGGCTCAACCAATGCGATTATCCGGGTCAATGGCCTTACAGGCTGATCTGGCTGCACCTTCGCAGCATCTGACCGCGCGGTTAACCGAATCAGACAAGACGCCCGCACTGGCGCGTCAACTGGTCATTGATGCGGAACACCGCGACGCCTTGCTTGCCATTCGCGCATTGACCCTGACCGATCAAGGTGCCCACGCTTCGGTGACGGGTTCGGTACAAACAGCCGGTGCGATGCATACGCAATTGAAGGGCAGCGTGTCTGCCATCAACCCGGCGCGGTTTGTCCGTGTACCGAACGGACAATTCAACGCCACCGTATCGTGGGTGGGGCAACTGAAGCCTAGCTGGTCGGGCGAGTTAAGTGTGGCGTTAGATCGCAGTACCTGGGCCAATCAGGACTTTACTGGCAATGCCCATGCTCGTTTGCAAGGCTCGCCCTGGCGCATCTATGACATGCAAACGGCACTGAATCTGGCAGGTAATACACTCACAGCCTCCGGTGGTTACGGTCGGCCGGCTGATCAACTTGCGCTGCTGGTCAAAGCGCCTCGCCTGGCGGTGTTAGGTCAGTTGATCGGACAGCCCCTGCAGGGCGCGATGACCTTATCGGCGTCTACACAAGGCGTGCTGCCTGCCGTGACCGGCGACCTGTCGCTCATCGCTGAGGGTTTGCAAGTCCCGTCGGTGGTGCAAGTGCAATCGGCACGGGGGCAATTGCACCTGGGTGCGCAAGCCACTGCACCCTGGCAGGGTGATTTGGTGGTCAAAGGCGTGCAATTGTTCAATGAGCAACGGGCCCGTGTGCCTTTGATCAGTGCGACGCTCAGTGGCACCCGCAACCGCCATGAACTCGCACTGACCCTGCAGACGGCGTATAAGCCATTTGGCCGGCGAAATGCCGAGTTGGGCGTAACCGCCAAGGCCTCCGGCGCATGGTCTACCGAGCAGTCAAGCTGGACTGGCCAGTTAAATCAAATGCAAATCAGTGGCCTCTGGGAGCCGATTAAAACCGCCAGCCTGCAATCGCCCATGTCTATCCAGTGGGCCCACCACACCTTGAACGCTGGCCCAGCTCACTGGGTGACGGCGGCAGAGTCGGTCTTGCAATTGGACTCGCTGTCGGTCTCGGCCACGCGGCTGGCAACGCGGGGGCGCCTTAAGGAACTGTACTTGCCACGTCTCTCGCCCATTCTGGGCGAACCCTCAACCATCGAACCCAAACGTCTGACGCTTGATGCGGAGTGGTCGGTCCTGATGGACCCTGCGCATTTAAATGGTGACATCAACCTGATGTACCACGGTGGGGATCTGGAGTTGCTGGAAGACAAACAGGTGTTGGCAGGGTTGAAAGCATTTAACATGCGTTTGTTGCTCAACGACCAACAGGCGCAATTTAGCCTCAACGCCACCAGCCAGATCATGGGTCAGGTGCGCGCTGATCTGGCGTTGCCGATTCGCGCCCCCATCCGAGCCGATAGCCGTGGATGGACAGTGGCTCGCAACGCTCCCATGCAAGGCCATGTGGCGGCGCATTTTGACAATCTCGGATGGTTGGGGCCGTTGGCCGACGCCAACTTGCGTACCGATGGCAGCGCCGATATCGACGTAGCCATTGCCGGTACGGCGCAGCAGCCGCAAGCCACCGGGTCGCTGACCTCCAAGGGCCTTGAGATTGCCCTGATCGACGAAGGTGTCCGCTTAAGTGATGGTGATATTCGTATTGATTTTGACGACACCCAGGCCGTATTGACGAGGGCGACTTTTATTGCGGGCAACCGTCAGGCTCCGCGCGACCGCATTCGCGAGCTGGGCCCGTTGATTTCGTATTCCGGTCAAATCTCTGCGGGCGGGCGCTGGCGAATCGATGGCACAGGTGGCGCCGTGAATGTGGATTTGAAGGGGTTAGGGCTATTGCAGCGGTCCGATCGTTGGATGATGGTCTCGGGGCAATTGCGACTGGCTCAGCCCACATCGACAGGCCAGCCGCTAGAGGTCACCGGTCAGCTGAAAGCCGATGGTGCTTACATTGAGTTACCCAAGGTGTCGGTTCAAACGCTGGACGATGATGTGACCGTGCAGGGCAGCAGTTCGCCGGGTACAGGCAGCGCCGCATCGTCGAGCCAATCACCGTTGGTCATGGATGTGGTGGCCGATCTGGGCGATCAATTCTTTTTTGCAGGTAACGGGCTGCAAAGCAGATTGTCGGGCGCCATTCGTTTGCGGCTGGACAACATCGCGGGTGGAGAGAAAAAGGACAACATGTCCCAGCGGGTGCGAGCCACAGGCACCATTCGCACCGAGGGGGGTACCTTTGATGCCTATGGCCAGCAGCTCAGCATCGAGCGCGGTATTCTTAATTTTCAGGGCCCGATGGACAACCCCGGCATCAACGTACTGGCGGTTCGCAAAGGTCTGAGTGTCGAGGCGGGGGTTGATGTCACCGGGACTGCGAAACGACCCCGTATCAAGCTGGTGTCCGAGCCGGCAGTGCCTGACTCCGAAAAGCTCTCCTGGCTGATTCTGGGTCAAAGCTCCGATCGCGTGAACGCCAAAGACTCAACTTTGTTGCTGCGAGCCGCCTCTGCGCTGCTCGGTGGGCAAGGGCTGAGCGATGCGGGCATTACGAAGCAGTTGTCCAAAGCGCTGGGGATTGATGATGTGGGCATCAGCACTGGCTCACTGACGGGGGCCGACAATAAAACGATTGGCAGCCGCGTGGCGGTGGCGCCAGGTTCCAGCGGCAATACCGCCCTCAGTGGCACCGATGATCCGTTGTTAAACCAGCGCATTATTTCCGTGGGCAAACGTTTATCCGACTCGGTGTATCTGGCCTATGACCAGTCCATCACCACCGCAGCCAGTGTTGTTAAACTCACCTATCAGGTGACGCGCCAGTTGTCCTTGATCGGCCGTGCAGGTGCTGACAATGCCGTGGATTTTCTATATCAGTTATCGTTTGATTAAAGGTGGTTATGGTTAATATGCCCTGGTTGCAGGTCGTCTCCCCGCTGGACTGGTTTGCCTTGAGCTGGTTTGTGATGTGCTGGGTGGGCTACGGTTGGATGGCCGATAGCAGTGCGTTCCGCCATCGCGGGCTGGTGGGGATTGGGCATCAGTACCGTTTGCGATGGGCCCAGGCGATGGTCAAACGCGAGGTGCGTGTTCATGATGCTGCGTTGATGGGCAACCTGATGAGCAGCATTTCCTTTTATGCCAACACCACCATTTATATTGTGGCCGGTTTGTTCGCGCTCTTGGGAACGCTGGATAAAGTGGTCTCGGTGACTGAAGACTTGCCCTTTGCTCGGGCCGTATCGTCTAACGGCCTGGAGTTAAAAGTGCTGGTGCTGATTGCCACGTTTGTGATCGCGTATTTTAAGTTCAGCTGGTCGCTGCGCCAGTTTAATTTACTCAATATCCTGATGGGTGCAGCCCCTCCGCCTGGCGACCCGACCGGCAGCCAGTTCGCTGAAAAAATGGCGACCGTCAATACCCTCGCGGGAGATGAGTTTAATGGTGGTATTCGCGCCTACTATTTTGGAATTGCTGCTGTTACGTGGATGATCGCCCCTTGGCTGTTTATTGCTGTGACCTCGCTGGTGTTGTGGGTGCTGTATCGCCGCGATTTTAAGTCGAAGATTCTAGAAGATTTGCGGTAGTCATCACTTTGTTCAGCGTTCAGTCCAGGCAAGTGATGCTGACCATCGTGGTGCTCCCATCGCCCACTTGTTGATGATGTGAAATCAAGCCACCATCGACTACCCAGGTGTTCTGCAGGCTCGCCAGCGCAGTTTTGCTCTGGGTAATTTCCGAGAAGTTGGGAGAGCCGAACAGGGTTTTGAGCAAACTGTCTATCTGACTGTAAACGTTGGAGGGAAACTGCAAAAACACCAATTGAATAACACCGTTGTCTGCCATGAGGGATCTCCGGCGCTCTGTGCCGCCGGGTATGTTTTGTGTGTGTTTGACTACGTATGCTGCCAGACGTCCCTTTTGCTCGATGGGTTCATGGCACGGGTGCCCGGTTTGCTCGGTGCATGGCTGCAACTGGCTGTCGAGTTTTTGGCCCGGCTCAAAGCAAGACGGTGTTGTTTCGGCTGTGGCAGCGTAGTGTATTGTCAGTCCAATCCACAGAGCTATGATACGAATGATCTGGTTCATGATGCGCTTTCCTAATTACAGGCTTTTACGAGCGCTAACCCTTGGTTGATGTTCCGCAGCTTGGTGATCGCCGGTCCGGGTCTTACTCCATATCGATGACGACGGCTTTTATTCGAGCATTGGCACCACGCTTGATGGTTATATCTGCCTTTTTGCAACCAAACTGAAGGGCTAGCATGTGTATCAACTCCTCATTGGCTTTGCCATCGACCGGCGGTGATTTAATCTGGATGTGCCAGATGCCCTCGCTGTCCGGACCCGCGATGTGCTGCGTTCGGGCATTGGGTTTGACCTTGATGTGGAGCGTCTTCACTGAGTGGTAGTTTGGGTGGGGAAGTTCGGGAATTATGGCGGATGTTATGAGATTTGTGCGCTGAGCTGCGAGGCATAGGTGCGAGGTGTTTTGGTTGGGTTAGCTGCACTGCGCCCCACCGCGTCGCGCGCGCATCACAGTCGTGACAAATACATCCCCACCCACACAGACCGAGTGCCGTGCTGACGGCCTGTGTGGGTGGGGATGTAACGAACAACGACTGAGCGCCGTAGGTGCAGTCTGCATGGGGAGGAGATTTAAACGACAAAAAGTAAGCGAAAACAGATCAAGCGCAGTGCCCGCGTTGCACCATTTCTGTGCGATTTTATTGATATGTCCCTAATAAAATTAGACCATGCCCTCGGATCGCCTTTAAAAAGGGACAGACCCCATTTATTTTTCTTGTCTCACTTGCTGCGCTGCAGTACATTGCTAGTCTGACTTTCTCCGCAGAATCTAGGAGCATCCCATGCAAGACATCCGTCAACACGCCGAACAACACGGTATGTACTCGGCCGCTAACGAACACGACGCCTGTGGTGTTGGCTTTGTAGCGCACATCAAAGGCAAGAAAACCCACGACATCGTCAAAAACGGTCTCCTGATTCTTGAAAACCTCGATCATCGGGGCGCGGTCGGTTCCGATCCGTTGATGGGTGACGGTGCCGGTATCCTGATTCAGATTCCTGACCAGTTTTACCGTGAAGAAATGGCCAAGCAGGGCATCACGCTGCCTCCTCCGGGAGAATACGGTGTGGGTATTGTGTTTTTACCCAAGGAGAACGCGTCCCGTCTGGCCTGCGAGTTGGAAATGGAACGCGCCATCAAGTCTGAGGGGCAAGTGATCCTCGGTTGGCGCGATGTGCCGGTTGACGTCAACATGCCGATGTCGCCCACCGTGCGCACCAAAGAGCCGATCATTCGTCAGGTGTTTGTAGGCCGTGGCCCGGACATCATGGTGACCGATGCCTTGGAGCGCAAGCTGTACGTGATTCGCAAGCGCGCTGCGCATGCCATCAAGCAACTCGATCTGGCACACGGTACCGAATACTTTGTGCCCTCCATGTCGGCCCGCACCGTGGTTTACAAGGGCCTGCTGCTGGCCAACCAGGTGGGTACCTACTATCTCGATTTGCAGGACAATCGCTGCATCTCCGCGCTGGCACTGGTTCACCAGCGCTTCTCGACCAACACCTTCCCCGAGTGGCCCCTGGCTCACCCGTATCGCTTGCTGGCGCACAACGGCGAAATCAACACCGTTAAAGGTAACTTCAACTGGATGCGCGCCCGTGAAGGCGTGATGAAGTCAGCCGTATTGGGCGATGATCTGAAAAAGCTCTTCCCGCTGATTTACGAAGGTCAGTCTGACACCGCTTGTTTTGACAACTGTCTGGAACTGCTGGTGATGGCCGGCTACCCGATTGCACAAGCCATGATGATGATGATTCCCGAAGCCTGGGAACAGCACACACTGATGGACGACAACCGTCGAGCTTTTTACGAATACCACGCCGCGATGATGGAGCCGTGGGACGGCCCGGCCGCCATGGCCTTTACCGATGGCCGCCAGATTGGTGCCACGCTGGACCGTAACGGTCTGCGCCCCGCCCGATATATCGTCACAGAGGATGACCTCGTCGTGATGGCGTCCGAGTCTGGCACCTTGCCGATTCCCGAAAGCAAGATCGTCAAAAAATGGCGTCTGCAGCCTGGCAAAATGTTCCTGATCGACATGGAAGCCGGCCGCATCATTGACGACAAAGAGCTCAAGGACCAGCTCTCCAACGCCAAGCCTTACAAACAGTGGATTGACACCATTCGCATCAAGCTCGACGAAATCGATGCCGATCCCGAGCAGCCGCAATTCAAAGATAACTTATTGGACCGCCAGCAAGCCTTTGGTTACACACAGGAAGACCTCAAGTTCCTGATGTCGCCCATGGCGGTAGCCGCTGAAGAAGCCACCGGTTCGATGGGCAACGACAGCCCCTTGGCCGTGATGTCCAACAAACTCAAGCCGCTGTACAACTACATCAAGC
>DAITMV010000138.1:0-8015 GCA_036834985.1 Burkholderiaceae bacterium | reverse complement strand
GTCAATCAAAACACGGTCACCCTTCAAGAGCTTGGTGTATCTGCAGATGAGTTGATGACTACGGTGGGCAACCTCAATGAGCGTGCCGGTGCCATCAGCAAGATTACACATGTGATTAATGAGATCGCTGCGCAAACCAATTTGCTGGCGTTGAACGCGGCGATTGAGGCTGCTCGGGCGGGTGAAAATGGGCGTGGGTTCGCGGTGGTTGCTGATGAGGTTCGAAAGCTCGCTGAGCGTACGACGGAGTCGACCACTGAAATCTCGGCAATGATTAAGGTCATTCAGCATGACGTCAATCTTGCTGTCGAAAAAATTCAAATCTGGCCCGAAAAAATGTCCGGCTGCATTGATAACTCGAACGTGATCATGTCACAAATGAAAAATATCGAGGCTCAAGCCATCCACTTGCAAACCATTATTCATGGTGTTCATCAGGCCCTGCAGGAACAGACACTGGCATCAAACTTCATAGCAGGCCATCTGGAGAAAACGGCTCAAATATCGGAGGATAGCGCCAACGGCGCCAAGTCAGTGACACAGGTGATGAAGCAGTTTGAATCGCTCGGCCAGACATTAAATCAAAGAGCGTCATCATTTTCGCTCTAACATTTTTTGTTGGGATATCATGCGCTTTACCTTTACATCCCATGGCCTGGCGCATGATCAAAATTCATCACCTCAATAACTCTCGGTCGCAGCGCATTTTGTGGCTATTAGAAGAGCTGGAACTGTCTTATGAAGTGGTGCGCTATGAGCGTAACCCCAAAACGCAGCTGGCCCCGCCTGAGCTGTTTAAGGTGCACCCGCTGGGCAAGTCGCCGGTGATCACCGATGGTGATGTGACGGTCGCAGAGTCGGGTGCGATCATCGAATACCTGCTCGATACCTACGGCAAAGGGCGTCTACGCCCTGCGCCGGGGACTGAGGCTGCACGCCAGTTTACCTACTGGCTGCACTTTGCCGAAGGCTCTGCGATGATGCCATTGCTGCTGACCTTGATTTTCAACAAGATCAAGACCTCGCCCATGCCGTTTTTTGTCAAACCCATTGCCAAGGCCATTGCAGACAAAGTGCTCGGTGATTTTGTAAACCCGAACCTCAGCCGTCAACTGGCCTACATCGAGGCGACGCTCGCCAAGCAGTCCTGGTTTGCTGGTGATGAGTTCAGCGGTGCCGACATTCAGATGAGTTTTCCGCTGGAGGCTGCGGCTTCCCGGGGTGGGCTGGACGGGCGGTATCCCAAGATGCAGACCTTTCTCAAGACCATTCATGCACGCCCGGCCTATCAGAAAGCGCTGGCCAAGGGTGGTCCGTACGATTACGCCTAGTGCCAGGTTTGCCTGACGTTTGATTAAAGGCGAGTGACATGAAACCCAGAATAAGTTTGATCACCTTGTGTGTGGACGATTTGAACCGTGCCTTGACGTTTTACCACGACGGATTGGGTCTGCCCACCGAGGGCATCATCGGCACCGAGTTTGAACACGGCGCTGTGGCGTTTTTTGATCTGCAGCCTGGTTTGAAGCTTGCCTTGTGGCCGCGCAAAAGCCTGTCTCATGACGCTGGCGTGCCCGTCAGCCCTCCGTCCAGTACCGACGTGGTGCTGGCCCACAACGTGGCCTGCGCGGCAGAAGTCGATGAGGTGATGCAGCAGGCGGTGCAGGCCGGTGCGGTGATTGTCAAACCTGCCCAGACAACTTTTTGGGGTGGCTATGCGGGGTACTTCAAAGATCCGGACCAGCACCTGTGGGAAGTGGCCTGGAATCCGCAGTTTGTGCCCGAGGATGGTCCGCCGGCCAGCGATCGCCCTGTGGGCTCCACTCCGGTGGCCTGATGAGCCATTGCAAGGCGGTGCTTGCGGTGCGGCTGTGACGAATCTCTGAGAACAAGTCCTTGTAGCCCCACAGACCCACTGTCAGAGGGTTGTAGGCAATCATGGGTTTAACGGTGCCATATACCGGGACTACGCCGGCCTGCTCCCTTTTGAAGGTGCCCAGCAAGCGATCCCAAATGATCAGGATGCCGCCATAGTTGCAGTCCAGATACACCCCGTTTTTGGCGTGATGCAACTGGTGGTGTTTGGGGGTATTAAAGACCAGCCCAACTAGTTTCATTTCGGGCAGCACCTCGGTGTGTATCCAGAACTGATACAACAGGCTGACGGTGTGCATGATGGCAATCGCCGCAGGATGAAACCCCAGCCACGAGAGCGGTAACCAAAAGATGAAGGTGTACACCGGTCCCAAGATGGACTGGCGCAAGGCCGTACTCAGATTGTAGTGTGGGCTGGTGTGGTGGTTTACATGTTCGGCCCAGAACAGATTGATCCGGTGAGCACTGCGGTGGTAGAGGTAATAAGCAAAGTCTTCAGCGACAAACAGCATCAACCACACCCAGGGCGAGAAGGTGTCCAGTTCAAACAGTCGGTGTGAATACATCCACAGGCTGATGGGCAACACAAAGGACAGGCTGGCACCCATGACGCCCAGGTTGATCAGCCCCATCCCGATGCTGGTGCGTGAGTCTTTGAACTCATAGCCCATGATGCCCGGATGTTGCATCCGGTGTTTGTTGATGTATCGCCATTCGACCCACATGCCAATCAGAAAATACGGAATTGACACAATGATCAGCATTCGTGACCAATAATCCAGCGCGTCCATCTCGTCCCTCCACAGTAGGCCCGCCGACTGCGCAGCCTTGCCGTTGTTGCTTCTACAAAAACAAAGCCCCGGCTCTTGACGGCCAGGGTCTTTGCGGATGTTGCCCGGTTTATAACCAACAGCTTTTTACAACTTATGCCTTGGCGCCTTTGAGGGCACGCGCAGCGGCTTTTTTGGCCATCGCTTTAACGCCATTGACCACAAACGGCTGGTACTGCGAACCGAGCAGGCGGATGAACGTATCGGCGGCCACAGCATCGGGGCCCACCAGAATGCGGCGCTTGTCACCTTTGACGGCATCTAAAATGATGCGTGCGGCTTTGTCGGCCGACGTGATGAACAGTTTTTCAAACTGTGATTTACCTGCTTCTTCGCTTTGACCCAGCATGTCGGTCACGCTCTTGGTAAAGCGGGCTGAACGCGCAATCGCTGTCTTGATGCCGCCAGGGTGAACGCACGTGGCCGACACGCCGCAGTTGGCGATGTCCAGCTCCTGGCGCAGTGATTCGGTAAAGCCGCGCACTGCAAATTTGGAGGCGTTGTAGCCGCACTGAGAGGGCTGTGAGAACAAACCAAAAATGCTCGATGTGTTGATCACATGGCCTTCGCCCGCTGCCTTTAGGTAGGGCAGGAATGCCTTGGTACCGTACACCACGCCCCAGAAGTTGATGCCCATGATCCATTCCAGATCTTCGTAGCTGGCGCCCTCAACGGTTGCACCCAAAGCCACACCGGCGTTGTTGAAAATCAGGTTCACTTTGCCGTGGTCCTTGGCGGTTTGGTCGGCCCAGGCGTACACCGCTTCGCGATTGGAGACGTCCAGCGTTTGGGTGGTGACCTTGACGTTTTTACCGGCTGCGGCAGCGGCTTTTTCAGCCATTTTTGCGGTTTCGGCCAGGCCTTTTTCGTTCACATCAGAGATCGAAACGCCACAGCCTTGCTCGGCCAGTTGAATGGCCAGGCTGCGACCCATGCCTGAGGCTGCGCCGGTGATGGCGGCGACTTTACCGTCAAAATTTTTCATGTCTGTATCCTCGATTAATAACTGTGTTTTTATTGGGGTTGAGCGATGGGCAAACCATCGGGGGTGGTGATTTCGTTGCGCAGCTTCTCAGTGGAATAGTCGCCCAGGTCAAAATCCTTGGTCTCTAAGCGGAATTTCCAGGTGAAGTTGGGCCACAGGGTGGAGTTTTTACCATTGGTATCCAGATACCAGCTGGCGCAGCCGCCCTTGCTCCAAACGGCGCCTTGCAGTTTGGATTGCAGCTTGTTGTTAAAGTCATCCATCACGGCGGGCTTAACGTCAATGCTCTTGAGCGATTTGGCCTTGACCGTACGCAACGCCTTCATGATGTAGTTCACTTGGGATTCGATCATGAACACGATCGAGCTGTGTCCCAAGCCGGTGTTGGGGCCCACGATGAAGTACATGTTCGGAAAGCCGCTGACGGTGGTGCCTTTGTAGGCCTGCATGCCGGTGGCGTCCCATCTGTCCAATAAGTCCACGCCGCCCTTGCCAAAAATGGCGCCGCGTGGGACAGGGCTGGTAGCCTGAAAACCTGTACCCAAAATAATGCAATCGGCCTCGCGCAATTCGCCCGATTGGGTCTTAATCCCGGTGGGTGTGATTTCTGCCACGCCATCGGTCACCACGCTCACATTGGGGCGGGTGAGGGCTGGCAGGTAGTTGTTTGAGTACAAAATGCGTTTGCAGCCAATTGTGTAATTGGGCATCACCTTGGCACGCAGCTCGGCATCAGGAATTTGCCGTTCAAAATGCTTGCGTGAAATAAACTCCAGGCCCTTCATGAGCTTGGGGTTGACCACAAAGCCCAGCACCTGGGTTTCCATCACCCAGTACAAGGCGGTGCGCAGGCCTTTTTGCACAAAGGGCACTTTGCCAAACACCGTGTGTTCCAGGTCGCTGAACTTGCGGTTTAACTTGGGCATGATCCACGGTGGTGTGCGCTGGAACAAATCCAGATGTCCGGCGCTTTTGGCCACTTGTGGCACAAACTGAATGGCCGAAGCGCCTGTACCGATCACGGCAACACGCTTGTCTTTAAAATCGTAATCGTGGTTCCAGTCCTGGGAGTGGAACATCTCACCTTTGAAGGTATCGAGCCCCTTGATGTTGGGGTAGGCCGGGCGGCTCAAACCGCCAGTGGCAGCGATCATGCTGCGGGCCGAGATCACCTGACCATCGGCGGTGGGGATTCGCCAGCGACCGTCAGACTCCTGATACTCAGACTTGACCACTTCCTTGTTAAAACGGATGTGGTCCATCAAATTGTATTTGTTGGCGCAACTGCGCAGGTATTCCCAGATTTCAGGCTGGGGCGAATAGGTCTCGGACCAATTGGGGTTTTGCTCAAATGAAAAGCTGTACAAATGGGACGGAACGTCACAGGCACAGCCAGGGTAGTGGTTATCGCGCCAGGTGCCACCGAGGTCAGCGGCCTTCTCCAGCACCACAAAATTGTTCATGCCATCCTTTTTCATTTGGATGGCCATACCCAAGCCAGCGAAGCCGGTGCCTATAATGGCAACATCAACTTCTTCAATATGCAGGTCGTCTGCACGTGCATTCATGTACTCGTCTCCGTTATGTTTGACAACAGCCGTTGTCAATTTAAATATCACAGTGCACAATGTCAATGTAAAACTCATGGTGCAAAGCAATAAATGAACGATCAAACTTCACCGGATATCGCTCAAGAAGGCCGCCGTTACAGGGGTGCCAGCAACGAGCAACGAAAAACCGAGCGCAGACTCAAATTGATCGAAGCCGGGATCAAACGCTTCGGAACCATCGGGTTTCACGCCGCGACCGTCAAAACCATTTGCGCGGAGGCCGGGCTGACCGAGCGTTATTTTTACGAATCCTTCACCAACGCCGAAGAGTTGTTTGCCGCGTGTTACACCAGCATTGTCGATACGCTGCGTGGACGCATTTTCATAGCGCTTGAGGGCGTGGACAGCGTGGACCTCGAACCGATGATTCGCGTCGGCCTGCACGAGGTGTTTTCCCTCGTCAAAGAAAACCCGCCGGCCGCCCGCATCCTCCTGATCGAGGTGCTCACCGTGAGCCGCGAGATGGAAAAGCTCTCGATGAAAGTGCTCTACAACTTTGTTGAACTGCTCAAAGTGATCGCCGGGCAGGCCATTGGGGTACAAGCGGCCGAGAGCAGCGGGGTGGACCTCGTGCTCATGTCCTCCGGCTTGGTGGGGGCTACGATACACATTGCAGGTCGCTGGGCCATGGATGGCTATCAGCAACCACTGGACCAAGTGGTGGATAACTGCGCCCGCATGTATCTGGCCATGGCCAGCAGCCTCCAGTAAAACGAATCTCTACCCGAAAGCCCGCTGATGACTCAACTGCATAACAAGGTGGTGTGGATCACCGGCGCCTCCGGCGGTATTGGCGAAGCCCTTGCCCTGGGCGCCGCTGCGCGGGGTGCCAAGTTGATATTGTCGGCACGGCGCCAGACCGAACTGGAACGTGTACGCCAGGCCTGCCCCCGTCCGCAAGATGTCGCCGTGCTGCCGCTGGACCTCATGCATCTTGACGACCCCGATGCCGCTGCACGCGCTGCCGAGCAGTTTTTTGGGCCCGTGGATATCCTGGTGAACAACGCGGGCCTGTCGCAACGCACCACCACGCTGGACACCTCCATGGCGTCGTATCGCCAGATCATGGAGCTGGATTTTTTTGCACCCGTGGCCCTGACCAAAGCCCTGTTACCGCAGATGGTGACCCGCCGCGGCGGGCACATTGTGGTGGTGAGCAGCGTGTTCGGACACATTGCCATGGCGCGCCGCACCGGCTACGCCGCTGCCAAACATGCGCTACACGGCTTTTTTGACAGCGCCCGGATTGAGGTGGGTCATCAGGGCGTTCACTTTACGCTGGCCTGCCCGGGGTTTGTGGCGACGAATGTGTCGGTCAATGCGCTTGGGCCTGACGGCAAACCGTTTGGGCAGGTGGACGAAGACATCGGCAAGGGTATGGACCCTGCGTTGTGTGCTGAGCGCATCTGGCAGGCGGTGGAAAAAGACAAAGAAGAAGTTTTGATCGCCGGCAAGGAACGCATCGCTGTGTACTTCAAACGATTTTTACCCCTATCGGCGTACACCGCCTTTGCCAGACGACTGAAAGTGAACTGAACTTGAAACTCATTACCAACGTACTTGCCAACATTCAGCGCGCAGACCGCCCCAAGCCTGTGGTTACCGATGGCGCCGATACACGCAGACCCCGCATCGCCGCCATTTATGGCTTTATGGCGCGCGAACACATGCAGCGGCACCTCTTGAATTATGTGCGCAAGGCAGGCTACGCGGACACCACGCTCTACGGCCATTTGCAGTCAGACCTGATCGCAAACGACCTGCAAGCCGCAGCGCGCCAGGGCCGGCCTATCGTACTGCTGGGCTATAGCCAAGGCGGTTTGGAGGCGATTCGCGTGGCCCATCTGCTGGCCCAGCGCGGGGTGCGAGTGGACCTCGTGGTTACGATCGCCGCGGGCGGTATGGGCCGGTGGTTCCCGCATCGCTGGGCGGACAACCCACGCCGCATACCGTCCAATGTGGGCCGTTGCATAAATTACTTCGCAGTGGGTGATGTGTTGGGCAGTGACCGACGCTTTGATAAAAACCTCGCTGCTGCGCAGCAGGAGGGGCCACATGTGGAAAATATTTCCTTCCCTGCCAGTGAAGGGATTAACCACTTGAGCCTCGTTAAATGCTACCCCGAACACAAAGTGCACCCTCGCGTAAAAACCGAGCTGCTGGACCGTCTACGCACCGAACTGGCCGCACTTGCCTAAGGCACTTATCTAAAGCACACACCATGAGCACCACCCCAAACAACCTGCGCGAGCTGGTGCAACGCTACGCCACCGTGGGCCGGCTTGAAGCCATCATCGCACGCCCCCAGCGCCGTGCCCCCGCGCAAAGCTTCACCGAGGCACAGCTTGAGCCTGGCTTGGGCTTGATCGGCGACCGCCGTTCACAAGCGCGCCGCAACACGGACAGCGCGCGCATACGTGAGCTTAGCCTCATACAGGCCGAGCACCTGCCGGTGGTAGCCAGCCTGTGTGGCTTGCCCACGGTGGACCCACTCTTGCTGCGGCGCAACCTCGTGATCTCGGGCATTAACCTGCTGGCGATGAAATCACCGTTTGCTGATATGGGGATTTTGTTTTCCATTGGCAAAGAGGTCGTGATTGCGGTCACCGGCCTGTGCGAACCTTGCTCACGTATGGAAGAAGTGCTGGGCACCGGCGGTTATAACGCCATGCGCGGGCCCGGCGGGGGGGCGGGGGGGGGGGGTGGGGGGGGGGG
>DAITMV010000137.1:0-8086 GCA_036834985.1 Burkholderiaceae bacterium | reverse complement strand
TGTAAAAGAGACGCCCCGGAAACACCGCACCCCGCAGCCGCCATCTGCCCGGCGGGCCGGTGCGCTTTGCTTGGGGTCCCAGCGGACATATTGCGGGTGTCATCAACCCGGCCAGCAAAAACAAACGCAGTTTCTGGATTAACGATGCCTTGCCTGATACGGCCGAACAATGGATGGACGGCGCCACCGAGCACACGGGTAGCTGGTGGAATGACTGGTCGGCCTGGCTGGCTGCGCACAAAGGCAATGAGGTGAAAGCACCGCGTAAACCTGGCAATACAAAATACAAAGCCATCGAACCGGCACCGGGTCGGTATGTGAAGGTCAGAGCAAACTAAAACACGTCAATGGAGTGATGTCATGACAAACGTAGTAATTGTTGCTGCAGCTCGTACTGCAATTGGTAAATTCAGCGGAGCACTGGCAAAGGTGTCTGCACCGGAGTTGGGCGCTGCCGTAATCAAGGGCTTGCTGGAGAAAACTGGCGTTAAACCAGAGCAGATTTCCGAAGTGATTCTGGGGCAGGTGTTAACAGCGGGTTCCGGTCAGAACCCGGCACGTCAATCCGTCATCAAAGCCGGTTTGCCAGCTACCGTTCCTGCCATGACCATCAACAAAGTGTGTGGCTCCGGTTTGAAGGCAGTGATGCTGGCGGCTCAGGCGGTTGCCTGTGGCGATGCCGAGATTGTGATTGCCGGTGGTCAGGAAAACATGAGCGCCTCGCCCCACGTCATGCTGGGTAGCCGCGACGGATATCGCATGGGCGATGCCAAAATGGTCGACACCATGATTGTTGATGGTTTGTGGGATGTTTATAACCAATACCACATGGGCATCACGGCCGAGAACGTCGCCAAGGAGTACGATATTTCCCGCGCGACACAAGACGACTTCGCCGCTGCCTCACAGCAAAAAGCCGAAGCGGCGATCAAGGCAGGCAGGTTCAAGGACGAAATCGTTCCTGTGCTGATTCCCCAGCGCAAAGGCGATCCCTTGGTGTTTGATACCGACGAATTCCCAAAGTTTGGAACCACCGCTGAGGGCTTGGCCTCGCTTAGACCAGCGTTTGCCAAGGACGGTTCAGTCACCGCGGCCAACGCCTCAGGTATTAACGATGGTGCTGCTGCCGTGATGGTGATGAGCGCACAAAAAGCCAAGGAACTGGGGTTGCCCGTATTGGCGACCATCAAGTCATTTGCTTCCGCGGGTCTGGATCCAAAAATCATGGGCATGGGCCCGGTACCTGCCTCCAAACGCTGTCTTGAAAAGGCTGGCTGGTCTCCTGCGGATCTGGACTTGATGGAAATCAACGAAGCGTTTGCAGCCCAGGCTTGTGCTGTGAACAAGGAAATGGGTTGGGACACCAGCAAGATCAACGTCAACGGTGGCGCCATTGCCTTGGGTCATCCCATTGGTGCGTCTGGCTGCCGTGTGCTGGTCAGCCTGATCCACGAAATGAACAAGCGCGACGCCAAAAAAGGCTTGGCATCACTGTGTATTGGCGGTGGCATGGGCGTTGCATTGGCAATAGAGCGTTAAGCGTAACCAACTAAAAAATAAGAGGGATGTGACATGAGTAAAAAAATTGCATATGTGACCGGCGGTATGGGGGGAATTGGAACCTCCATCTGCAAGCGGCTGGCCAAAGACGGTTTTACTGTGGTAGCCGGTTGCGGTCCCAACTCCAGCCGCAAGGACAAATGGCTGGCGGACATGCGCGCAGAAGGCTATGACGTACACGCCTCTGAAGGCAACGTGGGCGACTGGGACTCTACCAAGGCGGCTTTTGACAAGGTCAAAGCCGAGCTGGGCCCCGTAGATGTTCTTGTGAACAACGCCGGTATCACCCGTGATATCGTGTTCCGCAAGATGAGCCGCGAAGATTGGTCTGGCGTCATCGATACCAACCTGAACTCGCTGTTTAACGTGACCAAGCAGGTGATCGACGATATGGTCGAGCGCGGTTGGGGCCGGATCATCAATATTTCCTCCGTGAACGGTCAAAAGGGTCAGTTTGGCCAGACCAATTATTCAACCGCCAAGGCGGGTATTCATGGCTTTACCATGGCGCTGGCTCAGGAAGTGGCCTCTAAAGGCGTGACGGTCAACACCATATCGCCCGGGTACATTGGTACCGATATGGTTCGCGCGATTCGTCCCGAAGTGCTGGAGAAAATCGTCTCGACCATTCCGGTCAAGCGTTTGGGTACTCCAGAGGAAATCGGTTCGATCTGTTCCTGGCTCGCGTCTGATGAGTCAGGCTTTTCGACCGGCGCTGATTTCTCCTTAAATGGCGGCCTGCACATGGGCTGATGCCCACTTGTGGATTGTCTTTAGACAGAAATAACAGCGAACGCTGAGGTTTAGGTTAAAATGATGCACTGCAACCATGTTTTGGGTGCGGTGCATTGTTTTATGCAGGCCCCAAATCAAATAATTACATGCGCACTGACGGCAGGCTTGGGTTTACACTCAAAGCGGGTTGGTCGTGACGGAGGAAGACTGAGCACATGGCAAATAGCATGCGATTGATCAAGAAGTATCCCAACCGCCGTTTGTATGACACCCAGACCAGCAGCTACATCACGCTGGGCGATGTGAAGCAGTTGGTGCTTGAAACCGAAGAGTTTCAGGTCATCGATGCAAAAACGAATGACGATTTAACGCGCGCCATTTTGTTGCAAATCATTCTGGAAGAAGAAACCGGCGGCGTGCCCATGTTTTCTTCGACCATGTTGTCGCAAATCATCCGGTTTTACGGAAACGCCATGCAAGGCATGATGGGTACGTATCTGGAGAAAAATCTGCAGGCATTTATGGATATTCAAACCAAAATGCAAGAGCAGGGTAAAACACTGGTGGACGGAAAAGGTTTTGCCAATCCGGAGTTATGGTCACAGTTCATGGCGGTTCAAACCCCGATGATTCAAACCATGATGACCAACTACCTGGAGCAGAGCAAAAATATTTTTGTTCAGATGCAGGACCAGTTCCAGAACCAGACGAGAAGCATTTTCTCTAATTTTGGCTATCCGCCCCCAACGGATAAAAAGTAAAGATTGTTTGGTATGTCCGATATTTCGACAGCCCGCGCGCCCAGCGTGGGCTTTGTTTCTTTAGGTTGCCCCAAGGCGCTGGTTGATTCAGAGAACGTTCTGACTCGCCTCAAAGTTGAGGGTTACGACATTGCGCCCAGCTATGAGGGTGCTGATCTGGTCGTGGTCAACACCTGCGGGTTTATTGACAGCGCGGTTCAGGAAAGCCTGGATGCCATCGGCGAGGCCTTAAAGGAAAACGGCAAGGTGATTGTCACTGGTTGCCTGGGTGCCAAGCAAAACGATGGCGGTGACAACCTGATCACCAGCCTGCACCCGAAGGTGCTCGCTGTCACAGGCCCCCATGCCACCAATGAGGTGATGGACGCGGTGCACACGCACCTGCCCAAGCCACATGATCCGTTTATTGATCTGGTGCCCGACCACGGTATCAAACTCACCCCCAAGCATTATGCCTATCTGAAAATTTCCGAGGGCTGCAATCATCGATGTACCTTCTGCATCATCCCGAGCATGCGGGGCGATCTGGTGTCGCGTCCCATCGGGGAAGTGATTCGCGAGGCCGAGAGCTTGGTCAAAAGCGGGGTCAAAGAGATTTTGGTGGTCAGTCAGGACACCTCAGCGTACGGGGTGGACATCAAATACCGCACCGATTTTGTCAATGGCCGTCCGGTCAAATCGCAGTTTCTGGAGCTGGCCAAAGAGTTAGGCGAGCTGGGTGTGTGGGTTCGGATGCATTATGTCTATCCGTATCCTCATGTGGATGATGTGATCGAACACATGGCCAGCGGCAAGATTTTGCCCTATCTGGATGTGCCGTTTCAGCATTCACACCCCGATGTGCTCAAACGCATGAAGCGGCCAGCCAGCGGTGAAAAAAACATCGAGCGTATTGCTGCATGGCGAAAGGCCTGCCCGAACCTGACCATCCGCAGTACCTTTATCGCAGGCTTTCCTGGCGAAACGCAGGAAGAGTTTGAACACCTCTTGAACTTCCTCGAAGAGGCGCAGCTGGACCGCGTGGGCGTGTTCACCTATTCCCCAGTAGATGGTGCCAAGGCCAATGAGTTGGCCAACCCGGTGCCTGAAGACGTGAAAGAAGAACGCCGCGCAACCTTGATGGCTGTTCAGGAAAAAATATCCGCTCGCCGCCTCAAAGCCAAGGTCGGTACCCGGATGAAAGTAATTGTTGATGCCATCAACCCCGATGGGATTGTTGCCCGAAGCCCCTCTGACGCACCGGAGATCGACGGCAACGTATTCCTGACGCATCCAGCCAAACCCTGGTTACGTCCCAAAGTCGGGGAGATCATCAGCGCGCGAATCACGGGCAGCGATGCTCATGATTTGTGGGGTGACGTTGTTTAATTGAGGAGAATACAAATGACTCGTGAAGTGGTAGTTGTATCTGGCGTACGTACCGCCGTTGGTGACTTCGGTGGCAGCCTGAAAGATTTTTCTCCAACCCAGCTCGGTGCCAAGGTACTGCGTGAAGCGGTTGCTCGTGCCGGTGTGCAAGCTGAAGATGTGGGCCATGTGGTGTTTGGCCACGTTGTTAACAGTGAGCCACGCGATATGTATCTGGCCCGTGTGGCAGCCATTGAAGGTGGCCTGGGCATTCACACCCCCGCACTGACGCTGAACCGCCTGTGTGGGTCTGGTCTGCAGGCGATTGTGACGGCTGCTCAGTCCATCATGCTGGGCGATGCAGATATCGCAGTGGCCGGTGGCGCCGAGAGCATGAGCCGTGCCCCCTACATCATGCCAAGCGCGCGCTGGGGCAATCGCATGGGCGACGGCAAGATGATCGACATGATGGTCGGTGCTTTGCATGACCCATTTGATGTGATTCACATGGGGGTCACCGCTGAAAACGTGGCCGCCAAGTTTGGCATCAGCCGCGCACAACAGGACGAACTGGCCGTTGAAAGCCATCGCCGTGCCGCCAACGCGATTGCCAATGGCTACTTCAAGTCGCAAATTCTACCGATTGAGCTGGTCAGCCGCAAAGGCACCGTGGTGTTTGACACCGACGAGCACGTGCGTGCAGGCGTGACGCTCGATGACATGGCCAAGCTCAAGCCTGTATTCCAGAAAGACGGTTCAGTGACCGCTGGTAACGCCTCTGGTTTGAATGATGGTGCTGGTGCGGTGGTCTTGATGGATCGCTCTGCGGCCGAACGCGCTGGCAAAAAACCGATGGCGCGTCTGGTAGCCTATGCACACGCCGGTGTGGATCCAAAGATCATGGGTATCGGCCCTGTGCCTGCCACCCAAAAGGCTTTGGCCAAGGCCGGTTTGTCCATCAATGACATGGACGTAATCGAAGCCAACGAAGCGTTTGCCGCCCAGGCGTGTGCGGTGTCCAAAGAGCTGAACTTCCCCGCCGACAAGGTAAACCCCAACGGTTCCGGCATCTCAATTGGCCACCCCATTGGTGCCACGGGCGCAATCATCACCGTTAAAGCGCTGTATGAGTTAGAGCGTGTTGGTGGCCGTTACGCACTGGTGACCATGTGTATCGGTGGTGGCCAAGGTATTGCCGCCATTTTTGAGCGCATGGCCTAAGCAGTAAAGGTATGACTCAGGTAATTACCCTTCAATTACCTGAGCCATTGCAGGGTGCAGCGCTGCTGGCTTGGTTAAACGAGCACGTGCAGTTGCTGTATCCGGCGATGGATCTGGAAGTGACCGAGTACGACGAGTTGGCGCAGGTCGATCAGGTGGTGATCGTCAGTTGCCATATGGCTGCCAACGCCCTCACGATCCAGTACGAGGTGTTTTTGTCCGCGTTTTACGGCTGCAGCGACATCCACTACAAACATCAGGTGATCCGCACTCTTCGAGGTGAACAAACCGGGTTGCTCATGAGATTTCCCGGTTTTATTCCGCTTCAAACCTCCAACCTGCCATCCATGTATTAAGCGGCGGCGGCTTTAAACCACGCCACCAGTGTGTCCAGACCGTGATGGTTGATCGCCACAGACGTTTGCTCCTGCACAATGGGCTTGGCGCGATAGGCCACACCCAAGCCAGCGGCTTTCATCATGATCAGGTCATTGGCGCCATCACCCATGGCAATCGATTGCTGGGTGTTTAATCCCAACTCGGTACAGACGGTGGTCAATGTATCCGCCTTGGCTTGCGCGTCCACGATCTCACCCAGTACCCGGCCGGTGAGTTTACCGTCGATGATTTCGAGCGTGTTTGAGCGGGCATAGTCCAGCCCCAATTCGTTTTTGAGGCGATCCGTAAAATAGGTGAATCCGCCAGAGACGAGCAATGTTTTCCAGCCCTGTTGCTTGATAAAGGCCAGTAGCGGCTTGGCTCCGGGGGATAAACGCAGGCGTTCGTTAAACACATCGGCCAGGTGGCTGGCATCGACACCCTGCAGCAAGGCAACACGACGGGTCAGGCTGTCGGCAAAGCTTTTGATTTCACCCCGCATGGCGGCTTCGGTGATGGCCGATACCTCAGCTTTTTTGCCTACAAAGTCAGCAATCTCATCAATACATTCGATGGTAATGAGGGTCGAATCCATGTCGGTGGCCAAGAGGCCAAACTGCTTGGGTGAGAAGCCGTCCGTCAACAAGGCAAAGTCGGTTTGATCTGCGGCCAAAGCGGCTTGCAGGGCTTTTTTGAGAATGCCAACCTGCACGGGGTCAGCCAGTGCTACATCGCATACAAACAAGCCAGCCTGAACTATGCGTAACGGGCTGCGGTGCGGTGTCCCTCCCGTCGGCAGGATGTTTGACAGCATCTCCTCAGCATCGGCCAAGGCCAATTGGGATAAGGAGAGTTTAGAGTTGTAAAGGGCCAGTTTCATGGTGCTTTGGGAAAGGAAGGGTCTTTAGAAGGAGTATCGATTTGAAGCAGCCATTCGACCGCAGGCGCATAACCTTGCGCTGCAGAGGCTCTCATTTGTTCAATGGCCATGGGGGTACTGGAGGCGGTACCCAAGCCCATCATGAGTGTCAGGCCATACTGGTATTGGGCCTGTGGCAGCTTTTGTCGGGCGGATTGTTCAAACCAGCGGGCCGCTTCGTTTAAATCACGCTCTGTTCCGACACCCTGTAATTTGAGCATGCCCAACTGAAATTGGGCGCTCGCATCGCCCTGCTGGGCCGCTTTGTCGAGCCAGATCACGGCTTGATCCACCTGCTGGGGCACCCGTCGGCCTTCGATAAATAACTGGGCGAGAAGTTTTTGGGCAGGCAGCAGCCCCTGACCAGCCGAGCTAGTAAGCAGGCTGACGACGGGCGGGTCTGACTCAACGGGCTTGATGCGGTTTTGGAGCAGCAAAATGGCCAGGTTAAATTGCGCGTTGGGCTCGCTCAGTGCTACGGCTTTGCGATACCACTGGCTGGCTTGTTCAGGGTCGGGTGGCGTACCAACACCGTCCAGGTACACCGTGCCCAGGTTGGTCATGGACATCGCATGGTTGTGCTCGGCAGCGCGGGTTAGATAGGTCACGATCGCAGCGGCGATGGCTGCTTTGTCTTGTTGCGCAGCACTGGCATAGACATCGAGAAACCACTGCGACAGAAGCAGGGTGGACTCCAGATCATCGGCCTGCGAGGCCTTGTCCAGCAACTCCAGACCCTCGTCGTTTTTGTCGGGAATGCTCAAATAGGTTTTACCCAGCTCCTTTTGGGCCGGTACGTAGTCTTGTTTGGCAGCGCGTTGCAGCCACCCGATACCTTCCTGTACCAACAGGCGCAATTGATCGCTGTTAGATTGCGGCAATTGATCCGAGAGCAGCAGCAGTCCCAATTCGTACTGGGCTGGGGCGTAGTTGCCCACCGCGGCTTTTCCCAGCCACACACGGGCTAGGTGCAGGTCTTGTAGAACGCCTTGTCCATCACGACGCATCAATCCCAATTGGGTTTGTGCTGCCACATCGCCTTTATTGGCTTGTACCAGCAGACGGCGATACGTCTCACTGGTGTCGGTATTCAAGGTATTTTGAGCGGTGACAAGGGCAGGGAGGGCGCTGTGCTGGGGTGATGCAGCACTCATGCCAGATACGC
>DAITMV010000136.1:0-8147 GCA_036834985.1 Burkholderiaceae bacterium | reverse complement strand
GGGTAGACGTACATTTCAATGTCGGGGTAGGTCATGTTGACCCAGAGCACCTGCGGGTAGGTGCTGGTCACGGTCTTGACGGCGATGCCGTTGTACTGCTGCTGATTGATCAGCTTGAGGCCATAGGAAATGCCGTTGGACGGATCGCGGAAATAGGTGCTGTCGTCAATGGCAACGGGGCGGTTGGCAACGATGTTGCCGGTTGGCCCGAATGTGCGCGAGATGGTTCCCGGCGGCCAAGTGACGACTTGATCCTGGGTGGAAAACACGGCAAGACGCTCGGTGTTCCACGACTGGATCATCTGGTTCATGGCGAGCAGGGCGTCCTGCGACGTTTCAGACGAAGGCGTTTCGCCTTCCGCCAGAACGCCCAGAAGCCTCAGTGATCCATTGATCAGGTCGCCAGCCGTCGTCATGTCATTCGCTCGCTTCTAGCCGGGGCCGACCGCGGCGCCGGGGTTCAAGCATGACATTACCCTGTTCCGGCGCGTCATTCAACGGTTCGTCCGGGTCGAACCGCGTCCAGCCGTTCATCTCGTCGTACTGCGCTTCCATTTCCATGGACGCAATCTTGACGCCGTGCTTGGGGTGACGAAGATAGATCATGTTCCCTCCAGAAGAAGCGGGCGGCCGAAGCCGCCCGCCTGTTTGTTATGATGCGCGGTACAGCGTCCAAGCGCTAGCAGCGCCCGGCTGCGACGACTTGCGGGCGATGAAGAACGCGCCGGTCGTCACGGGGATCGTCATTGTCAGCGAACCGGAGATCGTCCAGCCCGTGCCAGCAGCGATGATGGCCGTGGCCGAGGAGGTGCCGAGGTTCACCACACGGAACGTAAAGGCCGTGCCCGTCTTGTCCGAGTTGGTCAGCACGGCTTCCAGTTCAGCCACCGTCGGCAGCGTGTAGGTCACGGACGCCGCGGTGATGCCGCTGTTCGCAAGGATCAGGCCGTTCAGAACCTGAGCCGGGGTGAGCGTCGCCGCAGTCGTTACCGAGATCGGATCGGGAAGCGCGTCGATGATCGGTTCGGTGAGGTTGCCGTCACCGAGCTGGCAACCGCCGCCGCCATTGGGAAGTGACATGTGAGTATCTCCTATCTTTACCTGTTAGCCCCAGATGCGCGCGGCCATCTGCGGACGGATGGTTGCGAAGCCGTACAGCACATCGATACGGCAGGGGAGCCGGTCGTTGTTGATGTCGTACTGGCGCACGATACGCATCGAGATGCCGTTGTGAACCTGGCGGGAAGCCATATCCACACCGCTCGGCATGAGAAGGTCAGCCGTGGCGAAGGAGATAGCATCCTTGTGGTACACAAGGTTCTGCGGGTACTGGGTCGAAGCCGCGCCGACGAAGGTGACAGCCTTGCCGGTGATCGTCAGGGTGTTGACGGTCGCCAGAGCGTTCGACGGCGAGTAGAGCGCCGGGGAAACGTTGAGGGTCACTGCACCACCAGAAGTCGAGGTGTTGGCGGCAGTCACGACGAACTGCTGAAGCGAACCCGTGCTTTCGCGGGTCTGCGGGTTGACCGAGAAGCAGTCGGCCACCGTGAACACGTCGCCGACGGTGAAGGTCAGGGTGTTGCCAGCGGACGCGAGCGTGATGGTCGAAGCGCCTTCCGTAGCGTTGCCGTTGACGGTCGCGCCCGTGGCAGCGCGCGAGCCAGTCGTGTGCTGCTTGATGGACTGCGACATATTGATCTCCTCGTAGCCGAGGACACCTTCACCCATCATGCCGTTCCTGAACTGGCGGGAGATCGTGTCAACGGGGTTGAAGAGACCCTTCATGCCTTCGACCAGACCCGCGTTGGCCGCCGGGTTCACCGTGGCGTAACGGCTCGGCATCATGGCAGCGTACTCGTTCAGCTTCTGCTGGGCCTGAAGCAGGACAAGCGAAGTGGACGGGGTCGTGCCGGGGGTGCCGACGGTCGAGAAGATCGACTTGTAGGAGTTGGCGACGTCAGCGTCGATGGAGGACGCAAGCTGCGAGATACGCGGCTTGAGCACACGATCAGCGAAGTCGTCGAGCTGCATGGTCAGTTCGGCCGACGTGAAGTTGACGCCAATGTGCTTCTGCGAAGCAACCGTCAAAGTCGTGAACTGCTCGTTGTCGTCCTGCACCTGAAGGGCAGCACCGTCGGTCACCAGCGCACGGTCGGGCAGACGGATGCGGAGGGTAGAACCGATCTTGGCACCTTCGACGGCAAAGCTGTCGTCGTACTGACGGTTGACGTTGCGGGTGATTACCAGGTTGTTCTCAAGGATTTCGAGAGCCTTCCGGGTGATCATGTCGATAGTAAGAATGCTGTTAGCCATTGTCTTTTCCTTGGCTTAGCGTTTGCGTTGTGCCTCGTACTTCTTCGTTTGGCGCAGCCGTTCTGCTTCAATCCATTCCGACGTTGACATGCTCTTGATAGAGCGCGGGTCGGTGGTGTCGAACGCAGGCGCACCAGAGGTGCGGGCCGTGACCGGACTGATAGGAGCCGGGGCGGTTGAGGTCTTCTTGGCCGGTGGAGACGACGCCAGTCTGGCCTCGATCTTCCCGATTTCCCGTGCCTGCAAGAGCGGGCTGAGGCGCGCAATCCGTTCGGCTTCCTTCGGGTTCGACCCCAAGTGATAGATTACATCGGGACCGATCTCGGAAGACTGAATGGTTTGCGCCATCGTTTCCGTGATTGGCAGCTTCGGGTTGTAGGCGACCTGTTCAAAGTCGTCGTACTTGCCGCGGGCTTCCTCTTCACGGTCCTGATAGGCTTCGAGCGTTGCCGTGCGTTCCGCCTCTGCTTCCCGCTGGGCCAGCATCTCTGCCGCCTTGCGTTCCGCCATGGCTTCTGCGTAGGCTTGCGCGTTGGTGAAGTCGTCGGGCTTCAGCGGTTCCGGCGGTGGTGCCGGGGACTGGGCCGTCTGCTTCCGCGCTTGCTCGCGCTCCCATTTCCGTTGTTCTCTTGCGAGACGTTTGCCGACGATGGCGTCCAGTTCTTCCTGAGAGAAGGTCTTGGGCGCATCCGTAGGCGTCGGTTCCGGCGATGAATTGTCTGGTTCAGAAGCGGGCGCCGCCGTGGGGGCCTGTTCCGGCGCGGTCGCAACCGCTAGTTCGTTTTCGTTCATTCATGCACCTTTCGGTCCCTGGCGTACCCGGCCAGTACGGTCATCAAAAAATATGTAGCACGTTCTGTTACAGCAGTCAAACAAACGGCCTAGAAAATACCGCCTAGCAAGAAAGCGTTTTGCTGATGGCCTACATACCAGCCGGACAAATTGCCTTGGCTGATTGAGCCATTCACCAAATTCCACCGCGCTCCGCCGGTCGCCGCAATATCTTTGGCGGTAACATTCTGGATGTTTTGCGTGCCACTGGCCAGAGAGATAGTAGCCTGCGACCCTGCCGATGTGCTTTGCAAAAACTTCTGGCTAGAGCCTGAGATAGACAAGACTGCAAACGTCGAAGTCGCGCCAGCAGCAAACTGAACCGTGCCGTTTGTAAACGTAAACGTGCGCGTTGCGGCGTGCGTGAAGGCATCCGAGAACGCGACGATGCCGCCGGAATTGTCGATAGTAAGCGGGCGGTCAAACGTCTGTCCTGCGGACGTAAATGTCTGCGTTCCACTGCGCTTGCACAATGTCATGGTGGCCGTGCCAGTCAATGTCACGCTGGCTGACAAAATAAAATCACCGTACATAAACGGCGCATTGGTGCCAAAAGCAAACGTTATGGCGTTTGACCGCGTTGAAAAGTTGACGCCAGACATATTATAATTGCTGTCCATTGTCAACGTTGCGCCTGTGTTCAGGCTGCTGTTGTCGATAACGGCGGTATCTTGGGCCAGCGGAAAGTTGTTGACGCTGGTCGCCCCACCGCTACCTAACGCCCACGTCGTAGCAGACCAGTTGGCGTTAGTCGTTCCAACAAAATATACTGTTTTGGGCGTGCTAAACGTAATGCCAGAATTACCCCCGCAATTGCCGAGGCGGGTGCCGGGCCAAGTTCCAAACGTGCCCAAAACTTTGATGTCACGGAAGTCTACGTCATTGGCCGCCGCAAGCGTGCCGTTCAGCGTGATAGTGCGTTGCACGCCAAAAATGTCGCTGCGCAGGAACAGGCGGCGAACGGGCGTGTTTGCGGAGCCAAGCGTAAGCGTGCCGTTGATGACTTGATCAGCACTCAAGATGAGCCCGTTAACTGTGTTAAGCGGGCGCGAGCCAACAGATAGATTGTTAAACGTATTGCTGCCGGAAATGTTTTGGTTTCCTACAACGCTAGTGTCCGTAAACAGCACGTTATAATACGTTAAATTGCCGCCGTTAAAGAAACAGTTATAGCTTTGAAAATTTATAGTGGACGTACCCGCGTCAATTGTAAAACCAGAAGCCAAAACGGCAAAACGCCCGCCTGCGGGCGTTATATTGATTGTGGACGATCCCAACTCTAAACGTGCTGAGGTAATTGGTGAGATGTAAAAACCACCTCCCGTCATTGTAAAATTAACGGTTTTAAGAGTTCCCGCATATAAAAAAACGGCCTGATCGCCAGATGTGCCATACGCCAAATTGCTTGCCAAAGTCCATTCGCCGCCAGCGCCATTAAATGTAACTGCGCCCGTGGTGATTACGTTCGCTGCGTAACTAACCGTAATAGTGTTTCCGGTACTTGTTGAAGCAAAAGTGACGCCCCCTGTATGAGTTCTCGTAAAATTTGTCGCGGGGTACGCCAACGACCCGTAAACCGTCAAAGTAGAAGAACCCGCCAAGGTCATAACTTGGTCAAGACCAGACGCAGTAACGCTCCGACAAATGGCGCCAGAGCCTACTGTTACGGTGAACGGAGCGCTATTGTCACTGTTAACGTCAAACACCACATCATCAACAGATGTAGGCGCGGGTCCAGAGGGTGTTGTGCGCCCGGCGTCTGTAAACCAGTTGGTAGCAGACGCTCCGGTCCAAGACCCAGTTGACGTGCCGCCAGACGGACCCCAGTACAGCGTTGCCATTAGAGATTACCCTCTGAAACCCACGTACCTGGCGAGCCCGATACTGTACAGACCCAAGATTTGGGTTGTCCGGCAGCAGGCGCGCTGTTGATAGCGCGGTCGCCCCGGACCCAAGTTCCAACAGTCGGGACTGCGCTGCGGTAAAACAGTTTAACGGGCGAAATTGAAATTGCGGGGCGTACCGTGTTGCGACCGTATTCATCAATTACATCCGTGCCGTTGTTGGCGTAAACAAACTCAGTGTAAAAACCAAAGTCGGTTAAATCGCTTAGAAAACGAAAACCTTCAGTGCTATTATCAAGCTGGTTGCCGTCAAAAACACAAGTGTTTCCAAGTTTTGTAGACATAACAGCTGACTGAAGGTTTAACGCCACATCGAAGCTATTTATGTAATTACGCGAAACGCTGCCTGTAATGCCTTGGCCTTCAAACCGGATACCGCTTTTAGCAGTCGCAGCTTTTTTGCCTTTAACTCGGTTATCTTCGATAAAACACTGATCGGCGGCTATAGACCCGCGATGCCAGATGCCGTATGCGTCTGATACGGAAACGTCAATTTTGTTTCTAGCGATAACCGAATTTGCGCCGACATTGTTCAGACTGCTGATATGGATTGCTGCGTACTCAGGGTTTGAAATCGTATTGTCAACGATCTGAACCCCGTTTGCGCCGTATGATAAATCAATTGCTCGACCTGAACCACCAACGATCACATTGCCAGAAACAATCCCTTCAACGCCATTTGAAACGCGGATACTCGCTGTTCTGGTTGGGTCATTCGGCACGCCACCCGCAGGGTCAATAACGCGCTGCACCCCAGCGCTAGTGTAGCCAGTGTTGTTGATATAGTTACCGATGCAAACTCTTTTACCATTACCGAGCAAAGAAATTCCGCCGTCAAGCGTGTAGCCGTTGCGTCCGCCGCCAGAACAGCTTTCAATGATGTTGTTAGCGATAATGAAACCGTCTGCATCAGTGTTGACGTAGATGCCTGTTGACGCGCAATCCTGACAGATGTTGTTCGCAACAATCGTGTCTACTTTTTCCGTAGTGCCGCCGTAAACTGGGGCAATGCCATGCCGCGTGTGGTTGAGGGATATATTGTTCGCGATGATAATCCGACCAACTTTTGCCGCAGCATTTGTGTAAATTCCCTGTGAGTTGGTCGAATATGCGCGATTACCAGTAATAATTGCGTATCCGCCTGCTGAATATACGGCTATGTCGGTTCCGTTAAGATTGCCCGTACCATTTACAACGGTGTTATTGGACGCTGTAACATCTATGCAGCCAGAGTAAAAACAAAGCGCCGCGCCGCCGCTGGACGTATCCGCAACGCCGGGGCCAAAGCTATCAAAGTAACACTGATCAACAGTAATGTTAACCGCGTAACTGACAATAACACCGCATCCGAGAGGACCGGAAGTCATGTTATTCAGTCCTTGGAACTTGATATTCCGCACTTGCACATTTGTAATTTGAGTGCCGCCGGAAACGCCCGCGATAACAAGAATGTTTCCTGTACCGGAAGCGGTTAAAATGCTGTCGTTACCATCGCCATAAATGATGGTGTTAGCGCGGGCTGACAGGCTAGTTACAAGATAGTTTCCCGTTGGGATATAAACGCCGCCAGCCCCGCTATTCAACGCGGCCTGAATAGACACGGTATCGTCGGTTATGCCATCACCGATAGCGCCGTAATCTTTGACGCTAACAACGTCACGCAGCTTGCTTTCAACAGTTCGCACATAGTACGCATTGCCGGAACCGGACCCTACACCAGTAGCCGTAAAGACGGTGCCGGAAAGATTGGCGGCTGCGCCAATACCAACAAAGTTTGTCGTGCCAACCGTAGCAATCTGATAAGTAGTTCTAGGTAAAAACTGCCCGGCATTGACAAGGTAACCCGGGGTATACGAAATTGCGGAGGCAGAGTTTAAAATTGGCGGTGTTGGTACAGAAGGGATATTGTCGTATGTAGCCAAAAGAACGTCGTTAGTTGTCTTCAGAACAAACTTAAACGCCCCGGAAACAGGGAACCATATCTCGTTTGTAAGTCGCCCCGCGGCGTCCGCAACAATTGGGTTAGTGTTGGGAATAGACCCAAGCGGGTCCGTGTAAGTGGTGGCCGGGGTTGTTGTGCCAGCAACATATACGTAAATCTTGCCGCCTGACAGCGGGTCGCCATTGTTGTCGAATAGCTGCGCGCCAGCACCCCAAATCGGCGAGATCGTGTACGTCGTCATGCTTAAACTCCGAGATTACCCGCCGCCAGAAACGTATTGGCGACCGGGCAGATGAGAGAAATGACCGCGTACTGTCCGATAGTGCTGAAGAGGCTGGAGTAAGACACCAGCGTCTGGCCGCCCGCAGCGACCGTGACCTTGCCCGCGCCGCCTTGGATGATGGTGCAGGAGAAACCAGCGCCGAGGCCAGCCGCGCAGGTGATGGTCGTGGCAGAGCCGCTGGTGCAGTAGATGATCTTGCCGTTGTCAACAGACGACAGCGTGCGCGTGGTGCCGCTTTCGGTGAGGATTGCGTCAGCGGTGATGATGTAGCCCGCAGCGGAGGCTGCGCCTGCAATGTTGAGCGGAACCCCCGTGACGCTGATCATGCGTAGTAACTCACATTGATTTTGCCACCAGCCACCACGTTGATGAAGCGGATCTTGTTGAGGTCGCCATCATACAACAGCGACGTGCCGACAAAAACCGGCATGCCGACCGAAGACGTCGGGGCGGTGCCGTCATCGCGCCAGCGGACGTTCTGGATTTCCGGGGTGACGACGATGAACGTCGGTTCCTGCTGCGAGCCATCGGGTGCAAGAGCGGGAACGGTCAGACCCGTCGAGGTGTCCGGCGTGATCTGCTGGTAGCCCAAACAAACGGTAGTGGTTTTGAGGCCCATAGGTGGCGTCCTTATGCGAGAAACTTGAGCTTATAAATGGTTGTATAGTACAACCCGACGATCTCGTCGACGACGTTCTGAAGCGGCGTGCAGTCCTTGTCTACAACCTTATACCGCACATCTTCGATTTCTGTCGCCTGACGCTCCAGAAATTCCAGCACGTTGTTCGATTTGTCGGCTGACATAAGCATGACCGGCCCAATCAGGCCGTACTTGCCTTGGTAGGCTTCGGCAAACTTATCTGCCAGGTCGATG
>DAITMV010000135.1:0-8227 GCA_036834985.1 Burkholderiaceae bacterium | reverse complement strand
CGCTTAATGAGCTACACATGCCCTACGAGCACACGGCAATTGAGTACCCGTTGACACCTGCAATACAGAAGCTACGCAAGAACGGTATTGTGGATGGAATTATCCCGGTGACTCGGGTAGGAGCATACATCCGCGAGATAAATAACAACGTGTTGACCTGCCTCCCCTATTGGGAATACATAGACGGTCGCGTACAGCATAGCCTGTTTATGTTTATGTTTGGGATAAGCCACGAACGAGGAGCACAGATTCAATTTGCAAGGGCTGATGGCCAAGACTCGATACCGGCAAACTTTATGCCTTGTGTATCGCTTATTAAAGCTGCACAAATTGCAAAGTTAACGCCCGAAAAGTTTGCTACGCTTACCACAAATGACCCGCAAGTACAGCAGCACATTATGGAGGCTGCTGCAGAAATCCCAACGCTGCTGTTTGCCTCATACATGCTGCTTAACTGCCGAAGTGGCGTGGGGCAGACCCGGGTTGAAGCGTCAGTCCCCCCTAAGGGGTTGAAGCTGGGCGGTAAAAAGAAGAAGGCGTACACCGCAAGCGCCTACACTTTGTTGCATCTACAAGAGGTTGAGGTGGTTACGGCTGGAGGGCAGGTAAGCCAACGAGCCGATGTCGCAGCCCATTACGTACGCGGACATTTTAAGCAACGCAAAAGCGGACTTTATTGGTGGGGGGCGTTTGTACGCGGCACCGGAACGCCCCGTAAACGCGCAGCGTACATAGTGGAGGACTGTTAAAATCTGACATCCAAACAAACGAAAGAACGCCATGGCACTTGCACACTCCTATTCGTCCATCAAAGATTTTGAAGGGTGCGCTCGCAGGTACCATGAAGTCCGCATCCTCAAAAAATTCAAATCAACAGACACCGAGGCTACGCTGTACGGCACTGCTGTACACAAGGCTTTTGAAGAGTACATCCGTGACAAAACTCCACTCCCAAAACTCTACGAGCAATTCCAACCCTTTATTGAACCCCTTGCACAAGCAACCGGGGACATACGTTGTGAGGAACGACTTGCCATCCGAAATGACTTTACGCCGTGTACGTTTTTTGACCCAAACGTATGGATGCGGGGAATACCGGACTATCTGGCCATCAACCGTGAAAAAGGCGTCGCCCGAGTTGTAGACTACAAGACGGGTAAATCCTCACGGTACGCCGACACAACGCAGCTTGAGCTTATGGCTGCAATGATTATGCTGCACCACCCGGAAGTAAATACCGTCAAAGGTGTCTTGCTGTTTGTGGTTGTTAGTGATGTAATTAAGGCCGAGTTCACTCGTGCCGAACTCCCCACAATCCTGTCTAAATGGGCTGGCAGGGCTGATGCGATAGAGAAAGCCGTAGACGTAGGGGTATGGAACCCCCGCAGTTCTGCGTTGTGTAAGTTCTGCCCTGTAACTTCATGTGAGTACAACCGTGGCTAAACCTAGAGACTACAAAAAAGAGGCGCAATACGAAGCGTCTCCCGAACAAGTTGCTAACCGTGTGGCCCGTAACCGGGCTAGGCGGCAGTACGAAAACGCACATGGCGATCTGCCTCGTGACGTGGAGGTAGACCACATCAAACCGCTAAGTAGAGGCGGCTCCTCAACCAGTAAGGGTAACGTTCGTGCGGTACCTGCATCGGCCAACCGCAGCTTCGCGCGCACCAAGACCGGTGCCTTGAAGTCGCAAACTTCCAAACGCGAGTCAAAAAAATAAGGTAAGATTTCCGTGCCACGCAATTGGCATGTTTCTCCTTGATCTTGAGCCGGGTAGTTTAGCTACCCGGCTATTTTTCATTTACTTCTATTCATCCTATGCAAATCATTGACGATAAAGCCCTGCTATTTAACACGCGCAAAGCTGCGCAAATCACCGCGCTCATACCCAAGAGTAAAGTCATTGCCTCTAACGGCGACATTGACCGGCTATTGGTAAATTGGGAGTTTGATGAGGTCCAACTCTTACGTAATATGGGCATCAAAGACGTACCTAGTCCCATCTTGGGACGCTACGGTTGGCCCGGTATGTTCACCCCGTTTGACCATCAACGAACCACTGCGGACTTCCTAACCCTCAACCCCCGGTGTTTCGTATTTAATGAGGCGGGTACTGGCAAGACTGGTGCTGCTGCATGGGCTGCGGACTACCTGATGAATCAAGGCAAAGTCAAGCGTGTGCTGGTGGTGTGTCCTGTGTCCATCATGGAGACAGCGTGGCGGTCGGACTTGTTCAAGACGGTCATGCACCGCACTGTGGCCATCGCGCAAGGGTCACGCACCCAACGTCAGGAGATCATTAAAAAAGGCTATGAGTTCATCATCATTAACTTTGATGGCGTGAAGGTCGTTAGTAAAGAACTTATGGACGGAGGGTTTGACCTCATCATCGTAGACGAAGCCAATGCCGTGAAGAACGTAGCTACCGATCGGTGGAAGTACCTTGCTGCGCTCGTCAAGCCCAACACTCGTTTATGGCTTATGACGGGTACACCCGCATCGCAATCCCCTGTGGATGCGTACGGCTTAGCAAAGCTCGTAGACCCGTCCTCGGTGCCTAGGTTTTTTGGGGCGTTCCGCGATAAGGTCATGCTCAAACTTACGCAGTACAAGTGGGTACCGCGCACCGACTCCCAGCAGATTGTGCACAACGTCTTGCAGCCCGCAATACGGTTTACCAAAGAGGAATGCCTTGACCTACCTGATCTGCTGTACTCCTCACGAGATGTGCCCCTTACTCCGCAGCAAACAAAGTACTACGATACGATGCGCAAGCAGATGATGGTCATAGCCGCAGGCTCAGAGATCACAGCAGTCAACGCAGCCGCCATGCTCAACAAGCTTCTGCAAGTATCCCAAGGCGCGGTCTATACGGATGATGGCAGCGTGGTGGAGTTTGATGTCAGCAACCGAATTGCTGCGCTCATGGAAGTGATTGAGAGCACCGACAACAAGATACTAATCTTCGTGCCATACAGGCACACGCTGGACATGCTGCGTGACACGCTTGCCAAGGACGGTTACAGCGTAGAAGCTATCCAAGGCGGCATGCCCCCCAACCAGCGGGCAGACATCATCAAGCGGTTCCAAACTGAGGATACCCCCCGCATCCTTTTGCTCAGTCCACAAGCCACGGCCCACGGGATAACCCTAACAAAAGCAGACCAAATTGTGTGGTGGGGGCCTGTATCATCTACGGAGATTTACCTACAAGCTAACTCCCGTGCCCACCGGGCCGGGCAAACCAATCACGTCACGGTAACGCACTTACAGGGCAGCCCTGTAGAGCGCCGGATGTACACAATGTTGCAGAGCAACATAGATTTGCACCAAGGTTTAGTCGATCTGTACAAACAAATACTTGACGACTAGATTTGACAGTGTATAATCTGATACGTGGGCAACCCCCACTCCTTTCTATTCAACGTAAGTCAACAGGAGAAACCTATGGATGCTGATAAGCTAGTCGCGGTGTACGTCAAAATACGTGACGCCAAGGCAGCTAAGACCAAAGAAATGGAAGACGCCATCAAGGCGCTGGATGACCAGCTTGATGTTATTGAGCAAGAGCTGCTAACCATTTGCAAAACTACCGGGCAAGACGGAGGCAAGACCTCTGCTGGCTCATTCACACGGTCTGTTAAGACCCGCTACTGGACCAGTGACTGGGACAGTATGTACAAGTTCATTCTCGAGCAAGGGGTGCCTGAACTTTTGGAACGTCGTATTGCCCAAGGCAATTTCAAAGACTTCCTCAAGGACAACCCAGACCACATGCCTGAGGGTGTTAATGTTGAGTCCAAGTACTCAATCACCGTTCGTCGTGCCTCTAATTAATCTATAGGAATCCCCATGAGCAATATGACTCTTTTTTCTTCTGGTGCCGCTATCCCTGACTTCCTGCGTGATGTCAATGACCAAACCCTCAAGGACATTACCGGTGGTACCGGTGGTAAACAAATCTCCATCAAAGGCGGCGTGTGGCGCATGATCGTCGGCGGTGAGGAAGTTTCCAAAAACGAAGACCGCGCCATGAATTTCGTTATTGTGGCTGCTAGCAAGGGAGTGTCCCGCACCTTCTACGAAGGCAAGTACGAAGAGGGTGCCAACGTCAAGCCTTCCTGCTGGTCGGCTGAAGGCCTTGTGCCTAACCAAGAGGTGCTGAACCCTCAGAGCTCAAGCTGCACTACCTGCAAGCAGAATATTGAAGGCTCCGGTGAAGGTAAGTCTCGCGCATGCCGTTACAGCAAGCGTTTGGCAGTGACGTTGGAGAACGACATTGGTGGCAACATCTACCGCCTACAGGTTCCTGCTAAGTCTTACTTCGGTCGGGCTGAAGGCGACAAGATGCCCTTGCAAGCGTATGGTAAGTTCTTGTCTGGCCATGGCCTGCCCATCACGGGTCTGGTTACGGAAGCCCGCTTTGACACAAGCGAAGCTGTGCCAGTCATGAAGTTCCGCGCTGTGCGTCCGTTGTCTCGTCCTGAGTGGGAGATTGCCAAGGCCCAAGGGGAATCGGAAGAAGCCAAGCAAGCCGTGGAATTTAAGATGGTGGCCAGCAAGGACGCCTCCAATGCCATTGCGCTGCCTTCGGCGTTTGCTTCGCCCCCACCTCAGTTTTCTGAAGCCAGCAAGGCAACTGCTGAGACGGTGGAGCCAGTGGAGACTACTGCGCCAGTAAAGCGTAGTTCGGCTAAGGTTGCGCCTGCTGCGCCTGCTACGAAGAACGTCGCTGACATCCTCAGCGATTGGTCGGTGGACGAGTAATGCTAGCTGGCACCCGGGGTTACAGCTCCGCCTTTGTACGCCGCATACAGTCCGCACAGTCGGGGGTCTATCCCGCTGTGCAGGTGTTAGGTCAGGTATGCCTTGAGCATGAGGTTCCCATTACGATGGTGGCTGACATGCTTGGGGTAACTCGGGCCACTGTGTATAACTGGTTGACAGGAGCAACTGCACCTCGGGGGCCACAGTACGCACGTATACCTAAAGTCATTAAAGAGCTGCGCAAGCTTAAGTGACTCCATCCGGCGGGGTGGTGGGGAGACCCACCACCTCTTTCTTTTTAGCTACACCGTGAAGCTATATGACTGATTTTTTATCATCTGTACTGCCCTCACAAGGTATGTACTGCACGGTGGGTATTCGCAATGGGCTGGTCAAACAGAACTTCCATGCGACGGTTGATGATGTTGAGGCGGTAGGCACAGGCCTAGTTAGTTCCGGGGTAGATGCCTACTTCGCACTGGCCACATTCAATGATGGCTCAAGCCGCAAGGCTGAGAACGCTGCGTTCCTCCGCGCATTTTTCCTTGACTTGGATTGCGGCACGGGCAAACCCTATGTTGACCAAGCTGCTGCCGCGCAAGCCTTAAGAAGTTTTGTACTCACCACCCAACTCCCTGAACCCACCGTTGTCAACTCAGGCGGTGGCCTGCATGTGTACTGGCCTCTTACCGAAGACGTGCCTGTAGACGTATGGTTAGTCCATGCCAAACTGCTCAAGCGGTTGTGTACCCAGTACAACCTACACGCTGACCCATCGGTAACTGCGGATTGTGTGCGCATCTTGCGTACCCCCGGTACTTCAAACTTTAAGCAGGGGCAAGCTCGCCCTGTACAGATCGTTCACTCTGGCCTGCCGTCCACGCTGGAGGTATTCATTGCCCACCTGCCCCCGGCACCTGTTGACCTGTCTGCGGCTAAGGCGTTTGGCCCAGACAACGTGCTGTCCGATATGGTTGGCGGCGAGTACCCCAAGACCAAGTTTCGGGTAATAGCTGTCAAGAGTCTTAAGGACGAAGGCTGCGCTCAGATCAAGCACGCCATAGTGAATGCAGACACGTTGGAGGAGCCCCTGTGGCGTGCCGCGCTGTCCATTGCCTACCGCTGCGAAGATGGTGCCAAAGCTATCCATGACCTGTCTAAGAAGCACCCCGGCTATACCGCTGGCGGCACCGACGCCAAAGCCATAGACACCAAGGGCCCATATACCTGCGAGTGGTATCGTGACAACCACGGCGCGCTTTGCGCTGGCTGCGCGTTCAAAGGCACCTCCCCTATCGGCCTTGGTAAGTACGTGCAGGAAGCTGAAGTCGTTGAGGGCATGTACCTGATTGAGAAGCCTGAGGACAGCGGGTCTCCGTCCGTCATGCTGAAGGTGCCTGAGTACCCCTTCCCCTACTTCCGTGGTGCCAAGGGCGGCGTGTTTCTGAAGCGCCGTGACGCTGACGGTAATGAGGAAGACATTGAAATCTACAGGCAAGACCTGTACATAACCGAACGGTTCTTTGATTCTGATGAGCATGGTAACGGGGACGGGGAGATGATTGGCATCAACCTGCACCTGCCCCATGATGGGGTACGCCGGTTCTTTACCACTACCCAAGATGTTTTTACTACTGACAAGCTACGGAGCCTTCTCGTTAAGAACGGGGTGGTGGCCTACGGCAAAACTATTGACGCAATCATGGCCTATTTCGCATCCTCCATCCGCAAACTGCAAAACCAAGTCGCTGCTAACAAGACCCGAAATCAAATGGGCTGGACGCCCGACAACCGAGGGTTTGTAGTTGGGGAGCTAGAGTACACCCCCATGGGTACCAAGCTCGCACCCCCCGCTAGTGGTACACGCCAACTGGCTTCGTTCTTCAAACCCACAGGCACCCTAGAGGCATGGAAGAGCATGGCCAACTTCTACAACCGACCGGGCCTTGAGGTGCATGCACTGACCTTGTTCTGCGGCTTTGGCTCCCCCCTGCTGAGGTTTATCGGCGGCAGTACGGTCAAGGGTGCGCTGGTGCATTTGAAGTCAAACGGCTCAGGCTCCGGCAAGAGTACGGCACAGATGATGGTCAACTCCATCTTCGGGCATCCTGACAAACTACTGAACAAACAGGATGACACCTATGCAGCCAAGATACACATGCTGGGCATGATGAACAACATTGCCAACACCATTGATGAGATCACCAATGAGACTGCTGAGAACCTATCGGCGCTGGCCTATGGGGTGACCAATGGGCGCGGCAAGAACCGGATGAACTCACAGACCAACACGCTGCGCCTAAACTTTACGACGTGGTGTGGCATAACGATTACCTCAGCTAATGCGTCTTTGGTGGACAAGCTTATGCAGCTCAAGGCAACCTCTAATGGAGAGCTAAGCCGCACCATAGAGATGCTGGTGCCCCGCTACACTGGCGCTACCAAGGCAGAGATTGACGCAATATTCAGCCAGCTAGAGCACAACTTTGGCGTGGCAGGCCCGATCTTCATTGACTACGTAGTTAAGAACCCAGAGAAAGTACTTGACCTGTGCCTCAAGATGCAGAGCCGTATTGACGCCGATTTGAGCCTCAATGCCTCAGACCGGTTCTATTCATGCTGGGGGGCTATCGTCATGGCGGCAGGGCTCATTACTCAGAAGCTTGGGCTGCATGAGATTGATATACCCCGTATCTACCAGTACTTGCTCAGCGTGATTACCGATAACCGCATCAATATCCAGCAGACCAGCAACGACGCTGACGTGGTGGCGCAAGAAACGCTAGCTGCCTACGTAAACGAGAACGTGCGTAACGCACTGGTGGCCAACAGCGTCAGCAGGAGCGGGGCCCCAGAGTTACCCAGCGTGACCCCGATGGGCCCCTTGCGGCTGCGCTACTACCCTGACATTCAAGAGATGGCTATCCCGTCTGGCGAGTTCCGTAAGTTCTTTTCGGATAGGCAGGTGGACGTGAAGGACGCGCTGGCTAGGCTGCACACCGCCAAGTTTATGAAACATGATGGCAAGTCCCACCCGCTGCGTATCGGTGCCGGTGCATTGGGTGGCATGGCAGGTATTCTTACGCGCTGCTACGTGTTTGACGCCAAGGCACTAGGCATAGATGCGACGCAGTTCACCGCCACCGGCCCCTGAGGTATTCACGCTCTACGGGGTGGAGTACTTCCTTGACTGGCGCAAGCTGGAGCCGGGCACCTCGTTCTTCATACCAACAACCGCTACGCCCAAGCAGGTCAAGGACGTACTGAAAGAAGCGTACGAAGCGCTGCCCTACGTGTTTGAGCTACGTGCCCGCTGCGAGTACGGGCGGTATGGCGTCAGGGTTTGGCGGGTGTATTGAACATCTGGTTGGCTTCTAGCTTAGCGGCCCGCACCCAGCTTACGATTTCGGTTTCGTAGTCCAGCAGTTTTTCCATCTCAGCCGTACGCGCTTCTTTACTC
>DAITMV010000134.1:0-8381 GCA_036834985.1 Burkholderiaceae bacterium | reverse complement strand
TCGCGCAGTACTTGCAACATGGCATTAACAAAGAACGCTCCAGCGCCGGCCCCATGAGCGAGGTCACCTACAACAGTTTGCAGTCGCTGACTCGCCAAGATATCCATGCGATTGCCAGCTACTTAAAATCATTAACCGCCCTCCCTGATGCCCCAAGCCCCCCACTGACAGCACGCAACGATCCCATCGTCATGGCCGTGATGATGCGCGGGCAACATCTGTACGAGAATCACTGCAGCACCTGCCACGGCAAGCAGGGTGAGGGCGTGCCGTACCGCTATCCGGCGCTGGCTGGCAATTCGGTTTTGACACATGAGTCGGGTGTAAACACCATTCACATGGTGTTACACGGTGGGTTTGCGCCCGGGACCGCCGGTAACCCGACGCCCTATGGCATGCCGCCTTATCGGATTGAATTGAGCGATGCGGATATCTCAGCCGTCGCCTCGTACATTCGCAACGCCTGGGGCAATCAGGGGCGTTTGATTTCCAGTTATGAAATTCAACGCTACCGCAATCCGCCCACCCCTTAACTTTATATGCCCATCATGACTCTCGACAACTTACCCAATATTCTGGCCAGTCAACTGAATATACCGAGCCTTGAGCAATTAACTCCCGCACACATCAGCACCCACCAACCTCGTATCCTGCTGTTGTATGGCTCGTTGCGTACACGCTCCTACAGCAAACTATTGACGCTGGAGGCCCAACGTATTCTGGAACACTTTGGCGCCGACACAAAGATTTTTGACCCGGCCGGGCTGCCTCAAGTTGACAGCGTTCCACCTGATCACCCCAAGGTACAGGAACTGCGCAGCTTATCCGAATGGTCCCAAGGACAAGTCTGGTGCAGCCCCGAACGCCACGGCACCATCACCGGACTGATCAAGTCGCAAATCGACTGGCTGCCGCTGGAGCTGGGCTCCATTCGTCCGACACAGGGACGCACGCTGGCCGTGATGCAAGTGTGCGGCGGGTCCCAGTCATTTAATGCGGTCAATACGATGCGAGTACTTGGACGCTGGATGCGCATGGTGACCATCCCCAATCAATCCTCAGTCCCCAAGGCCTATGACGAGTTTGATGAAGCGGGTCGCATGAAGCCCTCTGCGTATTACGACCGCTTGGTGGATGTGATGGAGGAGTTGTATAAATTTACGCTGATGATTCGAGACCGCTCCGATTACCTGACCAGCCGTTACAGCGAACGCAAGGACGCCTATCTGAAAAGCTTGCCGCCTGAACATCATCTGCGCTGATTGACACAATGATCAGGCCGTATCGCGGGCAAACTCAACGATGTCATGTGCGCAATTGATACGGACCTGGTCTGAGTGATTTTGCACCAGTTGGTGGAGGCGATCCAGGTTGTACAAACGCTGTTCATTATCGATGGCGACCAGGCGCTGGAAAACAGCCAGACCTGGCGTACAGTGCGGCTGGGCCTGCATCTGTCCGTGATAAAAATACGCATCACCCGCATGCAGCAACCAGCCGTCATCACACTTGACGGCAATTCCGCAATGCCCGCGTGTATGTCCAATCAAGGGGACCAGCAGAACCTCATCACCCACGGCCTCAATGGGCTTGACGCCATCAAAACCAAACCAGGACTCTCCAGCGTCGTCATGGATTTTCCATCGGGGCTGGTGGGCAAAATGAGCGGGACGGTATCGGGGCTTTTCGCGGAAGGTCGGATGCATCGCGGCCTCATACTCCGGGCGGTAGATATGCACGGTGGCCTCAGGAAAATCAGGCAGCCCGCCTGCATGATCCAAATCCAGATGCGTCAGAATGATATGCCGCACCTCCGAGGCTTTGAACCCCAAGGCCAGCACCTGTGACAGGGCGGTATCCACCGGATTGAACTGAGGACGTACCATGGCCAAAAAGGCGCCGCCCAGCTGGGACGGGTTCTGAATATCTCCATGACCAAAACCGGTGTCCACAAGAATCAATCCATCCTTGCTCTCAATCAGCAAGGTGTGGCAAATCATCTTGGCGGCTCTAAAATAAGACCCTGTCCCGTTGATCAGCTTCTGACACATGGGGCACAACGTACCGCAACTCAAATGATGAACGCGCACAAATTGACTCCTCAAACGATGATGTCTTTGTCATGGCACCCATAGTGACAAAACGGTGCCGAACACACAACAGCCACTCCGCATTATTTTTCGAAGGCAGGGTCTGCCCCTTGCAAGGCAGGTAACCATTCCGCGCTGGTAATACCCCTGAATGCGCTATAACTGATGCGTGCCGGAAACTTGGCATCCGCCTTGTTTTCCGAGACAAAGACCCAGGCCCGATGCACGGCAGGGTCATACACCAGCTTGAACAAGTGAGACGGAACGGCGACACGCTGCCCCATAAAACCTGCATTGAGCAAATACATTGGACCTGTAATCACATACACATCATGGGATGTACGCATGACATAAGCTCGCGTGGACTTTTCAACCATCGCCCAGACACCTCGATTGTGCTCACTGACCTGCGGCACCATATTGGCCAGACTGAATGACTGGGTCATCGCATCAGGATTGGGCATATCGGCTGCACAAGCCATGTGCCCACGATCAAACCCCGAGCCTTTATAGTCAACCAGTTGTGCCCGCCAGCGGAACGGTACTCGCCCTTCTTCATAAAAGGAATCAGTCCGCGCAAGGCCTTGGGCAGCGACAAGCCGTGCCCTTGTCAAATGCTCAGCTGCATAGACCGGGGTTTTGGACTTGCCCGAGTACATCACGGCGAATGAATTAAAACACAAGGGCTTTAGGGTCTCAGGGGACTCCACATATTCAAAGACAGGCGCTCGTGATCCGGCAAACTGGTCAAGACAGCCTTCAAACCCGGACACGGACTGCGCGGGTACTGGAAGACTTAAAGTAACACCTGCGCCGTGAACAGCCGTCAAGGTGACCCACAGCAATACACTCAACAGCCCGGAGCGACAGAACAACATTGGCATTGAACAACACGGATAAAAATGGGGAGTCGAATCATACATGCCTTGTGGGGTCCACCACACGCGGCTATAGTGAGCCCACCTATTTTTATAACGAGGAGATTGTTATGTCACCCGCCATTTGCGCCCTGCTGGGCATGACGGCATTAACCATTGGATTACCGATCGCTTATGTAGGCTATCGGGTTGCATTGGTGTTGAGCTTTCGGGCGCCAGCCAATTCATGGACTCGCGGCAACCCCACCCACGACGATCCGGCGATCATTACCCGGCTGCAACACGCCCATTTAAACTGTATTGAAAATCTGCCTGTATTTGCTGCAATCGTTTTTGCAGCCTATGCCACCTCACAATTGGCCATCGTTGAACCACTGGCTGGGATTTTCCTCGGATTGCGCTTGGCACAAAGCACCATTCACATCATCAACACCAGCCCGTTGATGGTGTTTATACGAGCCAATTTTTACCTTGCCCAAATTGGCATTATAGCCTGGTGGATGCTCAAGCTTGTTCATCTCGTGTAAGCAAGCTGCATCAAAAGAAAAGGCGGGCGACACATGACCCATGAGGCGTCCGTCGGTGTAATTTTATTACATATTCCAACAGGGTCTAAAAGAGATACCATCTGCGCTCAAGTGTTCATAGACCTTGATTGACCCCTCCCCTCATTAGATGCAATGATGTGTGCACGTAATCAAATTACAAGCGCACAATGAAATTTTCGATCGTATTTTTTGGCGGCACGGGCGACCTGACCTGGCGCAAATTGATGCCCGCCATGTTCCAGGCCTTCAAACACGGAGCATTTCCGCATATGGGGCGAATTCTGGCCGCATCGCGTGAACCCTTGGACAATGAAAGTTACCGTGCCTGGTTATGGAAGAAATTTCAAACCCTCACGTGGGATGAGCCTCCGACCCCTGACGAGTACTTGAGTTTTAGCCAGTATCTGGAATACACACCGCTTGATCTGTCTCGTCCCGATACGTACACCCGATTAAAAGCGTGGGTGTTACCCGAAGGCTGTACCGACGAGGCTGTGGTGTTTTATCTGGCCACCGCTCCCGATTTATTCCGCAAAATTTGTGAAGGCTTGGGTTCCGTCGGTTTAAACCAGCCCCACATGCGGGTTGTTCTGGAAAAGCCGCTGGGCAAGGACCTGGCCAGCGCGATCGAAATCAACACCGCGGTACGCGCCCAGTTCAGCGAACAACAGATTTATCGAATCGACCATTACCTGGGTAAACAATCGGTTCAAAACCTGATGGCGCTGCGTTTTGGCAACTCGATTTTTGAACCCATCTGGCGACGAGAAGTCATCTCCAATGTACAAATTACGATCTCAGAGGATCTGGGCGTAGAACAACGGGGCGCCTACTATGACAAGGCTGGCGCCCTGCGTGACATGCTGCAGAACCACTTGCTGCAGCTGTTGACGATTGTAGCGATGGAGCCGCCGGCCAGCAGCGAGGCCGACGCCATCCGTGACGAAAAGCTCAAGGTGCTTCGTTGTTTGCGCCCCATCAAAGAGCATGAGGTCAGCACACTGGTTGTCCGCGGTCAGTACAAGGCGGGCGTGATCGGCAGCCAAGCAGTCAAAGGATACCTGGACGAACCAGGCGTATCCCCGGACAGCCGCACCGAAACCTACGTTGCCGTGCGTGCGGAGATTGATAACTGGCGATGGGCTGGCGTGCCGTTTTTTCTGAGAACGGGTAAGCGATTGGCCAACCGGGGGGCCGAAATTGTCATTAATTTCCGGCAAGTACCGCACCCCATCTTCGACATGCCCTTGGGGCAGCAAAACAATCGGCTGGTCATCAACCTTCAACCCGAAGAAACGATTGCAATGCATCTGTTGGCCAAAGCCTCGAATCGGACCAAGTCTGAAAGTGGGCGATTGGTGCCAGTGCAACTGGACATGGATCTTAAGGAAGAGTTTGGCAAACAGACCATCGAAGGGTACGAGCGCCTGCTTCGCAAAGTGATCGGCGGCAAGCTTGACCTATTTGTACGCTTTGATGAACTGCAGGCCGCATGGACCTGGGTGGGGCCCATACAGAAAGCCTGGGAGGCAGACCAAACACCACCCCGCCCTTATGTGTCTGGTACCTGGGGGCCCGCAGCGGCCAGCGCGATGACCGCCCGGGACAACCTGTTTTGGCCCGAGGATCACTAAAAATTTTCGATGAGCGCCGTCACCCGTATCAAGTCGTCCCTCAAAACCCTGTCACCCTCTGAAAAGCGGGTGGCGGAGTTATTGCTCGACAAGCCTGACGCCTTCATCAAATGGCCTGTCAGCGAAATTGCCGAGCGTGCACAGGTGAGCAAACCTACGGTGATCCGCCTGTGCCGCTCAGTCGGTTATGAAGGCTTAAGCGATTTGAAATTGCAGTTGGCCGCCGGGCTTGCACAAGGCGTGCCTTTTGTACACCGCAGCATCTCGCCGAATGACGACACCAGCCACCTGGCCGTCAAACTGATTGATAACGTCATCAGCACCCTGGACGGCTATCGCCATACATTGAATGCCGGCGCCATGGAACGAGCGATTGAAGCGCTTGTTCAAACGATGGAGGCGGGAGGTCGAGTCGAGTGGTATGGTGTCGGGAACTCGGGCATTGTGGCGCAAGACGGTCAGCACAAATTCTTCCGTATGGGGATCAATACCGTTGCCTATGCGGATGGTCACCTGCAGGTGATGGCAGCGACCCTGCTGCGTAAAATCGACTGTGCGGTGATTATTTCCAACTCGGGCCGCAGCCGCGACTTGCTTGATGCAGCGGAGCTGGCCAAAAAAAACGGGGCGACAACGATTGCGATTACAGAATCCGGATCACCACTGGCCAGCCTGGTCAAAATACATCTGTCTGCAGACCACCCCGAACGGTACGACCACTACACACCGATGCTTTCGCGCTTGCTGCATTTGTTGATTATCGACATTCTGGCGACGGGGGTTGCCCTCCAGCGTGGCCCCGTACTTCGAAACCAGTTGGCTCAAGTCAAACGCAATCTTCAAAAAAAACGCTACCGGGACTAAACCTGACGTTATTAAAAACTAAAGATCAAAAAACTCCACGGGCATCCCCGGAACATCTACGCGACAACAAAACACCTTACCGGCGTCTGGATGCGGTGTTCCTCCGGGTGGCGCCGTACGCTGCGCAGTGGTGATGAACAGCGTTTGCAAACCCTCGCCACCCAATACCGGCATGGTAACGCACGGTACAGGTAATTCGATGCGACCCAACACCTGCCCCTGCGGATTGATTTTTAAAACCGCGCTGCCCTCGTACATCGCAACCCAGTAATTGCCTTCTACATCCACTGTGGCACCATCCGGGCGGCCTTGATAAGGCATGGCCGCGACCTGTTTATCAAACTGTATCCACGGGCTGCGGTGACTGGCAACACCACTATTTAAGTCAAAGTCAAAACGGTCCACCCGATGGTCCGCCGTATGCCCCCAGTACATGGTCGAATAATCAGGACTAAATGCCAGGCCATTGGCAGTGATGTTCCCTGCAACGGCCTGTGTCAGTGTGTAGTGGTCACCCTGTTTTTGAACGCACCACAAACTCGCAGACTCTGCGGTTTTAGGGGCAAATAAATTGCCAACCCACAAACGGCCTTTTGAATCACACCGCCCATCGTTAAAGCGGTAGTTCACCGTGTCGTGGCAGGCAGCCACCAACAAACGCAAGGCACCCGACTCGGGGGTCAGCGCATAGATACCGTCACGCAGCGCAACAACGATATCGCCGTTACGACACGGTGCAATACATCCTGGCTCGGAGGGCAGCTCCCATAAGGCCTGTTGACCATCAACAAACGACAAACGGCGAACCGCTTGCCCCTGAATATCAATCCAGTACAGGGCCTTTTGTGCGGGGTGCCAATACGGTGATTCACCCAGCAGACTTTGTGTGCCGTTCAGCGCGTGGGGATTGCTCATCATTCCATCATCAGGTAAAGCATTGAAAATTCTGGAAACCATCATGGGGTACACGTATGATGTAACTTAGTTACCTAAACAATTTTAAGAATGGTAACCTAGTTTCAGTCTTTTTTTCTGTACACAAGATCATGACATCGACCCTACATCCTGTGATCACACAAGTCACTGAGCGTATTCGACGTAACAGCCACGGCTTGCGTCAGGTGTACTTGCAACAGGTTTACTCCCTGCGTGATCGTGCTCCCTCCAAAGACCGGTTAGGTTGCGCGAATCTGGCTCACGCCTGGGCGGCATTACCGGTCAACGACAAACTGCGGGTGCGGACTGAAAAAGCTCCCAATCTGGCCATTGTAACCGCCTTTAATGACATGCTCTCGGCACACCAGCCCTACGAGGGCTACCCCGCGATCATCAAGGATGAGGCACGCTGCTGTGGCGTCACCGCTCAAGTGGCCGGAGGCGTTCCAGCCATGTGTGACGGTATTACGCAAGGCTATCCGGGGATGGAGCTGAGTCTTTTTTCACGCGATGTGATCGCCATGTCAACGGCGGTGTCCTTGTCACACGATGTGTTTGATGGTGCCTTGCTACTGGGTATTTGCGACAAAATTGTTCCAGGACTGCTGATCGGCGCCCTGCACTTTGGCCACCTACCTTGCCTGTTCATACCGGCAGGCCCGATGGTATCTGGTTTGTCGAATAAACAGAAAGCGGAGGTTCGGGAACAATTTACTCAAGGCAAGGCCAGTCGCGCTGAGCTGCTTGACGCTGAAAACGCGGCCTACCATGCGGCAGGCACCTGTACTTTCTATGGTACGGCCAACAGCAACCAAATGCTGCTCGAAGCCATGGGCCTACACATTCCCAATGCCGCCTTTATTCACCCCAACACACCCGAGCGGGAACACTACACTCGTCAGGCCGTTCAGACGCTGGCAGGCAGAACGGGGCATACCGTACCGCCGATCGGTGAACTCGTCGATGAACACTGCATTGTCAACGCCATGATTGCTCTCTTGGCCACAGGCGGCTCAACCAATCATCTGATTCACTGGGTCGCCGTAGCACGCTCAGCAGGTATCGTGATCGACTGGTCTGACTTTGATGATCTCTCCCACGTCATTCCCTTGCTGGCGCGTATCTATCCCAATGGATCAGCCGATGTGAATGACTTTCAGGCCGCCGGCGGCCCCCAACGCATCATCAGCGAACTGGTGGAGCACGGGCTGATGCACCCCTTGCAACAGACAGTCACCTCAACGCCCTACGGTGGATTTGTGCAGGCACCGCTTTCGGAAACCAGCAACACGGTACTGAGAAGCTGCCAGGCACCCTTTAGCGCCAGCGGCGGCTTGCGTCTGCTGCAAGGCAACCTGGGGCGCTCGGTGATCAAGGTGTCGGCAGTGGCAGATGAGCATCAGCGTGTCCGTGCCCCGGCCATGGTATTTG
>DAITMV010000133.1:0-8388 GCA_036834985.1 Burkholderiaceae bacterium | reverse complement strand
CGATGGGCGCGCGCAGCTTAAGCCCATCTATCAACCGGCAGCCTTCAGACGGAAACAGACCGAGTGCCGTGCGGTCGGCCTGTATGGGCAGGGATGTAAAAGAAAGAGAACCGAGTGCCGTGCGGTCAGCCTGTATGGGCAGGGATGTAAAAGAAAGAGAACCGAGTGCCGTGCGGTCAGCCTGTATAGGTGGGGACTTAAAAGAAAGATATACCCGAGCGCTGAACGGGCTTGTGGCGGTGACAGCGCGAATGAAAAAACCGCCAACACATCACTACGATGTTAGCGGTCATTCAATATCTACAGCAGTACGCGAGGTGTTAGACCCCGCAAGCCATGACGATCAGGCCATTGCTTTCAAAGCAGCAGCCAAGCGTGACTTATGACGTGACGCTTTGTTCTTGTGAACGATTTGCTTGTCAGCAATACGGTCCAGAATGCTGGTTGTATTTTTGTACACTTCAGCGGCAGCAGCTTTGTCACCAGCTTCGATAGCTTGGCGAACGCGCTTGATTGCGGTACGCATTGTTGAACGCAACGCAGAGTTGTGTGCGTTTAACTTGGCAGATTGGCGTGCACGTTTGCGCGCCTGTGCGGTATTGGCCATTATTTGAATCCGTTGGGATAAAATCCGAGAACCCATAATTCTAACGCAACTAGCGTTTGACTACAAATACATTGTATGAATTTACTTAAAGCCGCCATGACAGTCAGCGGCATGACCTTGCTGTCTCGTATCACCGGGCTTATTCGAGAAACCTTAACCGCGCGCCTGCTGGGCGCTGGCGTTGACTCTGACGCGTTTTTTGTTGCATTCCGCATTCCCAACCTGCTGCGGCGCCTGTTCGCCGAAGGGGCTTTCTCACAGGCGTTTGTACCCATTCTGTCGCAATCACGCACACAAGACGGGCATCAGGCCACGGCTGATCTCATCTCAAAAACGGCCACCTTGCTGTTGTGGGTGTTGTTATTGATCACCGTTGTCGGTGTGATTGGTGCGCCAGGGGTCGTGTGGCTGATGGCCAGTGGTTTAAAAGGTACAAGTCAGGAGAGTTATCAGCTCACCGTGTTACTGACGCAGTGGATGTTCCCCTATATCCTGTTTATTTCCATGGTGGCGCTGGCGTCCGGGGTACTCAACACCTACCGGCATTTTTCGGTGCCGGCGTTTACCCCGGTCTTGCTGAACCTGAGTTTTATTGTGGCGGTGATGGGGGTTGGCCCGTATCTGGACAAACCAGTCTATGCCATGGCGGGGGCGGTGATGGTGGGCGGCATCCTGCAGTTGGCCATTCAAATACCGGCGATGCGTCGTCTGGGGGTGATGCCTCATGTGGGTTTTACCCTTGGTGCCATACGGGCCGCGTTCGCAGATGATCGGGTACGGCGGGTGCTCAAACAAATGTTGCCTGCCAGCCTGGCGGTGTCGGTGGCGCAGATCAGCTTGATCATCAACACCAATATTGCATCACATCTGGCCACTGGTAGCGTGTCGTGGATCAGTTTTGGCGATCGTCTGATGGAGTTTCCAACTGCTTTGCTGGGCGTGGCGCTTGGGACGGTGCTGCTGCCTTCACTCTCACGCGCCAGTGCGGCCGGCGATGATGTGCGTTACCGCTCCATGCTCGATTGGGGTTTGCGCCTGACAGTGCTGCTGGCCCTGCCTGCGGCTGTGGGCCTGGCCACCATGGCCGAGCCGCTGACCGCCATGCTGTTTCACTATGGCCGATTTTCCGAACACGATTTGCAGATGACCAGCCACGCGGTGCTGGCCTACAGCTTCGGTTTGCTCGGATTGATTGCCGTCAAGGTGCTGGCACCGGGCTTTTATGCCAAGCAAAACGTCAGGACGCCGGTCAAGATCGGTATCATGGTGGTGGTGGTCACGCAATTGATGAATATTGTGCTGGTGCCGATCTTTGCGCATGCTGCCTTGCCCTTGGCCGTCGGCTTGGGGGCGACGCTCAATGCCATAACGCTGCTCTACGGTTTGGTCAAGCGAGGGGTGTATAAGCCTTTGCCAGGGTGGGGGCGGTTTTTAGGGCAGGTCTTGGTGGCCAACGCGGTGATGGCGGGCGTGTTGATGTACGGCGTTCCTCAGTTTGATTGGGTGGCCTTGCAGCATCAGCCGTGGGTGCGTATTGCCAGTGGTTTTGGCTTGATCATGCTCGCCGGTGTTGCATACGGCGTGGCGCTGCTGCTATTGGGTGTGCGTCCGCAGAATTTGTTAAAGCGACCGGACTAAGAGGACCCGCTGAGGGGTCTTGACGCCTCAAATGCAGGCGCCTCATCCAGACGGCCCCTGGGTTTCTCACATTACTTGGGTTGCATGCGGATGGCGCCATCCAGGCGGATGGTTTCACCGTTGAGCATCACGTTCTCGATGATCTGTTGCGCCAACATCGCGTATTCCGCTGGCTTGCCCAAGCGGGGCGGGAAGGGTACCTGCATCCCCAGCGACTGGCGAACTTCTTCGGCCATGCCCATCAGCATGGGGGTTTCAAAAATGCCGGGGGCAATCGTGCAGACGCGAATGCCGCTGCGCGCCAAATCACGGGCGATGGGCAAGGTCATGCCCACCACACCGCCTTTGGAAGCAGAGTAGGCGGCCTGACCAATTTGTCCGTCAAACGCAGCAACCGAGGCGGTGTTGATGATCACACCCCGTTCACCGTCTGCGGTGGGCTCTGACAGGCTCATGGCGTGTGCCGCCAGACGAATCATGTTGAACGTACCCAGCAGGTTGATTTTCAGAACCCGTTCAAAAGCGTCCAGGCGATGAGGCCCTTCCTTGCCGACAGTTTTTTCGCCCGTGGCAATGCCTGCACAGTTGAGCAAGCCACGCAGGGTGCCTAGCTGCTGCGCGGCGACCACAACCGCCTGGCCGTCGGCTTCACTGCTGACATCGCATTTAACAAAGGCGGCGTTACTGTTGCCTAATTCAGCGACCAGTGCTTGACCATCGGCTTCCTTGAGGTCGGCGATCACCACTTTGCCACCCAGGCTGACGAGGCGTCGCGCGGACGCGCCACCCAAGCCAGAGGCGCCGCCGGTCACGATGAACACGTTATCTTTGATTTGCATGAATCTCTCCGAGTTGATGTGCAGCCCTGCTGCATCTGAATATTTTTGTCATGAAACGCGGGCCGTTAAAAAGCCCGCATCAGCGGGCTAGGTGGGCCACAGCGTGAAGGCTGTTGAGCAGCGATTCACCCTCAATCATGACATAACTTAGAGGAGGGGCACGATCATCAAGGCCACAATATTGATAATTTTGATCAATGGGTTAACCGCCGGGCCTGCCGTGTCTTTGTAGGGGTCGCCCACGGTGTCGCCCGTCACCGCTGCTTTGTGTGCATCCGAGCCCTTGCCGCCATGGTGACCCTCTTCGATGAATTTTTTCGCGTTATCCCAGGCCCCACCTCCGGTCGTCATCGAGATAGCAACAAATAACCCCGTCACGATCGTACCCATCAACACACCACCCAAGGCGATCGGGCCGAGTATCAGGCCTACAGCGATCGGCACCAGCACCGGCAGGATGGACGGCACCATCATTTCACGGATGGCCGCCGAGGTGAGCATGTCCACGGCCCGTGAATAGTCTGGTTTGGCAGTCCCTTCCATGATGCCCGGTATCTCCTTGAACTGCCGGCGCACCTCGACCACCACGGCGCCCGCGGATCGGCCCACGGCTTCCATGGCCATGGCGCCAAACAGGAAGGGGATCAGGCCGCCGATAAACAGCCCGATGATCACCAGGTGATTGGACAAATCAAACACCGCCACTTTGCCTGCTGATTCAAGCGCATGGGTGTAATCGGCAAACAGCACAAGTGCCGCCAGGCCAGCCGAGCCAATCGCGTAGCCCTTGGTGACGGCCTTGGTGGTGTTGCCCACTGCATCCAGAGGGTCGGTCACACCGCGCACGCTGTCAGGCAGTTCAGCCATTTCCGCAATACCACCGGCGTTGTCCGTGATGGGACCGTAGGCGTCCAGCGCCACAATAATGCCTGTCATCGACAACATGGAGGTGGCGGCAATCGCGATGCCATACAGTCCACCCAGTTTAAACGCCGTCAGGATGGCCAGACACACGGCCATCACAGGCCATCCGCAGGCTTTCATGCTCACCGCGATACCTGCAATGATATTGGTGGCATGGCCGGTGGTGGATGCTTGTGCAATGTAGCGTACGGGCGTGTATTCCGTGGCGGTGTAGTACTCGGTGATGATCACCATCAGTGCGGTCAACACCAAACCCACAACCGCGGCACCGTAGACCCGCAGCACTGCACCTGTGCCGCCCAATGCGTTGTCTGGGACCAGCCAGGCCGTGACAGGATAAAACAGCACCAGTGCAATCACCCCGGAGACAATCAGCCCCCGGTACAGGGCCGCCATGATGCGCTTGCCGGGGATTTCCTTGACGGCGGATACCCCAATGATCGAGGCGATGATAGAAATTCCACCCAAGGCCAGCGGATAGATCACCGCCTGCATGGGGGCTGCGGTCACCAGCAGGGCGCCGAGCAGCATGGTGGCAATCAGGGTCACGGCATAGGTTTCGAAGAGGTCGGCAGCCATACCGGCGCAGTCACCCACGTTATCGCCCACGTTGTCAGCAATCACCGCCGGGTTGCGGGGGTCATCCTCTGGGATGCCCGCTTCTACCTTGCCCACCAGGTCTGCGCCCACATCTGCGCCTTTGGTGAAAATGCCGCCACCCAGCCGGGCAAAAATCGAGATGAGCGAGCCACCAAAGCCCAGGCCCACCAGCGGTTTGATGGCGTCATGCAAACTGGTGGTGTGTCCCATGCTGGTGGGTGCCGACCACATCAGCACACCGAAATAACCGGCAACCCCCAGAAGGCCCAGACCCACCACCAGCATGCCGGTGATCGCACCGCCTTTAAAGGCAACGTTCAAGGCAGCTTGCAGCCCATGAGTGGCGGCCTGCGCCGTACGCACGTTGGCACGCACCGATACATTCATGCCGATAAAACCTGCTGCGCCCGACAGCACCGAACCGATTAAAAAGCCGACGGCGGTAGGCCACCCCAGGCCGGGAATCAGTCCAATGGCTAAAAACAGGAGGGCACCAACGATGGAGATGGTTCGGTATTGGCGGCTCAGATAGGCTTGGGCGCCTTGCTGGATGGCGGAGGCGATCTCCTGCATTCGGGCGTTACCGGGGTCGAGGCTTGAGATCCATCGGCTTTGTGCAATGCCGTAGATCACAGCAAGAAGACCGCAGGCCAAAGCGGCCCACAGCCCGATGAGGGAATCAGCAGACATGAGGTACTCCTCCGTTGTTGTGGTGATAGGCTTCACAGCACGGGATTCTAAGCCCGCGTCTAAACACAAAACGTCAAATCTGCTGCGGTAACGGCGTCATCATTCCGTTACCGTTGTGCGAACTGGTCGGGCTTTTAAAAATCAAAGCCCGGCAGGCAGGCAGGTCAGTCCCTTTTATTCCTGCAATGCTTTAAATGCCAGTTCCCGAATGTTGTCCACAGAACCTACGCCTTCGATTCTGCGGTATTTCGGGGCTGCTGCATCGCCTTTGGCGGCCCAGTCCGAATAGTAGGCGACCAGAGGTCGAGTCTGCGACTCATAGACATCCAGACGCTTACGCACGGTTTCTTCTTTGTCATCATCACGCTGAATTAGGTCTTCGCCTGTCTCATCATCTTTGCCCGCCACTTTGGGTGGGTTGAATTTGACGTGGTAGGTACGACCGGATGACATGTGTACACGCCGACCGCTCATACGCTCGATGATTTCGCTGTGGGGTACATCGATCTCGAGCACGTAGTCGATTTTCACGCCGGCATCCTTCATGGCGTCCGCCTGCGGGATGGTGCGTGGAAAGCCATCAAACAGATAGCCATTGGCGCAGTCGGCTTGCTGCAAACGTTCCTTGACCAGGTTGATGATAATTTCATCAGACACCAGACCACCGGAGTCCATGACTTTTTTGGCCTCGATGCCCAAGGGTGTGCCAGCTTTAACCGCGGCACGTAACATGTCACCGGTAGAAATTTGTGGAATACCAAATTTTTCCTTGATGAAGTTGGCTTGGGTTCCTTTCCCTGCTCCGGGAGCTCCCAGGAGAATTAAACGCATGGTAAATGCCTCAAAGTATCAAATTCGTATGTTTAGCGGATGAACAAACAAGTTGCTTGGGGTCCGTGACCAATCAGAGCAACGGTCCGCGTCATGTCTCTTTTGTAATTATTGATTACAGTATGGTTACCTGAACTTGCGTGAAACTTACCTCAGCGCAGCGAGCAGGTCAAACAAAACAGCCTTTTAATCTGCCCTAGCCTACAGGGCGTGGTGGCTTTTCCAGAGCTTTCGCACTTTGTCCAGGTCCGCCATTGTATCGACTCCCGGGGCGGGTGGGTGGTCGATCATTTTGACGACAATCGAATGGCCGTGGTAGAGCGCACGCAACTGTTCCAGACATTCCAGCCGGTCCAGGTCACTAACAGGCCAGGCGACATAGGCACTCAAAAAACCGACCCGGTAGGCGTATAGGCCAATATGACGCACGGGCTTGAACCCGGCGGGCAGCGGGCCTTTGGCGGTCTCTTGCATCAGATCGCGCGGATAAGGCAGCGGAGCGCGCGAAAAATACAAGGCGCGTTGTTGGCCATCCATCACGATTTTGACAACATTAGGGTTACAAAAGTCTTCCCAGGATTCAATGGTGTGCCCGCAGGTGGCGATCGATGCCGTACTTTGACCCAGCAGCCGCGCCATGGCGGAAATGGTCCTTGGGTCGATCAGCGGCTCATCACCCTGCACGTTCACCACCAGCGTGTCGTCCGACCAGCCCTTAAGGGCCGCCACTTCGGCAATGCGGTCTGTGCCGGACGGCCAGTCAGGACGTGTCATCAGGACCTCGAGGCCTTCCTTGCGGCAGGCATGTTCGATCTCTGGATGGTCGGTCGCGACGACGACCTCGCTGGCCCCGCTGCTGGCCGCTGCCTGGGCGACTCGGACAACCATCGGCTTGCCGTGAATGTCCATCAGTGGCTTGCCCGGCAGACGGGTGGATGCGTAGCGGGCAGGAATCACCGCTTTAAACGATACGGGGCTCGTCATCAGCGGTTTAAGAAGCGTCGGCCGGGATGCTGGGCTCGCTCAGTGAACGGGCCTGCTCGACCAGCATGATCGGAATGCCGTCACGAATGGGGTAGGCGAGCCTGTCGCCTGCGCAGATCAGCTCCGTGGCTTGCGCCTCATGGGTCAGCGGTCCTTTGCACAGGGGGCAAACGAGAATATTCAACAGTTTAGGGTCCAAGCAAATGCTCCTTAATGTGCCGTATCAACGACTCCGGCAGCGAGGCATTAATCTCGAGTACCCAGAGGCGGGGGTCATTTTTGTGTAATTTTACGGCATCTTTGCCGGTTGTTACGATCAGATCTGTATCCAGTTGCGCTAAAAAATCGGCTGGATACTCAAAGTGGTCGGCCAGTGGGAGCGATTGCGCCTGTATCCCGAGCGTGCCGAGCAGGCGAAAAAACTTGTCTGGATGGCCCATCCCGGCCATGGCAGTGATGCGGGTAGGGGCACCGTTCATGTGGTGAGCGATCCACTGAGCAACCGGCAGTCGAGCCCCGGTGGACCAGTGGTACATGCCCATCACGGTCAATGTGGACTCGTAGCGCGGCGTGATCACCGTAACCGGAAGATCGAACGATTTTGGCTGGCCGTTAGAAAAAACAATCGCATCAACGGTTTGCAGTCGATCAATAGGCTCCCGCAGCGGCCCAGCCGGTAGCAGGCAGCCATTGCCATAACCTCGATCATCAAACACGGCGATCTCGAATACACGAGTCAGTGGCAGGTGCTGCAGGCCATCGTCGGAAATCACGACATTGACCTCTGGATGCGCTGCACGGAGTGCTTTTAAGGCCTCAGCACGCTGACGGCCAATGGCCACCGGACACTGGGTGGTTTGCACCAGCCACACCGGTTCATCTCCATACCGCCGCGCAGCTTGTGTATCGATCGCCGTGGTGGGGTCGATGACATGACAAGGCAGGTCGCCTGGTGGTGTTGTGTGATCGCTGTCTTGCGCTCGCTTGTAACCCCGGGTGATGACGCCAGGTCGATATCCCTGGTTACGCAACGCGTCGCACAGCGCAGCCACAATGGGAGTTTTACCCGCGCCGCCCACCAGAATATTACCCACCACAATGACCGGCAGGCCTTCAGGGGAGAGCCCACGAGGCGCGCGGCCTTTGGCGGCAATCACAGCGCCATAGAGGCGGCTGAGCAATCCGGCGATGATGCTTGCCCACCAGGGTAAGGGTTGATTTTCAAACCAGGCCGCCCACAAACGGCGCTGCCACAATGGGGAATTAGGGTGTGAC
>DAITMV010000132.1:0-8389 GCA_036834985.1 Burkholderiaceae bacterium | reverse complement strand
CTACAAGCCCATCTATCAACCGGCAGCCTTCAGACGGAAACAGACCGAGCGCCGTACAAGCAATTTTATGCAGACCCCGCAGCCGCGCGCTTTAATCGATCAAGCACCCCCTCCCACATCACCGTGGTCGGAGGATGCTCAATCAGGATTCGTTGCACACCAAGATGATCCGCTTCACGCAGCGCATGGTACAAATGGTGCGCCACTTCATCCACACCGTGACCCAAGGCGATGAGCTTGCACTGGGCCGAACGGGCTGCATCCAGTCCCTGCACCACCGCATTCACCGCCTGACTCTGCGTCCAGGTGATCACCGCCAGCGATATATTCATGGCCAGATAGGCCTGCACAGTATCCAACAAAGCCGCCGGGGCAACCAACTCCAGGCGGGTGCTCGGGGCATAGTGCTGCTCCAGGCTACCGGATACACGGGGTGCGGCTTGATCAGGACGCGCCACCGGCTGGCCCAGCACAGCTTGGAGCATGTCGGCTGAAATAATACCCGGACGCAACAAGACAGGATAACCGCGGGAAACATCCACGATGGTCGATTCGATGCCCTTGTCAGACTCGCCGCCGTCGAGAATCAGCGGAATGCGATCCCCCAACTCTTCCATCACATCTTGGGCACTCGTTGGGCTGATTTTGCCAAAACGATTGGCCGAAGGCGCGGCAATCCCCCCGCCGAAAGCATCCAGCAGCGCCTGCGCGACGGGGTGCGAGGGGCATCGCAGCCCCACCGTGTCCTGACCGCCGGTTACGGCATCAGGAACTCGGGCGGACCGCTTTAAAATGAGGGTGAGCGGCCCAGGCCAGAAGGTGTCAATCAGCGTTCGGGCGATGTCGGGGATATCAATCGCCCAGGCGTCCACGCTGTCGTGGGGGCCGATATGCACAATCAGCGGGTGGTCCGAAGGCCGTCCCTTGGCCGCAAAAATCTTGGCCAACGCCACCGGGTTGGTAGCATCTGCTCCCAGCCCATAAACAGTTTCGGTGGGAATGCCGACCACCTCTCCTGCGCGCAACAGTGCCACGGCCTGCGCAATAGCATCCTGATGGAGGCTCTGTGCCGACGCGTCGTACACATTCACGGGCAATACACGGGCTTGCATCAGTCCTTGATACCCAAAACGTCACGCACTTCTTGAGCTGCCCGCATGGCAGAGTCCAGCGTGGGAGCGACCACCGTGATATGGCCCATTTTACGGGCGCGGCGCGCTTCGGATTTGCCATACAGATGTAATTTGGCGTGCGGGTTGGCCAAGACAGCCGACCAATTCGGTTCGCGGGGCGTGTCGCTGTCACCGTCAAACCAGATATCGCCCAGAATATTGATCATCACGGCGGGCGAATGCTGACGGGTATCGCCCAGTGGCAAACCCGCCAAAATGCGCGCCTGCTGCTCAAACTGACTGGTGACACAGGCGTCAATTGAATAGTGGCCGCTGTTATGAGGACGCGGTGCCATCTCGTTGACCACCAGGCTGCCGTCTTTGAGCACAAAAAACTCCACACACAGCACGCCCACATAATTGAGCTTTTGCGCCATGACGGTAGCCGCCTCGCGGGCCTGCTGCTGAATGGCTGGCTCGATGCGAGCGGGCACAATCGAGGTGGCCAAGATACCATTGGTGTGCTCGTTTTCAGCCACGGGGAAGGTGGTGGACTGGCCGTCACGGCCACGCGCCACAATCACGGACAACTCCTGATGCAGATCCAGTCGCTTTTCCAGCACACAATCGACCCGCCCCAACTGGACAAACGCCGCGCGCAACTCATTGAGCGTAGCCACCCTCACCTGCCCTTTGCCGTCATAGCCCATGCGCGAGGTTTTAAGAATGCCCGGCAACAAGGTCGCTACGCTATCCGTGATGTCTGCCTCCGCCAGTATCGCTGCATGAGGTGCCACCGGTACGCCGCAGGAAACGGCAAAGGCTTTTTCGTCCACCCGATTTTGAGCAATGGCCACCGCACCTGCGGCTGGGCTCACCGCGAGACTGGCAGCCAGTGTTTTGAGAGCCGTAGCAGGTACGTTTTCAAACTCAGTGGTCACCGCAACGCAACGGCTGGCCAAGCCAGACAGGGCAACCGGGTCCAGATAATCCGCATGAATATGCATGTCAGCGACCGACCCGGCGGGGCTGTCACTGCCAGGGTCCACCACACACACCCTAAAACCCAGGCTTTGCGCAGCCATACAAAACATGCGGCCCAGTTGACCGCCCCCCAGCAGCCCCAGGCCAAGTGCTGGGGCTGCGGGCAGGCGCGAGCCGTCGCCGTGTTCATAAAGGGTCGCGGTTACTGCGTTGTGGGTGGTGCTCATGGTGTTCACTACAAAAATACAGGTTCAAATTCAACAATCAACACAGCGCAGATGCTGTGCCCTCGTAGTCAAGCTGGCAACTTCATCGCCCGGGCAACTTGGCTTTGCTCGGCGCGGAACGCCTGCAAACGCTCGGCCAATGGCTCGTCGTTGGTGGCCAGCATGGCGACGGCAGATAAGGCCGCATTGGCAGCACCTGCCTCGCCAATCGCAAATGTCATCACCGGAATACCTTTGGGCATTTGCACAATGCTCAGCAGTGAATCTTCACCCCGCAGGTATTTTGACGGGACCGGCACACCCAGCACCGGCACAATGGTTTTAGCGGCGATCATGCCGGGTAAGTGAGCCGCACCACCCGCACCCGCGATAATGGCCTTAAGACCACGCTCGCGTGCCTGCTCGGCGTAGGTGAACATGTCATCGGGCATGCGGTGCGCCGACACCACTTGGGCTTCGTAGGGGATATTGAACTGTTGCAGCATCTGTACGGCGTGCTTCATCACCTCCCAGTCGGACGATGAACCCATGACCACGCCCACCAGCGGTTTGTCGCAGCGGTGTGTACCGCCCCAGGCCTGCCCGGTGATCACTTCATAGGCGCGGCGATACTTGGCTGCAGTTTGAGCTATCACATCGGCCGGGATGGGCGGCGCTGGCGGCTTTTTACCCCAGTCAGACAGGCTTTCGAGGTAGTCACGCACAAACTGCTTGTCATACGACGGAGGCGATACGCCCACCTGATACTCGTCCGCTGGCCAGTACCGTGAGGAGTCTGCGGTCAGCACTTCGTCCATCAGGGTCAGTTGGCCATGCTCATCCAGACCAAACTCAAACTTGGTATCGGCGATGATGATGCCCTTGGTGGCAGCGTAGTCAGAGGCCTCCTGGTACAGACGGATGGATACCGTGCGGATTTGCTCGGCCAGATCTTGACCAATCGTTTTAACGACTTCGTCAAAAGAGATATTTTCGTCATGCTCACCCACAGCGGCTTTGGAGGCCGGGGTAAAGATAGGTTCGGGGAGCTTTTGGGCCATCTGAAGACCTGCCGGCAGATGAATGCCGCACACGCTGCCGGTGGCCTGGTAATCTTTCCAGCCCGACCCGATGATATAACCGCGCACCACCGCCTCAATCGGCAAGGGTTTTAAGCGCTTGACCACCATGCTGCGGCCTTTGACCTGCGATGCTTCTTCGGCGCTGACCACGCTCTCTGGCGCAATGCCGGTCAGGTGATTGGGCACAATGTGCGCCAGCTTGTCGAACCAGAACTGAGCCATCTGTGTCAGCACAGCGCCCTTCTCGGGGATAGGCTCATTCATGATCACATCAAATGCCGAGAGACGATCCGTCGCTACGATCAGCATTTTGTTATCACGAACGGCATAGTTATCCCGCACTTTCCCTTTGTGTAACAGGGGCAGTGACTTGATATGGGTGCTATACACCGCTGACATAGATGGCTCCTTAAAAACAAAACACGCGGGGGCTGCCCGCGTGGGTCATGCAACACAGCATACGCTGTGGTATCAAATGGCGTTACTTGACGATTTGCGCCAGGGTACCGGCCTTGTACTGAGCAGCAATCTTGTTCAGGTCAGCGGCTTTGATCTTGCTGGCCTGACCGGCACAGTTAAACTGCTCATAACGCGCCTTGCACACGGCCTTGGCGGCCAGCTTGGCAGGCTTGAGGTACTCGCGTGGGTCAAACTTCGATGGGTGTTCAGCAAAGAAGCGGCGGATGGCGCCAGTCATGGCCAGACGGATATCGGTATCGATGTTGATTTTACGAACGCCGTATTTGATGGCGTGCTGGATTTCCTCAACCGGTACGCCGTAGGTTTCTTTCATGTCGCCACCAAACTCGCGGATTTCAGCCAGCAATTCCTGCGGAACCGATGACGAACCGTGCATCACCAGGTGTGTGTTGGGGATGCGGGCGTTGATCTGCTTGATGCGCTCAATCGCCAGGATATCGCCTGTGGGCTTGCGGGTGAATTTGTACGCGCCATGGCTTGTACCAATGGCAATGGCCAATGCATCCAGTTGGGTGCGTTTTACAAAATCGGCGGCTTGTTCAGGGTCGGTCAGCAACTGATCCATGGTCATGACGGCGTCAGTACCGTGGCCGTCTTCCTTGTCGCCCTGCATGGTTTCCAAAGAACCCAGGCAACCCAGTTCACCTTCGACGGTCACGCCGATGGAGTGAGCGATTTCAACCACGCGACGGGTGACTTCAACGTTGTACTCATAGTCGGCGATGGTTTTGCCGTCTTCCTTGAGCGAACCATCCATCATCACGGATGAAAACCCCAGACGCATGGCCTGTACACACACCGACGGGCTTTGACCGTGGTCCTGGTGCATCACGACTGGCAGGTGTGGGTACGCTTCGATGGCGGCTTCGATCAGGTGGGGCAGGAAGGTTTCGCCAGCGTATTTGCGGGCACCGGCAGAGGCTTGCATGATGACGGGAGAATCGGTTTCTGCCGCGGCTTCCATGATGGCCTGCACCTGCTCCAGGTTGTTCACGTTAAAAGCAGGGATACCGTACTGGTGTTCAGCAGCGTGGTCCAGCAACTGGCGCATGGATACTAAAGGCATTGTCAACTCTCCAAAAAATTAAATCTAAAATTAAACGTTAAGTCCGGCTGCGAATATGCTCGCCCACGCGAACAATTTTCATCGTATTGGTACCACCTGATTTGCCGATAGGCTCACCAATGGTGATCACTATCAAATCACCCAACTGCACCACACCGGCATCCAGCAAAGACTGCTCGGCCTGACCGAGGAGGATCTCCCGATCGTTGGTATCGTGCTGCATCATCACCGTGCGCACATCGCGGAACAGCGACAGACGACGACGGGTTCTTTCCTCGGGCGTGAGCGCATAAATGGGTACACCACTGTTCAAACGAGACATCCACAAGGCGGTCGAGCCGGACTGCGTTAGGGCCGCAATCGCCTTAACCTTCAAATGGTGCGCGGTAAACAGCGCAGCCATGGCGATGGACTGGTCCACGCGGGTGAAGGTGCGGTTCAGAAAGTCGGCATCGAGGGTGACCTGCGCCGAATTTTCAGCCGCCACACAGGTACGGGCCATGGCGTCAATGGTTTCTACTGGGAATTTGCCCGCAGCGGTTTCAGCCGAGAGCATGACCGCGTCGGTTCCATCGAGCACGGCGTTGGCCACGTCAGACACTTCGGCGCGGGTAGGCACCGGGCTTTCGATCATGCTTTCCATCATCTGGGTGGCGGTGATCGTCAATTTATTGTGCTCGCGGGCCTGGCGAATCAACCTTTTTTGAACGGCAGGTACGGCGGCATCGCCGATTTCTACGGCCAAATCACCCCGAGCGACCATCAGGCCATCACACGCAGCGAGGATCTCGGGCAGGTTATCCAGCGCTTCAAACCGCTCGATTTTGGCAATCATCAGGGCGTGACCACCCGCGGCGCGCATCAGCTCGCGGGCCATGTACATGTCGGCCCCACTTTTAGGGAAGGACACCGCGACGTAATCGGCTTCAAAGGCTGCAGCGGTCTTGATGTCCTCCATGTCCTTGGAGGTAAGCGCAGGTGCAGACAAGCCGCCGCCCAGCTTGTTGATGCCCTTGCGGTTTTTGAGTACACCGCCAACCTTGACCTGGCAGTGGATTTCCGTGCCCAGCACGTGCATGACCGTCATCACGATGCGGCCATCGTCCAGCAGCAAGGTATCGCCGGTTTTTACATCACCCACCAACTCAGGGTAATCCAAGCCCACACGCTCATCGTTACCCTCTTTGCAAGCGGCATCAAGGATAAAACTTTGACCGTTACTCAGATCGGTTTTGCCTTGTGCAAACAAGCCGACGCGAATCTTGGGACCTTGCAGATCAGCCATCACAGCGACATCACAGGCCAGCTTGGCCGCGATTTCGCGCACCATACGTACGCGGTCCGTGTGCTCTTGCGCGGTACCATGGGAAAAGTTGACCCGTACGACGTTAACGCCCGCAGAGATCATCTTTTCCAAAACGGCCGGCTCGGTGGATGAGGGACCTAATGTGGCGACGATCTTTGTTTGTCTGGTCATTGAGTATCCGCTTCTGAGGGGGTTGGGAGTCTTGTTGTCGTAATGATTATGCGCGCTCTTGCAAAATGGCCACGGCAGGCAGGGTTTTGCCTTCGAGGAATTCAAGGAATGCGCCACCACCGGTGGAAATATAGCCCACCTGTTCGGTGATATTGTATTTGGCAATGGCCGCCAGGGTATCGCCACCGCCCGCGATGGAAAACGCGGGTGACTGTGCAATGGCCTGAGCCAGGGTTTTGGTGCCATTTTCAAACTGGGCGAACTCAAACACCCCCACTGGGCCATTCCACACGATGGTGCCAGCTTTTTTGAGCATGTCGGCCAGGTGGTTGGCCGTGACAGGGCCAATGTCCAGAATCATGTCGCCAGCATCCACATCTGCTGCATTTTTAACCGTCGCAACGGCTGCGGCAGAAAATTCAGTCGCGGTCACCACATCGGTCGGGATTGGAACGGCTGCGCCACGCGCCTGCATTTTGTCGATAATGGCTTTGGCTTCGCCGATGAGATCGGACTCCACGAGAGATTTGCCGATCGGCAAGCCCATCGCTGCCATAAAGGTGTTGGCTATACCACCGCCGACGATGAGCTGGTCTACTTTTTCAGCCAGCGCATTGAGAATGGTCAGCTTGGTGGACACTTTAGAGCCGGCAACAATTGCCACCAACGGGCGGGCGGGTTGGCTCAGCGCCTTGCCCAACGCATCAAGCTCGGCAGCCAGCAAAGGGCCCGCACAGGCCACTGCGGCAAACTTGGCGGCACCGTGGGTGGTGGCTTCGGCGCGGTGAGCCGTACCAAATGCATCATTGACGTAGATGTCGCACAGTTTGGCGATTTTTTGCGCCAGCTCGTCGTTGTTCTTTTTCTCGCCCTTGTTCAAGCGGCAGTTTTCCAGCAACACGATTTGGCCCGGTTCAACGGATACACCATCGACCCAATCACGCACAACGGGCACATCGCGGCCCAACAGCTCGCCCAAACGCTGGGCACATACAGCCAAGGAATCGCCCGGGGTAAACTCACCCTCGACAGGGCGCCCAAAATGCGAGGTGATCATCAGCGCAGCGCCGTTATCGAGGCAGTACTGGATACCGGGCAAAGCCGCGCGGATACGGGTATCTTCCGTTATATTGCCTGCGTCATCGGTGGGTACGTTGAAATCGACACGTATAAATACCCGTTTGCCACGGACATCCAGATCGGTAAGACGCTTAAAAGGCAACATGTTCAAAACCCGTTTAAATGAGGAATATTTGGTTGAAATCAATCCGCAATTATAACCCTGACCGCTTAGTTAGCTCACCCTATTCTAGTGCCTTGGCTGTCAGTTTGTTGTGTTGCGCACTGTGGTGGTGGCAACCTGGGTTTCGTTATGAGGCCAAAGCGGCGTCTGCCGGCTTGTGGTGGGCGGCAGTGGCCGGGCAATTTGCGCATTTGAGCGCCAACCACCTGTGGGTCAACCTAGCTGGGCTGTGGATTATCGCCTGGGGATTCAAACCCTGGATCAAGGCTACAGCGCTGCTGGTGGGGCTGGCCAGCGGCTGCGCTGGGGTATGGATAGGTTTGTGGCTGCACCCGGCCGTCATCTGGTATGCAGGTTTGAGCGGTGCTTTGCATGGCCTCATGGTCTACGCGCTGTGCAAGGTCATTTTAGGGCGTGGCATTGGCGCAGCCAGCAAGCAATGGGCTGGGCTGATTGCACTGGGTTTGCTGATCAAACTGACGCTGGAGGTGTATATACCGGGCCTGTTGACTGACCCAGCCAGCATTGGTGGGCCTGTGTTGCCACAGGCTCATCAATGGGGCGCTTTAGGTGGTTTAGCGGCGGGTCTGTTGCAGTGGCTTGGGGCGGCCGACGAGGAGGCCCGCGTGCACCCCCCCCGGGGGATGAGCCTACCACCAACCCCACAACCCACCCCCACAACAGTCTCCCTTTTACACCCACCACTCACCCCCACAATCACACAGGCGGACTAGTTGGT
>DAITMV010000131.1:0-8395 GCA_036834985.1 Burkholderiaceae bacterium | reverse complement strand
ACCCACCGCCGGACCTACACCTGCGCCAACCGCCGGACCAACACCTGCACCCACCAGTACCCCGGTACCCACGGCGACACCTTTACCAACATTGACTCCTGTTCCAACGCTGACGCCGGCACCAACACCGTCGACTACGCCAGCACCGACACCGTCGACTACGCCAGCACCGACACCGTCGACTACGCCAGCGCCGACACCGTCGACCACGCCAGCACCGACACCGTCGACCACACCGGCACCAACACCGTCGACCACGCCAGCACCAACGCCGTCGACCACGCCAGCGCCGACATCTTCGACCAGCCCTGTTCCCACGATTCCACCTCTGCCGACCGTATCGCCATCGCAGTTACCAGATACCAGCGCGTTAACCGGTATGTTGCCCGCAGTGATTGGTGTTCCCTTGGCCAGCTTGTTATCCGGTAACTTGCCGACACCGCCTGATTTGTCTGGTTTGCCGATTATTAATCAGATTCCTGGCGCAAGTCTCAATGGTTTGAGCGTGGCTAGTGGGTCACCGTTTGCGCCATTGGCGCCGATTGATGTCAATCATGACAATGTCATCAACCTAAACGATGGTCTGACACCGGCATTTACCCTGGGCCACGACGTATTAACCGCTGGAGACTCCAATCAAATTCTCACACCGGCATTGGCGGTGGGCGGTCAGATATTAAACGGCAGCGATCCGACAGGTTTGTCAGGACCATTGACCACTGCGGGGAATCAACTTGCTTCGCAGATCACTACGGGTGTGGCTCAATTAAATGACACGGGTTCGCAATGGCTCTCCATGGGCATGCAAACATTGATGAACATGAGTCCGATTCAGTTGCCCAAGCCCCTGACTGACATCAGCTCCACCCTCATTTCAGGTGATTCGTTGAATGTCGGCCCTAACTCACCGCTGGCGGGTCTGAACATTCTGGATGTGACGGGCAACGGTGCGCTGGGGCCTGACGATGTGTTGGCAATCGCCCAGCAGGGCGGTAGTACGCCATCAAACCCCATCGGGCCTGACGGGATCAACGTGGACAAGGGCTCGGGTTTTGTGGGTCTAAGCGCGTTGGATGCCAATGGCGATCATGTGGTTAATCAAAGCGACGTTACGCCCGATGTGCGAAGCGTCATCAGCCACGCCCCGGTGATCTCCGGGTTCGACCCGTCGCTGGTGTCAACCGCACTAAGCCCCATCACCTCGGCGGTTAACCCGGTGCTGACGGCGGTGGGTATTCCTGTCAAACCACCTCTGTAAAACACACCAGGCCCGGCGCTTGCAGTGCAAGCGCTTGGCCCGATGCGCGAATATCAAGCTGCCTTGGGGGTTTCCTTGGCGGCTTTTTTTCTGGGGCTGCGGGTTTTGGAGGCCGTCGCCGGGGAGGTACGGGTTTGGGCAGAACGGCTTGCCAGCCAGTCCGCGGTGGGTGCCCACACATGAATGCGCGCCTTGCTACCTAAAATCACACTCATGTGACCCCCCGGCGCTACATGCATGGTTTTATCGGCCGACCCCACCACCGAGAGCACCCCTTGTGCAGCCGAAGGTGATACCAGATGGTCTTTATCGCCCGCAAACACCAGCAGCGGGCATTCAATTTTGGTTAAATCCGCCACGGCATCACCCACCTGCAACTGGCCTTTGGCCAGGCGATTCTGAAAGGCTACCTTGACCACCATGTCCTGAATCACGCCGCCTGGGTACAGCATCATCTTGTTCAGATAGTTGGCGGTGGTGGAGTGAATCTCTACAAAATTGCGGTCCCACAGGTTGGTGACCAGATCCCAGTACGTGGTGATGCTTTTCAGCGGAGCGGTCATTTTAAAGCCCAAGGCCACCATCCATCCGGGTGGCGCCAAAAATTTCGGGTTCAGATCGTCAAGCCGCCGGCGCGTTAATTTTTGAATCATCTTGGCCGGGCGGTGCAGCGTGTTGGCCACGCTGGCCACCATCCCTGCGCCCCGCATATCCACCGGGCTGGCGATGGTCACGATGTTGCGTACATGAGGATCTTGCGTCAGGCCTTGGTGAATCAGGCACAGAAGGCCGCCCATACACCAACCCATCAGCGATACGTCTTTGGCCCCCGAGTGTTTGCGCACAGCCTCAATGGCCTGCGTCATCATGGTGTTGGCATACGCTTCCATATCCAGATGAGCGTGTTTGCGCGTGGGGCTGCCCCAGTCGATCAGGTAGGTTTTAAATCCCTTGGCAGCGTAGTACCTAACAATGCTGCGGCCAGGCAACAGGTCAAAGGTGTCGGAGGTTACACCCAGCGGCGGGACCAGGATCAGCGGTATGTCATAGCTGTCTCGGTTGATCGGCATCTCCGAATCATCTTCAAAGGTAATGCGTTGCTCATCGGGCAGGGCGTAATGACGAACGTTCATCAGATCGGTGTCCAGCACCAACTCAAACCAGGTGTGGCCGGATTTGACGAGTTTGTCCCGTCGAAACAGCCAGTCATACCCGTTGCTGACAATCTCGGTCAGATTGCCGTTAAAGGCCAGTACGTGATCTAGGGCTTTGTTGGTCAAGCTCATGGTGTCTGCGCAATCGTGTGGTAACAGCGTTGTCTTTATTGTGAATGTGTGGCGTATCGTGTGATACCCACATAAGGTGCCTCACAGTAACTGATACTCGGCGATTGTAGAAGCCGATTAGAAGCCTTCATCAAAAAGGCAGTGGCTGAAAAAACTGGCGCTGAAAAAAAAGAAGGCCCTGAAAGTTCAGGGCCAAGCTGCCAGTTTTAAACCGAAATTCAAGAATACCAGAACTTTTTTAAATATGCAAAACATTGTTAAATTATAAGGATTTTCCTGATAGAAAATACCTGGGTATGCGTCTTACTGCGTTACACCGTGCTGATGAATCAGGTGGGCCAATCGCGGCAGCAAGGGGCCAGGCAGGTCGTGCCCCATACCCGGGATCACTTCAAGTTTGGCCGCCGGGATCAACTGGGCCACTCGCTGACCGCAGGCCAGGCGAAGCAGCGGATCGTCCTGACCATGGATCACCAGCGTGGGGGCTTTGACCTGCGCCGTCCACTTCTCAATACTGCCGGAGGCCATGATGGCGTTGGTTTGTCGCAGCACACCGGCAGGGCGGCGTGATCGTTCAAAGCTGGCCATGGCAGCGCTGCGCAGATCGGCTTGTGAGGTGGGGTATTGAGGGCTACCAATTGCGGTAAAGACCCGAGCCACATGTTCACAATAAGCCTGGGCTGATTTATCCCGGGGCGCTTTTAAAAACATTTGATGCACGACGTTTGCGGTAGGGCCGGGTAATCGGGGCGAGTTGGTGCTGGACATCAGAATCGACAAGCGACCCACCCGGCCCGGGTATTTGGCGGCAATCAACTGCGAAATCATGCCGCCCATCGAGATACCCACCACGTGTGGTTTGTCCAGTTTCAGCGCTTCGATCAGGCCGGCCGCGTCATCGGCCATGTCATGCAGGGTGTAGTTCGAGCGAATCGTAAGCCCGAGCCGGGCTTTGACAAAGTCCATTGGAATATTAAAGCGCACGCCCCGGTTGCTGTCTTCAGACAACCCGATGTCGCGGTTGTCAAAACGGATCACCCGATAACCTTTGTTCAGAAGCTCCAGACAAAACGCGTCGGGCCACATGGTTAATTGGCAGCCCAGCCCGGCTACCAGCAAGAGGGCAGGAGCGCCGGTTGAACCGGCCGTTTCGTAGGCAAGTCGCAAACCGTTGGCGGTGACATAGCCTTGTGTCCATTCAATCGCTGGAATGTTAAGCGCTGCATTCATGGTGTCTTGGTCCGATAACAAAGCCAAATAAGGTAGTTGACGATACTACACGTATACATGCAGGGTGTGGAAAACCACAATTGTTTGAGCTTTACGCTCGCTGTAATACTTGCTTACACAATCATTATTCATCCGTAGTAACAGGAGACAAGCATGAAAAAATGGGTATGGACTGTTGGTATTGGATTCTGCATGTCATCCGGCGCAGTCATGGCGGAGGACTATCCCAGCAAAGTCATCACGATGATCATTCCGTTTGCCGCCGGTGGCCCCACCGACACCGTGGGGCGATTGATTGCACAGTCCATGTCCAGGGACCTCAAACAGCAGGTCATTGTTGAAAACATCGGCGGTGCGGGTGGTACGGTAGCCGCTGCCAAGGCTGCCAAGGCGCCCAACGATGGCTACACCCTGTTTTTGCATCACATCGGGCAGTCCACCGCGCCGTCCCTGTATAAAAAGCTCTCCTACAACCCGATTGACGATTTCGAACCCATCGGTCTTGTGACCGACGTACCAATGACCATCGTGGCTCGTGGCAACTTCCCGGCCAAGGATTTCAAGGAACTGCTTGGCTACGTCAAGGCCCACAAAGACCAAGTGACGTATGCCAACGCGGGTATTGGTTCGGCGTCTCACCTGTGCGGCATGCTGTTTATGAGCGCCATCGAAACTGATCTGACCACGGTGCCTTACAAAGGCACCGGCCCGGCCATGAACGATTTGTTGGGCGGTCAGGTAGACATCATGTGTGACCAGACCACCAACACCACCAGCCAGATCAAGGGCGGAAAAATCAAGGCGTACGCGGTCACCACCAAAACCCGTGTTCCATCCCTGCCCGAATTGCCCACCATGGACGCCTCCGGTCTGCCCGGTTTTGAAGTGGCTGTCTGGCATGGCTTGTATGCCCCACGAGGTACACCGAAGCCTGTGATCGACAAAGTCACCGTGGCTTTGCAATCGGCCCTCAAAGATGCAAACGTCAAGCAGCGGATGGCCGATCTGGGCACCGAACCGGTGTCTCAGGCCCGCGCGACACCCGCCGCCCTGAGGACTCAGTTGAAGTCTGAAATTGACCGCTGGGCCCCGATCATCAAAAAAGCGGGTGTTTATGCCGATTGAGACCCAACCCTCCGGGTTTGTCTCCTGATCGATCACATCGATCGAATAACAACAACGACAGGAATTACGGTTCATCATGCCTAAAAATATGAGAGATTTCTGGTCAGGGTTGATCTACCTGTCCGTAGGAGCATTTGCTGTCACGGTCGCTCGCGACTATCCGTTCGGATCCTCCATCAAAATGGGGCCGGGTTATTTTCCGACCGTCTTGGGGTACATGCTCGCCATGATTGGTGTGATGGCGATTGTCCGATCCTTCTTTCGTCAGGGTGAGCCGATTGAGGGCTTTGCCATTGTCAAAACGCTGTGGGTGGTCATTCCCGTGCTTATCTTTGGTTTTATTGTCAAAGAGGCCGGCTTGGTTCCTGCGGTCGTGGTGGTGACCCTGGGGTCGGCCATGGCCAGCCGTTACTTCAGCTGGAAGGCGTCGATTCTGCTGAGCATCGGGATGGCGGCGTTTTCCGTGCTGGTATTTGTCAAGGGGTTGGCTTTACCGATGCCCGCCTTCGGCTCTTGGTTTGGACTGTGAGGCGCTGATATGGAATTACTCCACAATTTGGGAATCGGCTTTGAGGCCGCTTTCACGCTCGCCAACCTTGCATACTGCTTGGGTGGCGTCTTTTTAGGGACGCTGATCGGCGTGTTGCCTGGCTTGGGCCCGGTGGCTACGATTGCGATGCTGTTGCCCGCGACGTTCTCATTGCCCCCTGTGTCGTCGCTGATCATGCTGGCGGGTATTTATTACGGCGCACAATATGGGGGCTCGACCACAGCGATTCTGGTGAACCTGCCGGGTGAATCGTCCTCGGTGGTGACAGCGCTCGACGGCTATCAGATGGCGCGCCAAGGACATGCCGGCAAGGCCCTGGCAACAGCGGCGATCGGGTCGTTTGTTGCAGGCACCTTCTCGACCATGCTGCTGGCACTGTTTGCGCCGCCCCTGGCCGAGCTGGCGCTCAAGTTTGGTCCGGCCGAGTATTTCTCGCTGATGATTTTGGGTCTGGTGGCCTCAGTGGTGCTGGCACATGGCTCGCTGTTACAAGCCATCGGCATGATTGTGTTGGGCCTGATTCTGGGGCTGGTGGGTACCGACGTGAATTCCGGCATGGAGCGTTATACCTTTGATAACCCCAACCTGGCCGACGGCATCAATTTTGTAGTGCTGGCCATGGGCATGTTTGGTTTGGGTGAGATCATCAAAAACCTCGAGGATGAACACAATCGAACCACCTCGATCTCCAAGGTGTCCGGCTTGATGCTTAATAAAGAAGATATCAAGCGGATTTTCTGGCCCGTGGTGCGGGGTACTGGTTTGGGCTCGCTATTGGGCATCTTACCGGGCGGCGGTGCGATGCTGGCGTCCTTTGCTGCGTATTCAATCGAAAAAAAGGTATCGCCCAATTCCAAAATGTTCGGCAAAGGTGCGATTGAAGGGGTGGCCGCGCCAGAGTCGGCTAACAACGCGGGGGCGCAAACCTCGTTTATTCCCTTGCTGACCCTGGGGATTCCCTCGAACCCGGTGATGGCCCTGATGGTGGGGGCCATGATTATCCAAGGCATTACCCCAGGCCCCTCGGTGATGGTGGAGCAACCTGCTTTGTTCTGGGGCGTCATTGTCTCCATGTGGATTGGCAACCTTTTTCTGGTGGTGCTGAACCTGCCCATGATTGGGTTGTGGGTCAAAATGATCTCTGTGCCATATCACATCCTCTACCCGGCGATTCTGGTGTTCTGCTGTATCGGTGTACTCAGCCTGAACAACAATAACTTTGACGTGTATTTGATGGGTATTTTCGGCTTTTTGGGCTATATCTTTGCCAAGCTCGAATGTGAGCCAGCCCCGATGTTGCTTGGATTTATTCTGGGTCCGATGATGGAAGAATATCTGCGCAGGGCCATGCTGCTGTCGCGGGGCGATGCGACGGTATTTATCACCCGGCCGATCAGCGCAACCATGCTGGTGTTGGCCGTCATCTCTCTGGTGATAGTATTGAGTCCTGCCATTCGGGCCAAACGGGAAGAAGCTTTCCAGGAAGAGTAAGAGAGTAAGGACATGGATTTAAGTATGCTGAGCACGGGCGCCTTCTGGGTGTCCGTGGGGCAAATCATCATGATCGACATTTTGCTGGGGGGCGATAACGCCGTGGTTATCGCACTGGCGTGTCGCAAGTTGCCACCAGAACAACGTTCCAAAGGCATTTTTTGGGGGGTGGTGGGGGCAATTGGTCTACGCGTGGTGTTGATATTCTTTGCGCTTCAACTGCTGACCGTGCCGTACCTCAAAATTGTCGGGGCTTTGCTGCTGCTGTGGATTGGCATTAAGCTGCTCATGCCAGAGGATGACGACGCCCATGGCAACATCGAAGGGGCCGGTACGCTGATGGCCGCGATTAAAACCATCATTGTGGCCGATGCCGTCATGAGTATCGATAACGTGATCGCCGTGGCAGGCGCCGCCCACGGCGACCTGACGCTGGTCGTCTTCGGTATTTTGGTCAGCATTCCGATTGTGGTGTGGGGCAGCCGCTTTGTGTTGATGCTGATGGATCGTTTCCCGGCCACCATCGTGTTTGGTGCTGGCCTGTTAGGCTGGATTGCCGGTGAGATGATTTTGGGCGATGTGGCGCTCAAGTCATATATCCCGGAGGTCACCGCCACACTTAAATACAGCGCAGCGCTGGCGGGTGCCCTGGTGGTGATTATCGTGGGGAAGCTGTTGGGCGGCCGGCAGCGGTCTGAACCCGCTCAATAAACTCTGCGCCGATGAGCTCCTGCATGCGGGGGTAAATCGGCCGCAGTGCGTTTTTCCATTGCGCAAGCTCAGCGGGTGTGAGCTGCAAAACCTTGCATTGACCTGAGTCCTTGATGGCTTGAAGCGCCTGCTGATTGTTCTGTTCTGCAATCGTATTGGCAAACAGGGTGGCATCGCGCATGGCAGCTTCCAGCTGCCCGCGCAGGTCAGAGGGTAGTGCGTCCCAAAACTTTTTGTTGGTGATCACTGCATAGCCCAAATACCCATGGTTGGTCACGGTAATGAATCGCTGCACATCAAACATACGCTGGGTGTACAGGTTGGAAGGCGGGTTTTCGGTGCCGTCAACAAGTCCGGTCTGCAAGGCCTGATAGGCTTCCGAGAATGCCATCACCTGCGGTATCGCACCCAGGGCCAGCATTTGGGCGCTGATCACTCGCGAGGACTGAATACGCATTTTCAGACCTTTTAAATCGCCAGGCAGACGGATCGGCTTGTTGGCGCTGATCACCTTAAAGCCGTTGTCCCAGAATGCCAGACCTACAAGACCTTTGGGTTCGAGTGTTTTCAGTAGCTCTCGCCCGACCGGGCCGTCGGTGACTCTATGCAAGGCCGCAGGCGTTTCAAAGAGGTAGGGCAGGTCAAAGACTTCAAACTCGCGAATGCCCAGCGGACCAAACTTGGCCAGGCTGGGGGCCAGCATTTGAACAGCCCCAAGCTGCAGCGCCTCGAGTTCTTCTGTGG
>DAITMV010000130.1:0-8399 GCA_036834985.1 Burkholderiaceae bacterium | reverse complement strand
CCAAAGAGCTGGCAGACATCCTGGCCAGACTGCGTTCAAACGCCCAATCGATGCCAGTCGGGCAACTGACGCAAGTATTGGTCAATGAATGGGGGAAAGACTGGAACTCACGCTTTGAACAGTTCTCGCTCGCACCGATCGCTTCGGCCTCCATCGGACAGGTACACCGTGCCACCACCAAGGATGGGCGACAGCTGGCCATTAAAATCCAGTACCCCGGGGTGCGGGAGAGCATCGACAGTGATATCGACAATGTGGCCTCGCTGTTTCGCATGTCCGGGCTGATTCCCAAAACGCTGGATGTCCAGCCGCTGCTCAGCGAAGCCAAACGACAACTCCACGAAGAAGCCGACTACCTGCGCGAGGCGGAGTGTCTGGCCCGGTATCACGCCTACCTGGGGCCCACCGATCACTTTGTCATGCCTGTTCCGCACGCCGACCTGACAACCCGCAACATTCTGGCGATGTCCTATGTGGAGGGCGTACCCGTCGAGTCACTTGAAATGGCTCCCCAGGCCGAACGTGACCGCATCGCAGGCCTGATGTTCGAGCTGATGTACCGCGAAATCTTTGAGTTCAGGTTTATCCAGACCGACCCGAACTTTGCCAACTACCTGTATGACCCACAGCACAAACGGCTGGTGTTACTTGATTTTGGGGCGGCCCGCGACCTGCCCTCCTCACTGGTGGATCACTACGCCCGCCTGATGACAGCCACGGTCCGCCAGCAACCCGAGGCGATAGTCAATGCCGCGCAAGCCATCGGCTATTTGCCGGCCGACCCGAGCGACAAATTCCGTCAGGCCGTCATCACCATGGCCACGCTGACCTGCGAACCCATCGCCCACGACAGCCCCTACGATTTTGCCCACACCGACCTAGCCAGCCGCATCCGGGAAGCTGGCATGGTGTTCACCGACAGGGACTTGTGGGTTATCCCGCCCACCGACTCCCTGCTGCTGCATCGCAAGCTGGCAGGCGTCTTTCTACTGGCTTCACGGCTGAAAGCCCGGGTCAACGTTCACCAATTGGCCGCGCAATTTTTCGTGTAAAAGCACTCCCAACTAAGCAAACGTTCGTTTTGTATCGTAAATAAAACAAATAGCACCGTTTTAGTACAGATACTCAAACGTTTACAGTTGTATATACCTGCGAAGATTGATACATTGGTCAATGTCAACATCTGAACAGATGTCTCAAAAGGAGGAGTTTTTACATGAAAATAGTTCCAGTACGCCGCGACGTCAAAATCAATCTGGACGAAAAGCGCGTCAATAACTGGCACCAGGACGGTGCTCACGTGACGCACTTCTTTAACGCCTTGTCCGTCTTGTTCCCTGCCGGTGAGCGACTGTTCATGGATTCGGTTCGTGCCTACAAAGATCAGGTGACCGATCCCGAACTGAAAAAAGCCATCACCGCCTTTATTGGTCAGGAAGCGCTGCACAGCCGTGAACACGAGGAATACAACGAGATGATGGACCGCAGCGGTCTGCCAGCGCTCAAACTGGACAAGATGCTGTGGAGCCTGCTCGGCGGCCTGCAAGGCCTGTTGGGTAAAAAGCTGGCCTTGGCTGGCACCATTGCCTTGGAGCACTACACCGCCATCATGGCCAATGCCGTACTGAGCGACGAGAACGTGCTGGGCAAAAATTCGGACGAAGGCTTTCGCCACATGTGGCAATGGCATGCCTACGAAGAAACCGAACACAAAGCGGTGGCCTACGATGTCTGGAACACCGTCATGCCCAACACCGTTTACAACCGGTTTATCCGCCGCTTTGGCATGGTACTGGCCAGCGTGATTTTCTGGCCCGTGATTGCATACTTCCACGCGCGACTGGTCTTGGCCGATCCGAACACCAAAGGACAGCACCTCAAAGGTTACAGTACGGTGGCCCGGATTCTGTTTGGCAAGACCGGTATTTTCCGCAAGGCCACGAGTGAATTCTTTGATTACTTCAAGGCAGACTTTCACCCATGGGAACACGACAACAGTGCGTTTTTGAACGATATTGACGCCTTCGTGGCCCAAGTGAACCAAACCATGCGCAACCCGAACGATGACGTGAAAAAAGCCGTTCGTTCGCGCCTGGCAAAAACCGTCAAGGCACCGGTTGCTGCGTAATAGTTAACGCAACCTGCGCCGAGCGTATTGGCCGAGCAATCCACTCGGCTACAAGAAAGGCTGGAGACCCAAGGCTCCAGCCTTTTTTATTGTGCGGCACCTCATCGGCCCCCCTAGCCTCCCCTGGACCCGATTAATTCGTTAAATCAGTGTTTGAGCACATCCAAGCAGAATGTCTGATCGTTGAAACATTGTGGCCGTAAACGTACGCCCATGCAGCTCACCCAAAGGACGAATTAAATGAATCAATCAGTATTTAAGGCCGGTGCCCTTGCATCTGCAGTCGCATTAAGCCTGGCCATCCCTGTGGGTAGCGCATGTGCGTCCAGCCACCGCGAAGGCCCTGCCATCGCCGGGATGCCCAGAGTCGATGCCACAGACCTTTACATGTTCAGTAAACGGGACGGTTTTGTAACCATTATTGCCAACTATTTGCCCTTGCAAGATGCCTATGGTGGCCCCAACTACTTTAATCTCGACAACAACGCCCTGTATGAAATTCATATCGATAACAATGGTGACGGGGCCGAAGACATCACCTTCCAGTTTCGCTTCAAAAACACAATCAATGACATCACCTTGCCCATCGGCGCCAGCGGTGCAGGGGTTTCGATTCCATTGGTACTGGCTGGCGGGCTGACCGGCAGTGCCAGTGATCCGATCAATGTCAATCAGACCTATACACTGGACGTTGTCAAAGGACCGCGTCGGGGGGGTGCAAAAACATCAGCAACCGTCGGTGGCAGCGCTACTTTTATCAAACCCATTGATTTCATTGGCGATAAGACCTTCGGCAGCTCAAGCGCCTACGAAACGTATGCTGCAAAATATATGTACTCAAACGTCACGTTCGGTGATTGCCAGGCCAGTGGTGGACGGGTATTTGTTGGGCAACGCAAAGACGCCTTTGCGCTTCCGCTGGGAAAGATTTTTGACTTGATCAACATTGATGCAACCAACCCTGGTCCGCAGGTTGACAGCTTGGCCGACAAAAACGTCACCTCGTTGGTGTTGGAAGTACCGACCAGTTGCCTGACACAGGGAGCGGAAACTGTAATCGGCGCCTGGACATCGGCCAGCGTTCGCCAAGGCCGTCTGCTCAAAGGCACGCCCGACAGCGGCAGCAAAGGTCAGCCAGCCTCTGTAACGACCCGTGAAGGCGGCCCGTGGGTCCAAGTGTCACGCCTGGGGAACCCCTTGGTCAACGAGGTGGTGATTGGCTTAAAAGACAAAGATAAGTTCAACGCCTCTAAACCGGTAGGCGATGCGGCAGCCTTCCTGACCTACGTCACGACCCCCACGCTTCCCTACCTGATTGAGGCGACACACCCCGAATACAAGAGCGCGATTGGCGGTCAGTCGATTGTGCCCTCCGGTACCCGTGACGATTTGGTCGCCATTTTCCTGACCGGCATCAAAGGCGTCAATCAACCTGCAAATGTCAAAGGTGCCGAACTGCTGCGCTACAACACCGCCAGCAAATCAGGCTTTCCAAACGGCCGTAACGTCGAGGACGACGTTGTGGACACTGCGCTGCAAGCCGTGATGGGCGCGTTCTGCATCGGTAGCAACAACGAAGCCAGTCCGATCGGAGCAACTTGCAAAGCGGCCTTGCCCGTCTCTATCACGACCAAATTAAGTGATGGCGTGCCGATCAGCAGCTTTAAAACTACCTTCCCGTACCTTATCACCCCCATCTCCGGTTCCAAATGAGAGGCCATACGATGAAAAAATCACTGGTCTTGTCGACATGCATGGTTGTTGCAACACTCAGCCTGGTCAGCTGCGGAGGTGGCTCAAACGGGGATAACGCCGTATCGGCCATTCCAGCCAACGAATTGCAGCTATTTGGCGCCGATGTATCGGGAGTTGTTCAAATTGTGACGCAGGGGGCCGATGAAGTGAACGAAGCAAGCACCCGCAACGATCAGACCATCGCCTCGCTTAATCTTGTACCCGTAGAGGATCGGGAAGCCAATTAAGTCTTTTATTTTAAATAGTTAAACTGCCCTGGGTTGGACCCACAGATTATTGAGTGGGTCCAATTTATAAATAAAAATCGAATAAGCTGTTAACAATGGCCCTTATTCGAGGTTTCAAATGGGTTAACCCTACCGCATCATGCAGAACAATTATTCATAGTGTGCTGCCGTCATGATGAACCGTTTTATCGCCAACACCTCCCTACTCAAGAAATTTTGCCTGTTGGGCACAGCCGTCTTGCTGCTGGTATGTTTTTTGAGCTGGCAATCGATGTCACAGTTGCGAAGCCAGCTAAGCTCAACCCACAACGAACTCAAAGGGCTGACCGCTGAAGACAAGCTGGGCGCCCTCATTACCGCCACCCAACTGCATCGGGGTATCGGCATGATCGTTTTGAATGGTGACGTGACGCTTCAACCCCAATGGGAGGCCAAGCGCTCGGAAATCAATACCTTATGGCAGCAGCTCTACCCGACGCTGGACGACCAGTGGACCGGATCCCATGCCATGGCCAAGCAGTTAAACCAGCAATGGCAAGCTTTGGCCAACCAGGCCCCGACCCTCAGCCCTGAGGAGAACTTTAAAAAACACGTGGCGCTTGTTGACCAACTGATCAGCATGATGCGCATGGTGGCCGACGACAGTGAATTAACGCTGGACCCCGTGCTCTCCACCTATTACCTGATGAGCAATTATTGTTTCGATGTACCTGCCCTGCACGAGCTGATTGCCCGCCTGCGAGGCAGCGCTACCAGCGCCATCGCCAGCAAACAGTTGAACTTGCCAACCCTGATGCCCGCGATGTTGGTACACACTCAAACCCAGCAAAAAATGCAGGCAGTTCTGTTTGCATTTGATCGGGTTCAAGCGGGTGGTTTCCAGTTGCCGGCGGACATCGCCCACAACAACCGCGCGCTGTCCAGTCAACTGGAGCAATTAGGACGACAACTGCAAGCCCTCTCAAACAACACCCTGAGCATTGAACCCAAGGCGTTTTTTGACCAGGCCACCGAACCGTTGCAGGTGGCCCAGCGGCTGGAAAAAGCCTCTGGCCAATTTTTGTCCGGTCTGCTCGAGCAACGAGTGGCCGATGTAACGAGATCCTTGTGGATCACGGGAGTGGGTACTTTGCTGGTCATAATGCTGACGGTTGCGTGTGCCAGCGTAATTTTTGTCGACTTAAATACCCGCATTCGCCACCTGTTGGCGCAGACAAAAATCATCGCCAGCGGCGACTTGCGCCAGCCCGTCAACACACAGGCCAAAGATGAAATTGGACGCATTGCAGCAGAAATTAAAGCCGTCCGCTCCTCCCAGGGAAAGGTGGCAGAGGTGTAGCAGAGCACCCCCGGCAGCTTAATGAATACCTCCGCAGAACTTGGGGTACCATCCTCAGAAGTACGTGATGGCGCCGGAGCACAGGCCGATGCAGCCGCCGCAGCCGCCGCCTCTGTCGAGCAGATGACCGTCACCGTAGACCAGATTTCACAGCACGCCCGCGAATCGCATCAGGTGGCCAAAAAGGCAGGAGATGCCTCCCAACAGGGGCGTCAATCGGTGACGTTTGTCAAAGAGTCTGTCAGTCAAATTGGTCAGGCGTCCGCCGAGCTGGCCGATACCATTAAAACGCTGGGCGAGAGTTCCGAGTCCATTTCCGTGATTGTGCAAGTGATTCACGACATCGCGGACCAAACCAATTTGTTGGCATTAAACGCCGCCATTGAGGCTGCACGCGCTGGCGACAACGGTCGCGGCTTTGCCGTAGTGGCCGATGAGGTGCGCAAACTGGCAGAAAAAACCTCCGAGTCCACCTCTCAAATCGCGGACATCATTGAGAAAATTCAGTCAGGCACCCACAAAGCCATCGACCATGTAGACAGTTGGGCCAAGACCATCGACCAAGGGGTGGACCACTCGGAAAAAGCCGATCATGTGATGGGTAATATTGGGCAGTTCGCCGCCGATGCGGTGTCATCGATCAGCGACATCACCTCTGCGATCGGAGAGCAGTCCTCCGCCTCTGTACTTATCGCACAAAGCATCGAGGCAATCGCCGCAATGACTGAGGAAAACAGCAAAGCCGCTGCCGGCTTGGATCATCTGGTACATGATTTAGGACAGGTCTGCGGTACCGTGGAACGGCAAATTGCACGGTATGTGTTGTAATTGAACGCTGCAGGCTCAGAGCCTGTCGGCTATCTAGCTGTAATCGACAGGTCGGCCTCTGGATAAAGCTCTGGGAGAAGAAACTGCAGTGCATCCAGAGGCAGCCCAAAACGGACAGGGCCCAACGGGGTATCGCTAACAAGCAATTGTGTTGCCAATAACTGCGATATCAAGGAGCGGGCAGTCCGCTCTCCAAGACCGGTCATTTGAGCAAACTCACCTCTGGTGACAGGGCCTGCCGCAAACAAATGATACAGCGGCAAAATGGCCTGGGGACGGATCTGCTTGTTATGGGCCGCACGAAAGGTAATCAGCGCCTCAATGCGCCGCTTCATGGCATCCAGTTCCAGCATCTTGGTCATGTAAAGGACCTGATCCTCACACACCGTCAGAAAAAACTTGATCCATTCGTTTAATCCAGCTGCTGATAAATTGCCTCGACCATCCAAATCACCACGGCGAGGGGCATCGGCATTCATCAGATGCGCATAGTAATCCTGCCTGGCTCGTGCAAGCCCTCTGCTGGGCGACCACAGCCCATTTGATAATTGCCACAAGGCGCAATGGCTTTGTAACCGCGCAGCGCGTCCATTTCCATCTTCAAATGGATGCACCCAAGTGGCACGGTGATGCAGACAAGCGATGACTATTAGTTGCTGATCCCAGCCCAGAGGCTTTGCATACACATCGTCCATTCGCGCAAGGAACGCAGGAATGGAGGCAGCAACAGGAGGAATATGTCGTCCCACCTGAACTGAGCTATCCCGGATTTTGCCCGGAATAATCACATGCCCGGCTTCAATCGTGCGGTCTGCTTCTGACAAACGATTGTAGAGTGCAGCATGTGCCTCAATCAGAAAGTCTGAAGCAAGGGCTGATTCACCCGCTTTTACACGTGCTTCGAGCGCCCGCTCCGCATCAATGTGGGCAACGGCTATGCGTTGAAGCTTTGCGATGTCTGGCTGCTGGGAAAAATCCTGCTTCAACGCTTTTTCGATATTAAAGGGGTGGGTGCCTTGGCCTTCGATTCGGTTGCTGTAATAAGAGTTCATGGACCGCACAAGTTCACGGACAGTATCCCGCGCGGTAGGATGTGCTACCGATGTGAGCCTTAGGGCAGCCTTCACAATGCGGGCTGCTTGGCCGTACAGAGCCTCTTTACCGACGCCGGGCAGCAAGGGTTCAAACTGATGGATGGAATCGTACATTTTTGCCGATTTATTTGCCGATTTAATTAAAATATAAATTATTGTTTTTAATATACTTTAAATAAAATAAAACGCAAATAAAAAGGAATTTTTGCCGATATTTATGCCAGTTTTGGATTTAACGCCAGCAATCCATCGCAACTTGCGGATAATTGAACCGGATTACGCAGCACCAAATCAAGATCGCTACCCTCGTGAGCGCCACCTGTCACACGACTGCCATAAGCCCACACCTGCGTGTGCGGTACGTATGTACGTAGCAGTTCTCGGAGCAAATCAAGGTAATGCGGAGCCAACTGTAGGCTAGCCAACTCAATCCTGGGCATCAAAAAGCCCCTGCAGTGTCATCGCCAGTGCTCGTACATCGTCTAAATAGCCAGGCAGGATTTTCAGAGTTTCTTCTGCGAAGCCTGCGCCGTAGTCATGCGCAGTGGTATTTCGGTTGGCTCGGTAGGCAAGCCCGCGTTCGACACCCGCCTCGTCCAGCAAACCGTGTTTGCCCGCATGCCGCAGTACATCGTTAAAGACGAGCTTGTCCACCTCTCTTGGACTGCCACCATATAGCTTGAGCGCCTTGCGCAGCAACTTACCCAGCGTCTCGAGCGACAATTCAAAACTTTTGATGACCGCATTGCGATACAGGTCATATAAAACCTCGTCCGCCGGATTAACGTCAGCCAACTTAATAATGGCTTGCTCCAAGGTATCAGCGGTACGCCGCAGATGATCAACATTCAAACTCATTCGATGCTGCCTTTTTCTCAAAAACGCCACTCAATCCATGGGCTTATCAGGCCTCATGTTACTGTCAGCCCGGAAAAACAAAAAGGCCCCGCAACACACGTTGCGAGGCCTTTATATTTGGCTCCCCGACCTGGACTCGAACCAGGGACCTGCGGATTAACAGTCCGTCG
>DAITMV010000129.1:0-8429 GCA_036834985.1 Burkholderiaceae bacterium | reverse complement strand
TGACGTCCGTCTCCATGATTTCCGGCGAGGCGCCTGGGTATTCCGTGGAGACCAGTACCGCCGGAAAGCTGACATCAGGAAACTGTTCCACCGGCAGGCGGTTGTATGAAAACAGGCCCAGCACCAAAAACGCGGCCATCATCATGGTCGCAAACACGGGGTTGTTGATCGAGACGCGGGTAAGCCACATGGCAATGCCTTGTTATGGGTTGGAGCGAGTGGTTTTGGCCAGGATGACCGGGGAATCGACGCGAAGCGGCCCCAGGTTGTTGGCCACAATCCGCGTGCCCAGCGCCAACCCCTGTTTGACCTCAATCCAGTTGCGTTCGCTGCCCTCCGTCACGCCTCGCATGCCCAGTGTCACAGGTATGGCGATCAGCGTGTTGGTGGGGCTGATGCCATACACCGTGCTTTGTCCGTTGATTTCCCGCACCGCTTCGGTGGGGATGGCGATCAGGTCTGCCTCGGCAGAAAAAGTCAGCTTACCCTGGGCAAACAGGCCTGAACGCACTTTGCTGTCTGGCTTGTCAAGGGCGATGTAGATGGGGACTGAACGGGAGCCGCTGACCGTGGCGGGGTTGATGCGTACCACCTTGCCGGTTTGAGGCGTGGCGATCCCCTCGATTTGCAGTTCGGTGGTTTGTCCGATTTTGACGCGGCCTATGTCAGCGGCCGGAACGCTGGCTTCCAGCTCCAGTTTGCTTAAATCAACCAGCAGGAACAGTTTGGCATCGATGCTGGTTTTTTCGCCAGGCTGGACGGTTTTTTCCGCCACCTGGCCGCTGATGGGTGCGCGTACTGTGGCATCGTCCATCTGTTTGCGGGCCAGGGCGATTTGCGCCTGGGCGGCGTCCAGCTGCGCTTTGGCAACCGCCAGGTTGGAGATGGCATTATCAACGGCCACCTGGGAGACGAAGTTCTTCTCGAGCAGGCGGCGGTTGTTATCGAGGTTTTTCTGGGCGAGGTCTACCTGCGCCTGGTTGCTGGCGGCGATGGCCAGTTTTTCCTTCAGGCGGGCATCGACCTCCAGCAGGTCCATTTGGGCCAGTATCTGTCCGGCTTTGACAAAGTCGCCCTCTTTGACCAGCACGCGGGATATTTCACCGGAGATTTTTGATTTGACGGTGGCCTGTGATACGGCCGTGACCGTGCCAGAAATGTCGAGCCGCTGTGCCAGTGCCAGCGGCTGGACCTGCATCAAATCCTGCGCATTAAATTCGAGCGGTGGCAGTGTTTTTTGTGACCCGCTGACGGGTAATGCGGCCTGGGTGTGCTCACCCCGTTGTTTGCTGCGGACTGCATAAGCGCTCCCAATGCTAATCGTCACCAGCCCCACTGCAGCCAATGTCCACACCCGTCGGTTGCCTTTGAATCTCATGCTCACTTAACAGCCCAAATAAAATGGTTTGAATATGCGCCCGTATAAAGCGCGGGCAATCCGTGGTAACGCCGCAGCTCAAATCCACCGAGTGTCGCCACATGGTCAGATGTAGCAGGGGCGCAGATAGCAGGCGGACGGCGTATTCGGTGTCCATCGACCGAAACTCACCGCGCTTGATCCCCGCTTTAAGCACTTCCTGCAAGTGTGTCCACCAGGGTTTGACCATTTCGTCGTAATAAAACTGCCCGATTTCCGGAAAATTGCAGGCCTCACTGAGGATCAGCTTGGGTACCCCGGATAAACGGCCTTCGCCGATGTTTTTCCACCACAAATGAAGTTCACTGACCAGCAAGTCCTGACTGGAGCCTGTGTGGTTGCTGCGCCGCTCTTGGGCATCGTCCAGCAGACCGCCATAGGCGGCACGCACCACGGCTTTAAGCAGCTCGACCTTGTTTTTGTAATACAGGTAGAGCGTGCCTTTGCTGACGCCTGCTTTGGCGGCGACGTCGTCGAGCCGGGTTCCGGAAAACCCCCGTTCTACAAACAGGTCAATGGCGGCGTCCAGCAGTTCTGAGGCTCTGGCGTCTTTACGGCGTTCCCAGCGAACGGCGTTGACAGTACTTGTTGTCATAACTTCTCTAAGGTTGTTCTAACTATATCGGAAGCATTCTTGTTATGGGTCATTCTTGCAGCCAGCCGTGGTTAATATGGCCGAAGAAGCATCTTATTGGTGCGAATCATTCAACCCCCCGTGCGTAGATACCCCTAAGGATTGTAGAATAAGTGTTTATTCCTATCACTTTGGAGTTTCCCGTATGTCGATGGCCGACCGCGACGGTTTCATTTGGTCTGATGGCAAGCTAGTGCCATGGCGTGAAGCCACTACCCACGTTCTGACTCACTCCCTGCACTACGGTCTGGCGGTCTTTGAGGGCGAACGGGCTTACAAAACTGACAAAGGTGCTGCGATCTTTCGTTTAAAAGAGCATACCGATCGCCTGTTTAACTCCGCCCACATTTACATGATGAAAATTCCTTACTCCAAGGAACAGATCATCGAGGCGACCTGCGAGGTGGTGCGCGCCAACAACCTGGACTCCTGCTACATCCGCCCCATCGCCTTTTATGGCTCCGAAAAAATGGGCGTATCGCCCAAGGGTGCTGCCGTCCATGTGTCCATCGCAGCCTGGCCCTGGGGTGCGTACCTGGGCGAGGACGGCATGGAACGCGGTATTCGCGTCAAAATTTCTTCCTATGCGCGCCATCATGTGAATGTGACCATGGCTCGTGCCAAGTTTTCCGCAACCTACGCCAACTCGATCCTGGCCAATATGGAAGCGACCAACGACGGCTACGACGAGGCCATTTTGCTGGACGTGGATGGTTTTGTGGCCGAAGGCGCTGGTGAAAACTTGTTTATCATCAAAGACGGCGTGATTTACGAACCGGAGCTGACCTCCGCGCTCGTGGGTATTACCCGCTCCACCGTGATCGCGCTGGCCGCTGACATGGGTCTGGAAGTTCGCTCCAAGCGCATCACCCGCGATGATGTGTACATCGCCGATGAAGCATTCTTTACCGGGACCGCCGCTGAGGTAACACCGATTCGCGAGGTGGACAACCGCGTGATCGGCGAAGGCAAACGTGGCCCGATCACGGCTGAATTACAAAAGCGGTATTTCGATGTGGTCTACGGCCGCAACGACAAATACGACAACTGGCTGACACGGGTATAAGCATGAGTGATCACAAGCCTACCAGTGCTGTTGAGCTCGATGGTGACCAGCTCCCGGCCTTTTGCCCCAATCCGGCCATGCCTATCTGGAACCACCATCCCAAGGTGTTTCTGGATGTGACTACCACGGGCCAGGCCAAGTGCCCTTATTGCGGTACCGTTTATGCACTCAAGCCGGGTGCCGTGGTTCACCATCACTGATAGAGCCATGTCCCGTATCCTGATAGTCGCCCCCCACTGGGTGGGCGACGCAGTGATGTCGCTGGGGCTGGTCCAAGCCTTGCGGCAGCGGGATCCGGCCGTATCCATCGGCGTGTTGCGCAGCAAGGCGGGGGCCGGTGTGTACCGGGCCAGTGCGGCTGTCGATGAGGTGATTGAGGCGCCGTTTGTTCATGGCGCCTTGCAGTGGCGGCTTCGCCGGCAGCTGGCGTATGCCATCAAGCGCCGACCTGCCGATCAGCAGTTTACCCACGCAATCGTGTTGCCCAATTCGTTTAAAACCGCGCTGATTCCCTATTGGGCTGGCATCCGGCACCGAACCGGCTATGCCGTGGAGGGGCGCAGCCCCATGCTCACCGAGCGTTTTCCCAAGCCGTCCAAAAAAAACAAGCCGCAAATGCTGGCATGGTATGGGCGGCTGGGCGGGTTTGCGGATGATGCGCTTCCTTTGCCAGTGTTACAGGTGGATGTCGCGAGCGTAGAGGCTTTGCGGTCACGGTTTGATATCCAGCTTCCCTACATGGCCGTTGCGCCAGGGGCTGAGTATGGTCCGGCCAAACGCTGGCCTGCCAAACATTTTGCCCAAACCATTACACATATCCTGCACAACAGGATCGATGGCGTTGAACAGTGCCTGATTGTCGGCGGTCCCAAGGATGTCGAGGTGGCCTCGCACGTCATCGCCGCGATGCCGGCCGATCTCGCCCCGCAGGTGGTCTCGCTGGCGGGGCAAACCACGCTGGACGAAGCGATCGCCGCCGTGGCGGGCGCACAGATCATGATCACCAACGACTCCGGTTTGATGCACGTGGCGGCGGCCTGTGGGGTTCGTGTGGAGGCCGTCTTCGGGTCCAGCGATCCGAGGCACACACCGCCCATGTCGGCCACGGCCCGCATTCACTGGTTGCAGCTGCCATGCAGTCCGTGTTTTGAGCGAGAGTGTCCTTTGGGTCATCTGAATTGTTTAAACCAGTTAAGTGCTGAACAGGTCTGCCAGGGCCTGTCCTCGATCAACCCTTCTGCGTCATGAGAGTGTTATGAGCAGTGTGAGTACCACGCGCGATTTTATTTTGACCTTGTCCTGCCCGGACACCACCGGCATTGTGTACCACGTCACAGGCTTTCTGTTTGAGCGTGGGTTTAACATTATTGATTCAGCCCAGTTTGGCGATGAGTCTACAGGTCTGTTCTTTTTGCGCATTCATTTTTCAGTCGCGGCCGGTGAGCAGTCGCCCGATGCCATGCTGGCCGTTCTCAAACACGAGTTTGAACCGATCGGCTCACGTTTTCAGATGAATTGGGGTATTTTTGATGCGCACGATAAACCCAAAGTGATGCTGCTGGTATCGAAGTTTGGGCATTGTCTGAACGATTTGCTGTTTCGCTGGAAAAGCGGCCAGTTGCATTGCGACATCCCGGCCATCGTATCGAATCACTCGGATTTTGCGCTGCTGTCGGCGTCCTATGGCATTCCTTTTTATCATTTGCCGGTCACGGCCGACACCAAGGCCCAGCAGGAGCGTCAAGTCGTGCAGATCATGGAACGTGAAAACGTCGACCTCGTGGTGCTCGCCCGATATATGCAAATACTGTCCCCAGACCTGTGTGAACAACTTCGTGGACGCGCCATCAATATTCACCACAGCTTTTTGCCCAGCTTCAAAGGGGCCAAACCGTATCAGCAGGCCCACGACCGTGGCGTTAAGTTGATCGGCGCAACGGCGCACTATGTCACCTCGGATCTGGACGAAGGCCCCATCATTGAACAGGACGTGGCCCGTGTGGACCATTCCATGGAGCCCGATGCCCTGGCTGCGCTGGGTCGGGATGCCGAGTCATTGGTGCTTGCCCGGGCGGTGCGCTGGCATTGTGAACATCGGATTTTACTCAACGGCCATAAAACCGTTGTATTCAAATAAGACAGGAGTCCCCATGCGCAGACCCGCTAAAGTCATCCATGTGTCTCCTGAGGATACCGAACAAGCCTTTTATGATGCACTTGAGGCCGCTGACCTGGAGGCCCTGATGGAGCTGTGGGCTCATGATGAACAGGTGGTGTGTATTCACCCTGGCGGACCGCGCCTGGTCGGCATCGAGGCGATTCGTGAATCATGGAAGGAAATTCTCGCGGGCGGTGCGCTGCATATTCGCCCGACCGAGATGCATGCAGTCACCGGGCTCATGATGTCGGTGCATAACCTGGTCGAACAGGTGGTTGTATCTGAAAACCGTACGCAACACATCATTCACGTGGTGACCACCAACGTATATTTTAAAGGGCCCGATGGCTGGAAAATGGTCATGCATCACGCCAGCCCAGCCCATGATACCGACGATGCAGCAGACGATCTGGATGCGCCCCCCACACTCCATTGATTACCGATCGCCGTGGTGGATTCCGGGCGGACATGCCCAGACCATCATTACGGCCAGACTGACCCGCAAACCCAAGGTGCACTATCACCGGGTGCGTTGGGATACGCCAGACGGCGATTTTATCGACATCGATTGGACGCCCCAACCCGCCCGCCATGATGCGCCATTATTGGTCATGTTTCACGGGTTGGAAGGGGCCTCGGACAGCCACTACGCGCTGTCGTTGATGAGCGCCTGCGAACAGGCCGGATGGCAAGGTGCCGTGGTGCATTTTCGGGGCTGCTCGGGTGAATTAAATCGCCTGCCCCGCGCATACCATTCAGGCGATTCTCGTGAAGCCGACTGGATTTTGCGTCGTTTTGCCGATGAACATCCGCAGCGCAGGCGTTACGCGGTGGGCATCTCGCTGGGCGGCAATGTATTGCTCAAATGGTTGGGAGAAGAGGGTGAGCGTGCCTGTGCGGTGGTCAGCGCAGCGGTGTCGGTGTCTGCGCCGATTGATTTGCAAGCCGGCGCGTATTCGCTTTCATCCGGTTTTAACATGATCTACACCCGCATGTTTTTGGACTCGCTGATCCCCAAAACCTTGCAAAAAGCCGAGCGGTTTCCCGGCTTGCTGGATGCAGAGGCCATCAAAGCCTCCAAAAATTTCTTTGATTTTGATGAACTGGTGACCGCCAAGCTGCATGGCTTTGACAGCGCCCATGATTACTGGCGCAAATCGGCCTCCAAGCCTTTTTTAAAGCATATTGACGTGCCTACGCTGGTCATCAACGCACAAAACGATCCGTTTTTACCCAGCAAGTTTTTACCCGATCAACACGAGGTCTCTACGCGTGTGACCTTGATGTACCCTGCACATGGCGGCCATGTGGGGTTTCCGTCCGCCGGGCGCTGGCCTGCAGGTCTTGATTGGCTGCCCCAGCGCTGTTTCGGTTTTTTTGAGGCGCAACACCATGGATGATCTGGTTCGACAGGCCTTGCTGCGCTGGCCCAATGTGCCCTCGATTGCCGGCTGGCTCAAATTGTCCCGCCGCGGTGAATGGCTGCTCACGGGTGACGTACCCGCAGGACTGGTCATCACACATGAACGCATGCGTCATTTTATGGATCGCAATTATGCCGGTGATGAGCAGGGCCGCTGGTTTTTCCAGAATGGGCCGCAAAAAGTTTATGTTGCGCTCGATTACACGCCTTGGGTCTTTGGGTTGCATCCGGTAGGGCAAGGCTACGCCCTGCTGACCCATACCCGCCTAGTGACTTATCCCCTGTCGCTGTGGATGGACGAGGAGGGCGTCTTGTTGTGTGATACCCCCTTGGGTGTGGGTGTGTTGGACAATGCCGCGATCGACACCATAGGCACACACATCGAGCAGACCGGCGATGCGCTCGCTCTGACGCTGCCCTGGTGCATGCCCGACGAAACCCTGTGCAAACATCGCGGTTGGCGTCTGCCCCAGGCGGACACGGTGATCAATGAGATCGCCAATCCGCCTGTAGCGCCCATGCCGGTGCACGCCATCCAACGTTCAGAAGTGCCTAACCACTTTGGCTTTGTTTTAAACCCCGACACTTAAAACCCGTCTGCGCCCGCTAAAATAGGGGTCAGATTTTTAATTCGATGTTCATGATGACACTCAAACGGTTGCAAGATCAGCGCGGCGCCTCCTGGATGACGGTGATCACCCTGATTCTCTGTATCTCTGCCTTGTATGTGCTAGCCAAGGACCGTGGGCTGATCGGTCAGCGCCCTGCCGCCGTGGCTCCGGCTGCACAGGTCCAGGCCCGTGTGGTCACGCCTCGGGGCGATTTGTCGTCCACCGAAAAAAGCGTGATTGAACTGTTTGAGGTCTCCAAGCCATCGGTGGCTTACATCTTTACTGAAAGTGTCGAGGGTGGATTCTTGCAGCAGCGTGTGGCCGAAGGCGCCGGTTCGGGCTTTATCTGGGATAGTCAGGGGCATGTGGTGACCAATGCGCATGTGGTGGCCAACGCCCGAAAAATTAATGTACAACTCGATTCAGGTAAAACCTACGCAGCGCGGCTGGTCGGAGTGACGCCCAATTTTGATCTGGCGGTGGTCCAGCTCATTAACCCCAATCCGGCTGACCTGCATGCCATTCCGATTGGCAAGTCTGATGAGCTCAAAGTTGGGCAGTCGGTGTTTGCCATCGGCAATCCGTTCGGTCTCTCAAAAACACTCACTTCAGGGATTGTGAGTGCCCTGGAACGAACGCTCTCCACCGACACACGTCGAGAAATCGCGGGTGAGATTCAACCCGATGCAGCCATCAACCCCGGCAATTCTGGTGGACCCCTGCTTGATTCGGCAGGTCGCTTGATTGGCGTGAACACCGCGATTGTCTCCAAGTCCGGCAGCTCGGCCGGGGTCGGGTTTGCCATTCCGGTCGATTTGGTCAACAGCATTGTTCCGCAGTTGATCAAGAAGGGCCGGCTACCTCGTCCGGGCATCGGTATTTCGGCCGCGGATGAGAGTATCTCTGCTCGTTTGGGGATTCGCGGCATCGCTGTGCTCGATATACAACCGGGCTCTTCTGCCGATCAGGCTGGCTTGAGACCTTTTGATCTGCAACGTGGCCTGTTGGGAGACATCATTGTGGCCATCAATGGAAAGCCGGTGGCCAACGTGGCGCAGATGGCCCGTGCCCTGGAGCAGGTGGGTATTGGCAATAGCGCCAAAGTGACGGTGCTGCGCAA